>DATHUV010000165.1:0-2503 GCA_035461905.1 Acidimicrobiia bacterium | reverse complement strand
GACAACCCTGCCCTTGTCACCGAACACGAGGATGGTGAGGGTCGGGAGTGTCTCGTTCACATCGTCATCGCTCGTGGCCGTGAACAGCGCGGACTCCCACCCTTCGATGGTCAGTGCCCGCTCCCAGCCGGATCCCGCCTCGAGCGCGGCGTTCCTGCCGTCGATCATCCGCCTCGCGCCCGAGGATGCCCCGGGGTCCGTGTCCACGTAGACATCGAACGTCTGGATGCTCAGCCCGGTCGGACTGTCCCAGGGGTTGGTGATCGGTGCCGCCACCGTGAACTCGAAGACGATCTCGTCACCCGACAGTCCGACGCTGAACGACGTCAGGTCATACGAACCGGGCTGGAACACGGTGTCGGTCGGGTAGGTATAGGTGCCGGGACCGAAGTCGTCCCCTGTGGGATCCTCGACCGAGAAGACGACTTCGACGTTCGAGATGTCCGGAACCTGGATGGCTCCCCTGCCGGATGCCGGCGCGATGGCGTTCTCACCTCGCTCGTCGACGATCGTGAGGATGGAGACCCGATCTCCTACTCCCAGGGCGCCGAGGGCCTCGAGCGGGATCGCAAACTCGACGGCACCGTCACGGAATGCCGACTCGAGTTCGATGCCGGCGTCGAAGAGTTCGTCGATGTCATCGGGTGGCGACGTCGGCCGGTCGGGGAGCGAAACGCGCCCCTCGGAGATGCGCATCACGTGGGAGGCGTCGAAACCAAGCACTCGTGCGTCCTCGATGGAGGCAGCCCCGATGCTGAGTCCCGTGGTGAGTGCGCCAGATGGGACCCCGAGGTACACGTCGGTGGTCTCCTCCCCGATCCCGTCGATGCGCAGGTACAGGTTGTCGGCGTCGAACGCCCAACGGATCGGATGGGGACCGTCGTACAGGCCACCGAGGCCCCATGCCTCATCGTCGAACCGCCCGATCGGGATGGTCACCAGTTCCCCAGGCGTCGAGTCAGGCTCGACAGCAGGATCCGGGATGATCGGCACCCGAATGAACGGTGGTCGGTCGATGCCGAGCGCGTCGTACACCTGCCCGAGGAGCTCTCGAAAGGCTCGATCGAAGTACCCGTCGTCCCCTGACTCCTGGTCGCTGCCGTACCACCAGAACCAGTCGCTGCCCTCGGCGAAGAGCATGGTCTCGAACGCCTCCGCATACGCCTCCGGAGTGGCGTCCGACTCGGCCCTGCGCAGGTCGTCGCGCACCTCCCACAGGTAGTCCCACGCCCGCGCCTCTTCGCGCTCACCGATCCAGGTGGCGAAGTTCGGTTGGAACCACGACGCGGGGAACACATCGGGCAAGGGCTCGAAGGAATCGGGGAAGGCTTCCAGCAGCTGGCTCGGCGTGACCGTGGTCAGCCAATCAGCCGTCGTGAGCTCCGTGTAGAGGGCATCGAGGAAGTCGATGCCGTCGTTGTCGTAGTTCTCCCAGGCGTTCTCGCCGTCGACGACGATCGTCACGACGCGGAGGCCATCATGGTCCGTCGCGTCCATCTGCTCACGGATGTTCGCCAGACGACCCATGAAGTCGTCAGCCCCTTCCTGGGCCGGGGATCCCGAGTACTCGAACCCGATCCGGTCGGCGAGCTCGACGTCCCTGAAGAAGATGGGCAGCTGCGCCACCCTGGAGTGTTGGGCTGCGTACGGCCTGTACAGGATGTCCGCCTGTTCGACCGTTCCGTTCGAGTCGCGGTTGAACGATCCGATACCGAGCGTCTCGCCGAGCACGTGCTCGCCGGTTGCGATCCAGGTGACGTCCCGGCTCGCCCAGATCGGGGTCACCAGTTGGCTCACCGCGCCCTCGCCCGGCCACATACCCGACGGCCTCTGCCCGAGGATCCGCTCCGCGACGGCGAGGCCCCGTTCGACGTGCTCGACCGCGTCGTTGATCTCGCGGAACCGGTTCACCGGCATGATCGCGGACGGATCTCCCTCCACCGCCTGATCGGTGTCGCCGATGAGCGGCAGGATCGGGTGTGCGAACGGCGTCGTGATGACCTCGATCTGCCCCGCGCTCCACAGCTGTGTGTGGACGTCGACAACCATGCCGACGATTTCGAGGTGCTTCGCAAGGACGGTCGCCTTGTCCTCCTCGGTGAAGTCCCTTCCCTTCTCCACGAGCGAGGAAAGGGGTTCCTCGGCGAGGAAGCTCGGATCAGTCCATCCGAGGTTCCACAGGAGTTGGAGGTCACGCCAATCCGCAGCCGTGAACTCGGTGCCTGCATCGCGCAGGTCGCGGATCTCCTGGTATCGAGGGAACCGATCGATGATCTTCGGGTTGATGTCGAAGAAGCGCTGCTCGATGAATGCCTTGTCGTCATCGGTGAGCTCGTCGGCCGGGATCTCGGTCATCACCCAGTAGGCGTCCTTGGTGCCATTGACGATCTCCTCGAGCTGGAGCAGGAGCACGGGGGTGAGGTTGAAGGTGACCCGGAGGTCCTCGTAGTCGGCGACCATCGCCGCCATGTCGTAGTAGTCCTTGGTGGCGTGGACGCGAACC
>DATHUV010000164.1:0-2561 GCA_035461905.1 Acidimicrobiia bacterium | reverse complement strand
GAGCGCGCTTGGATTCGTCGGGGACGTCGGCCAGTTCGAACTCCTCGCGAAACTGGGGATCTCCCTCCTGTTGTTCCTGGTCGGCCTGAAGCTCGATCCAGCGTTGGTGCGCACGACCGGACCTGTCGCGCTCGCGACGGGACTCGGCCAGATCGTCTTCACGTCGGTCGCCGGGTTCTTGATCGCCAGGGCACTCGGGTACGAAACGGTACCTGCCCTGTACATCGCCGTCGCGCTGACGTTCTCCTCGACGATCATCATCGTCAAGCTCCTGTCGGATAAGCGGGAGATCGACGAGCTCCACGGCCGTATCGCGGTCGGTTTCCTCATCGTCCAGGACATCGTCGTCGTGCTCGTCATGATCGTCATCACGGCGATCGGCACGGCGGGGGATGCGTCTGTCACGGAGCGACTCGTCCAGGTGCTCCTGCGCGGGATCGTCTCGCTCGTGGTCCTCGCCGGCCTCGCGCGGTGGGTGCTCCCGTCGGTCTTCGGTCGCCTGTCGGGGAACAGGGAGCTCCTCGTGCTCGCGTCGGTCGCGTGGGCCGTGGCCCTTGCGGCCATCGCGGATGTCCTCGGGTTCTCTTCGGAGGTCGGGGCATTTCTCGCCGGCATGACGCTTGCCTCGACACCCTATCGGGAGGCGATCGCGTCGCGGCTCGTCGGCCTCCGGGACTTCCTCCTTCTGTTCTTCTTCATCGAGCTCGGTGCACAACTGGACATCTCCGCCGCCATCGGACAGCTCCTCGATGCGTCGCTCCTGTCGGTCTTCGTGCTCTTCGGGAACCCCTTGATCGTCCTCGTGATCATGGGGGCGATGAGGTACCGAAAGCGCACGTCATTCCTCGCTGGCCTCACCGTCGCCCAGATCAGTGAGTTCTCGTTGATCCTCGTCGCGTTGGGCGTGCGGGTCGGTCACATCGACCAATCAGTCCTGGGCGTCGTGACCGCAGTGGGAATCATCACGATCGTGCTCTCGACGTACTTGATCCTCTACTCCCACCAGATCTTCGATCGCCTGGCCCCTTTCCTGTCCGTTTTCGAACGCGCCGAGCCGAGATCGGGCGATCGTCCCGGGCACGACGAGGGGGATGTCGATGCGATCGTGTACGGCCTCGGTCGGCACGGATCGCTCATCGCGGAGGGGCTCAACCGTTCGGGGTGGCGGGTGCTTGGTGTCGACGTCGACCCGCAGGCGCTGCGATGGGGAACCTCATCTGGCATCGAGGTGATCTACGGCGATGCCGACGATCCCGAGTTCGTGTCCGCCCTGCCGCTGAACCAGGTGATCTGGGTCGTGAGCACCGTACCCACCATCGAGACCAATCTCGCCCTGCTGCATGCCCTTCGATCCGCCGGCTGTGAAGCGAGTGTCGCCATGACCGCACACACCCCGGAGGCGACGCGGCGACTCACGGACGAGGGTGCGGACCTCGTGC
Source organism: Acidimicrobiia bacterium (assembly GCA_035461905.1). Lineage (GTDB taxonomy): Bacteria > Actinomycetota > Acidimicrobiia > Spongiisociales > UBA5794 > SZUA-442. The sequence goes on along the minus strand of DATHUV010000164.1, from coordinate 1,122 downwards.
TTTCTCCCTTCTCCGTCATGGCCGAGCGCGCGCTCGACACGATCCTCACGTCCTCGCCAGGGGATGCGCCACGATGACGCGGCGAGTCTCATCCGTCGGCGCGGTGGTGGTAGCCACCGATCGTTCGCCCGGCGCTCGGATCGCCCTCGAACGCGGTCGGTCGATCGGTGAGGCGCTCGGTCTCCGACTTGTCGTGGTCCACGTCGTCGAACCCGACCACGGCGAGGATCCGAACGACGTGGCCGACGAGCTCGCAATCGAGCATCCGGACGCAACCGTCATCGTCCGTGAGGGTCGGGCGTTCGTCGAACTCATCCGCGCCTCGCGCGAGGTCGGTGCGGCGCTTATCGTCGCAGGAGCCTTTGGCGAGCATCGCTCGGGGCCCATGGCGTTCGGTGTGACGATCGACCGACTGGTGAGGAGCGCAGATCGACCTGTGCTCGTCGTGCGCATCGCTCCGAACTGCGCGTATCGGACCGTGGTCTGCGGAATCGATGGGTCGGTGGAGGCCAAGGCGGCGATGGATCTCGCACTCGACATCGCGCCAGCGGCACGGCTCGTAGCGGTGCGGGCGTACGAGCCGACGGGTGTCCATCGATTGGTCGTCAGAGGTGTTGATCCCGACGAGATCGATCGGTACCGCACGACGCTCGCCGCGATCGCCGAAGAGGGACTCGAGCAGGACCTGAACGGCCTGCAGGTGGCACTCGAGGTGTCCGAGGGGAGGCCGGAGGATGTCCTTGGGCGGGCGGTGCACGAACACGACGCCGAACTCCTCGCCGTGGGATGGAGGGGCGTCGACCCGATTCGCCATGTGCTTCTCGGGAGCGTCGCCCACCATGTCGTCCACGAAGCGCAATGCGACGTTCTCATCCACCGTTCGCCGGCGCCGGATTTCGAGAGGCCGTGAGTGCCCGGCCATACCGGGCTCGGTGACTCGTTCAGGAGATGGTGTCGGGTCGCTCGCGACGAGGGTCCGTTGGTCTGAGTCGCCAATGCGCGTTGAGGCTCAACCGCTCACGAGACGCACCACGGTCGATCACCACGTCTCGCATCGCACGGATCGCCTCGCGTTCTCCTGCGATCCACCAGTAGGCGTCTTCGTCTAGCGACAGCTCCTCG
>DATHUV010000163.1:0-5285 GCA_035461905.1 Acidimicrobiia bacterium | reverse complement strand
CAGGCTGACCTGGGTGCCATGGTACGGACATGCGGTCCCGCCCGAGCACACGGAATTCGGGTCCGCGCCCCAGTCGCCCTTGCGCATGCGGGCGTTGTCGGGGAGGTCGGGGCTGTTGACGAAGCCGCGATCGATCACCAGCACCGTGACCCGGTTCTGCTGCTTGCCGTGGTGGTGGAGCATCTGCCATGCCGTGTCGAGTCCAATGCCCTGAGGCGCCGTCGACTTCACGAACGGCCAGTCGAGGGCGTTGAGCTGGGACTCGAGCGCCTCGAGCAGTTGGCCCTCATCGATATCCGTCCCGATCGGTACGTAGTTCAGGCCCACGTCCGTGGACACGTCGTTGTAGAGCCGCCCCAAGATGATTCCCGTCGCCGCGGTTTCGGGGCTGTCCACCGTCATCGTGCCGGTCAGGTCCGGGTCCACTGTCGCAAACCTGTACGCGGCCTCAGCCGGGTCGAGCGATGCCAGGCCGCGTCCACGGACGAACACATCTATCCCGTCCTCAGGGTCGGCCTCGGGGTCGTGGTCGACGTCGACGACTTCCACATCCGGATGTGCACGAAGCGCTTCGACCGAAGCGAGGTCGGGAACGACGATGACCGCCTCACCGACGACGAAGTCCGAGATCGCACCGTCGGCGGAGATGCTACGCCCTACCTTCCTCGGTGGGTCGTCCGGCTCGATGCCGGGGACCTCGTCGACGATCGGCTCGACCGTCGGATCGACGACGACCTCGAGATCGACTGCGGGGATCGTGGTCGTGGTTGTCGACGTGGAACTGGGGGACGCCGCCGAGGTGGTCGTGGCCGAGGCCTCGCTTGCCCCCGCTGCATCGCCCGACCGTGTAAGGAAGGCCACGGCAGCGACGAGGATGACCGTACCGATCAAGCCACCGAGGATGAGCCATTGCCGATGGGTCGTGACCAGGCGCCTCATGCGGCAGAGCTCAGGAAACGAAGGATGCTGGCGGCGTCCCAGCCGTCCTCGGCGCCCTCGACCGGGAACCGGTGGGGGTCGCGGGTGCCCTCGACGAGCTGCATGAACTCCTCCCTGGTTGCCCGGACGTGCGGATCGGTCGTGCGAGGTGCGGAGAAGTCGACGCGCCCACCACCGATCCTGCAGCCGACGGTGACCGTCCCGATGGTGAGAGTGAGCGACCGGGGAACGATGTTGACGAGCTCATCCTGGTGGATCGCCGTCATCCGTCGTGCGAGGTAGGTAAGCGACGCATCGGAGGGATCCTCGTCCGAAAGGAAGCGGGAACCGAGCGCTGCGAGACCGTCCACCATCGCCAGCAGTTGGCCGCCGGGATCGACTGCGCGGTACCGGCGTCCCTCCTTGGCCACGAGTCCGGCCTCCGTGAGCATGCGGAGCCGCTCCGCGAGCAGAGCGGGCGGGATGCCGACGTTGTGTGCGGTGAAATCACCGAATCTGGCAGGCCCGTACCACAGGAGGTCGCGGAGGATCAGCAGCGTCCAGCGATCCCCGATCCGGTCGAGGGCGGAGGCAACGGGGCAATACTGGTCGTACGTGCGGGTCATCGCTTCATTTTCTGAAGTGTCGGAGAATCTGTCAAGGGCGAAGACGTGCCTCACACCCGGGCGCGACGTGTTTGAATCTGCTCGTGTTCACACCCATCACCACGCAACGGCTCGTCATCCGGGCGTTCACCCCGGACGACGTCGACGACCTCCACGCCAGGCGGGACGACCCCGAGGTCGCCCGATACCAGAACTGGGTGACGCCGTATCCGCGCTCGGAAGCCGAGCAGATGGTTCACGACGTCGCCGCCATGGATGGTCCGACCGACGAGGAATGGTGGATGGCAGTGGTCGCCGACCGGGAGACCGGTGAGGCATATGGGGACCTCGTCGTCCACCTCACGGATCGCGCCCGCATCGCGGAGATCGGGTACTCCTTCGGTTCGGCCCACTGGGGACACGGCTATGCAGTCGAGTCCCTCGACGCCTTCGTCACATACCTGTTCGAGGACCTGGGCGTCACGAGGGTGTTCGGGACGCTCCACCCCGACAACTCAGCGTCTGCGATGGTGATGGAGCGATGTGGGTTCGTGTTCGAGGGCCACACCAGGTCGTCGTTCTGGCTGGATGATGAGGTATCCGACGACTGGATCTACGGGACCACCAGGGACCTGTGGGACGAGTGGCGGAATCGGTCCGCCGTGGCTCCCGAGGAGGTCGCGCTCGTCGAGATCACACCGGAGACCGCCGACACCGTCCTGGGTCTCGTGACGCACAAGTCCCAGGAACGGTTCGTCTCACCGATGGGCGGGTCCTTCGCCGATGCGATGTTCCCGGAGGTCTACAACGGTGCCCCCGTCGTCCCCTGGATGCGTGCCATCACCGCCGACGACGAGATCGTCGGGTTCGTGATGGTCGCCGAGTCGACCGATCATCATCCCGAGCCCTACTTGTGGCGCCTTCTCATCGATCGCCTCCACCAACGCAGGGGAATCGGGGACCGTGCCCTTCGCCTCGTCGAGGAGGCTTTCATGGCACGCGGCGACAGCGCAATGACGGTCAGCTGGAGCGACGGCAAGGGATCACCGCGTCCGTTCTACGAACGCAACGGCTACGTCCCCACCGGCGAGATCGAGGACGGCGAGGTTGTGGCCCGCAAGCAACTCCGAGCCACGGGCGGCGCCTGAGATCGACCTGCGGCCGGGACCGCGACAGGGCTGCCCCGGATCCGTTTGCATAGAATCGCGTAGATCCAGTCCTTGGCAGCGGAGGGTCACATGCTTCGGGGAACGGTCGTGGAACTGCGGATGGTGCGCGAGGCCGACTTGGACGAGCTCTTCGAGAGGTTGAGCGATCTCCGGGCGAAGGGCGACTACTTCCCGCTTGGTGTGATGAGCGAGCCGGCCCTCCGGTCGGAGTACGCCGAGTCCGGTTTCTGGAAGCCCGACGAAGGCATGTTGTTGATGATCGGTTCCGGAAACGAGATCGTGGGCGAGGTCGAGTTCTTCCCGATCGCGTCGTACCTCGCTGGATATGAGATCTCATATCAGCTGTTCGGAGCCGAGCATGCAGGCAAGGGATACACGTCCGAGGCGGTCCGGCTGTTGGCGGACTACATCTTCGCCCGCAAGCGCGTCGAGCGCGTCCAGCTGAACATCCACCCCGACAACGAGGCTTCCCGTCGGGTGGCGCAGAAGGCCGGATTCACCTTCGAGGGTGTCATGCGCAGGTGTTGGTTCCATCGCGGCGAGTACCACGACTTGGAAGTGTGGTCACTCCTGCGAGATGACGTGTGACACTCGCATAGCTCGATGCATCACGACAGGAGACCATTGAGCGCAAAGGCTCGGTCAAGCCGGTCCAGGAACTCGATCACCCGTTGGGTGAGCAACGTCGCGGCCTCCGCATCGTAGGTCGGGAGCGAGCTGTCGGCGAAGAGGTGCTGGTCGCCGGGGTAGAGGAAGAGTTCCGCATTCTCGACCTGGTCGACGATCTCGCGGGCGGCTTCGATGTCGCCCTCGCCGACGAAGACAGGGTCCTCCTCGGTGCCGTGGATCTGGACGGGGACACCTTCGGGCCACGGCCCGAAGGCCCAGTCGCCACTGATCGGGATGCAGGCTGAGAAGAGGAGCGCTCCGCGGGCTCCGGGCCTCGTCTGGGCGAGCTTCTGTGCAGCCATCACGCCGAGTGAGAACCCTGCGTATACGAGTCCTGCATGGAGGTCCTCGGCTGTGTCGACACCGCGATCGAGGATGTTCTCGAAGCCGAGTTCCTCGGCGAACGCGAGACCCTCGTCGAGCGTTGCGAAGGTGCGTCCGTGATACAAGTCAGGCGTGTGGACGGTGTGCCCGGCTCCCCGCAGCTCGTCTGCGAATGCGTGCACACCAGCGGTCAGCCCTAGTGCGTGGTGGAACAGCAGGACCTCGGCCATGGAGCCTCCGGATTCAGGCGGATGGGTGGTTGGGATCTGCCCATCACTCTACCGGGTACGAGGAGCGCGTCCCCGAAGTCGGGGTCACCCTGACACGGTCAGCGGTGTCGGCTCGCTGAGGATCGCATGGAGCTCGAACCCGCCGTCGGGGTACTCATACTGGTCGACGGCCACCCGGACCTCGTAGTCGCCAGGGGGGAGGGCGTAGCCGAGCTCGGGATCGCACGAGGCCGTACCGCCGACAACTTCGATGTCGATCGACTCACCGGGTCCGAGTTCAGCACTGACCCCGACGCCCGCGACGCTACCGGTGTAGATCCCGACGACCTCGTCGGTGCGGGGCAGGTACACGAGGGCCGTGAGCGGTGAGCCTGATTCGAAGGCCACAATGTCCCCACCCGTGTTGGTCACGGTGACGACAGCCTCGAAGTCGTGTCCCGACGTGACCGGTGACTCGATGGGCTTCAGGGCCGCGACCAGGAATGTCGGCGACGAAGGAGGCGGTGGCACCAGGTCGCTACAGACCCAGAATCCGCCGGTAGTGCGGTCCGGGTAACCGAGCGCGCCAACCGTGATCGTCACAAGGTCCCCATACTTGGCCGCGATCTCGGCTGCCACCGCTTCGCCGTCAGCGCGCAGGCTCACGCCGACGCTGTCCGAGGAGGATCCGGCGCCCTGGATGTACTCGCCAGCCATCGCGACCACGTCATCCTGGATGGCATACAGCTCAGCCTCCGTGACCGGAGCCAGCACGAGTTCGAACTCGTCGGGGTATGTGAGCAGGTCACGGAGGGCGGCACAGTGCTCCTCGAGATGGTCGGTGAAGCTGATCACCAGCCGCACTCGCGGACTGTTCTCGAATCGGATCGATCCGAAGTCGTCGGTGCGCTGCTGTGCATACGCCATCGCCGCCTCGACGTCGCCCTGTAGTCGGTTCTGGGCCTGGGAGATCGGTCCGTCCTCGGAGTAATCGGTCGGCTCCGGCCCCGTCTCCACCTCGGTCACGAAGTTGGGGCAATCGACGGGTGGTGCAACAGACGGCTCGGTGGTCGAGGTCGAGGTGGTCGAGGGGACGTCGCTCGCCTCAGGGTCGGCGGCGCAACCGGCGACCAAACCTCCGACGAGGACCAAGGCACATGACCCAATGAGACATCGCGCAGTCATCACTCGTTTGACGCATGCGCGGCAGGAATGGTTCCAGCAGGTTCACGGCGGGGCACCTCCCCGTTGATCTGGCACCCTACGCTCCATTCGCAGAACGGATCTGGGAGCTGCGAACGTCGTTGACTGCCTACGACGCCTGGTACGTGGCAATGGCGGAGGCCGTCGACGCACCCTTGCTGACGATCGATCGCAGGCTCGCCGCCGCC
>DATHUV010000162.1:0-6521 GCA_035461905.1 Acidimicrobiia bacterium | reverse complement strand
GGTGTGGCCCTTCTGTTGTACGTACTCCCTGCCCATGCCCTCTCTCTCCAACGTCCCGGAAGGTTGCCGCCACGGCCCACGCTGTTCGCGCTTTCTCCCCCGTTGGGAGAGATGCCCGGCAGGGCAGAGAGGGGATGAGTTGTTACCCAGGTCTGGCGTGAGTCCGTGAATTACGGCCCTCTCTGCGTCGCTGCGCTCCGCGTCTCTCCCGCGGGGAGAGACAGGAACGGGTCTGCGTCGCTTCGCTCCGCGTCTCTCTCGCCGGGGAGAGACGGAGAAGGGAGCTCGCTCCAAGGAGAACCTCAGAGGGCTGTGGGTTCCACTCCGTCGCTGTCGATACTGTCTTCGATGAGGTCCTCGACGACCGGCCACGAGCGACCGGCGACAATGAGTCCTGCGTTGCCGATGGCGATGACCACGGCGAACATCCCGACCAGGACGAGAGCGAGGAGCCTGCGCGCTCCCAGGTCGTCGATCTCTTCGTCGATGATGCTCGACGCCCTGCTCGCCGCCCGCTCGTATCCGGCGAGTACGGCTTCGGCGTTCTCCACCGTCTCCACCAGGAAGTCGAGCGTCTCGCCGGTCGTACCCAGCTCCTGTCGGATGTCGGCGAACTGTTCGCCTACGACACCAAGGCGGACGGAAGGGTCACGGAGTTGCACTGCCAGGTCGGCGAGCTCCTCGTCGATGGTCCGGAGTGAGTTGGCCGGAGGAGGCTCGGGGACGACCGAGTCACCGATGAAGGGAAGCCCGGTCAAGATTCGGGTGATGGCGTCGGTACTGGTGATGAGGGCGGGGAGCGGCCCGCGAACAGCATCGATCGCCTCAGGAACCGTCTCTCCCAACATCACGTCGGCCTCACCGAGTACTACCTCGGTGGCGACCAGGGCTTCCTCGACGTCGCCTATGACGACCGACACCGACTCCAATCCGGTCGCCGTGGCCGAGACCACGTCCTCGGCGACACCTACGGTGTCTGCAACGGCCACCAATGCCTCATCGGTCAGCAGGAGGCTCTCCTCGAAGGAGTCGAAGGCGCCGTCGACGAGCAGCCACGCTACGAGGGTCGCTATGAGGCCGAGTGTGAGGCCGACGACCCCGAGCAGAAAGAGGACGCGACCGGTACCCGGGTCGATGTAGGGACGGCGACGAATTGAGAGTGTCACTCTTCTGACTTACCCGACGAACGGCTTTCGATACGCGCGGTTCATCATCCGGTGATGTGGGTATGAGCTTCGTCGGGAGGTCATCCGTGCAGACGAAGAGATCATCAGCCAGCACCGTCGATCGCGCCGCGATCTCGGCGCGGGGTGCATCCAAGATCTTCGAATCCGGCGACGGAGTACACGATCTCGATCTTGACGTGGCCGCTGGGTCCATCTTCGGGTTCATCGGCCCGAGCGGATCGGGCAAGACCACAACAGTTCGGATGTTCACGGGAGTCGTCGAGCCCGACGAGGGAACGATCGAGGTGCTCGGGGAGGACCCGACGCGGTTCGACACCGCCACCCGATCCCGTCTCGGCTACCTCCCCCAGCTCTCCGTCCTCTACCCTCAGCTCACCGTTGGTGAGAACCTCCGGTTCTTCGCCGCCCTGTACGGGCTGAGGGGGAAGCGGAGCCGCTCACAGCGCAACGAGGTCCTCGAGTTCGTCGAACTCGCCGACGACGAAGGCAAGCGTGTCGATGAGATCTCCGGCGGGATGCAGCGCCGACTCAGCCTCGCCGCCGCCCTCGTCCACGATCCGGAGATGATCTTCTTGGACGAGCCGACCGCAGGGGTGGATCCGATGCTGCGACGACGCTTCTGGGACCGCTTCACGGATCTGCGCGACGAGGGTCGCACCCTATTCGTCACCACTCAGTACGTGGGAGAGGCGGCCTACTGCGACCAGGTCGGTGTCCTCGACGAGGGACGTCTGCTCATCGTCGACACCCCGGACGGCCTGCGTCGGGCGGCCTTCGGCGGCGACGTCATCGACGTGGAGTTCGCTGTTCCTCCCCGTGACGAGTTGGTCGCCGAGATCACCGAGGCGGTTTCCGCCTCCTCGACCGAACGCCGCGGCAGCGTGCTGCGGGTGGTGGTCGACGAAGCGGCAACCGCTCTTCCCGAACTGACCGCTTGGCTCTCCTCCCGTGGCGTCGAGATCGTCGGGGCTGAGGAGCACCTACCACCCTACGACGACGTGTTCGTCGAGCTCGTCGAGCGATTCAGGGCGCAATCCGCAGCTGGGGTCGTGAGCGATAGATGAGAAGGGTCATCGATGGTCTCGTCAAGGTGGCCGCCTTCGCTCGCAAGGAGGCGGTCGATGTCGTGCGCCAGCCCCGGCTCATACTCACCCTGGTGCTCGGGCCGTTCCTCATCCTGGCCCTCTTCGGCATCGGCTATCAGCAGGAGTTCGACCCCCTGCGGGTCGTGATCGTCATCGATGAGGACAACGTCGAACTACGCCGCCAGGTCGAGTCCCGGCTCGATGACATCTCGAGCTCCTTCGAGCTGGAGGGGATCACCTCCAACCGCGGGGAGGCTGCTCGCCGGGTACGCGACGGTGATCTCGACGCTGCGGTCATCGCTCCTGAGGACCCGTACGCCACCGTGCGTGGTGGGGAACGCGCCACATTCGTGCTGCTTCACAACACGCTCGACCCGATCGAGCGAGCAACCGTCAACCTCATCGCAAACGCCGCCTTCGACGCAATCAACCGTGAACTGATCGCCGGAGTCGTAACCGCCGGCCAGCAGGAGACAGGAGACGTGGCGCCGCTGCTTCTCGCCAGCAAGGAATCCGCCGCATTGATGCGCGCCGCACTGGACGGAGGCGAACTGGATGAGGCGGCCGACCAACGCGACGTGCTGGCCGAGCAACTGGCCGGTATCGCCGCGATGCTGGCGGGCGCCGATGCCCTCGAATCCAGCCTCGGTGACGGCGGGGAGAGCAACATCCGAGGGGCCAGAGAGCGCGCCGCGGCTCTTCGAGAGGTGCTCGCTGAGGCGGATACACCACAGGAACAGAGTGCGGCGCTCGCCGAGGTGGAGGGTCAGCTGGCGGAGATGGAGACCGTGGTGGAGGATCTCCGAGGGATCCCTGCCGAGATCCTGGTGAGTCCTCTCGACGTCGAGACCCAGGTCGTCGGTGCCGTTCCCGTCGGTCTCACGGATTACTACGCGCCGGGTGTGATCGCCCTGCTGCTGCAGCACCTGGCCATCACGTTTGCGGCATTGGCCCTCGTCCGGGAGGAGCGGCTGGGAACCCCCGAGGTTTTCCAGGTTGCTCCCGTGGGGGCCACCCACATCCTGGGCGGAAAGTTCCTCGGCTACATAGGCTGGATGGCGCTCATCGCGGCAGCTTTGAGCGGTCTCGTGTTCGCTGTGTTCGGCGTACCGCTCGTGGGGTCGCTCGTCGACTACGCCATAGCGATCGCCTTGCTCATCGTCGCGTCGCTGGCGATCGGCTTCGTCATCTCGAGCCTGGTGCAGAGCGACACCCAGGCCGTCAACATCACGATGATCATCCTGCTCCTCAGCACGTTCTTCAGCGGCTTCTTCATGCCGCTCGAGAGGCTGATAGAACCGGTTCGTGCCGTGAGCTGGATGCTCCCCATGACCCACGGCCTCGCAGCAATGCGGGATGTCATGTTCCGGGGGAACACCATCGGCCCGAACACGTCGGTTCCGCTCGCTCTCGGTGCGGTCGTCGCCTTCGTGGCGGCATGGGCGCTCCTCCGGGCCCGCCTCCAACGCCACTGATGCAGCGACGGATCGGCTCAGGTGCTGGAAGCGCCTCCTCGACTGTCGCCTCAATCACGCCGAGGCACCCGTCCAGACCCGGACATTCCCCCGTTTGGATGTCGGCGTGGTGGGCTGGATAGTCTTCCCTCATGCCGCCCGAGAACGAAGAGGTCCCCGAGCTCGAAGATGACGAGGAAACCGCCGACCTCGACGAGGACGAACGGGCGGAGGAGAGGAACGACCGACAGGCCCGATCCTGGTGGGAAAGACGGCGTGTAGAGCCGGAGGAGCGGGATCGCATCCTCGGCCAACTCTTCTACGAGGGGGACGCGAAACGGCCCTTCCTCTACCGGTTCACGGTGCTCCAGGCGGCGTCGGTGGTGATCGCCGTCATCGGCATAGCTTCCGATTCACCGGCCATCGTCATAGGCGCAATGCTCCTGTCCCCATTGATGACCCCGGTGCTCTCCGTCGCCGCAGCAGCCACGATGATCTGGCCGAAACGCGCTGCCAAGAGTGTCGGCTTCGTGGTGGTGGCGAGCCTCGGGAGCATGCTGCTCGCCTGGGTGGTTGCCACCCTGATACCGGACGTACAGGTCGGGGTACTGCCGAATGAGCTCCTGGCGCGCACCCGTCCCACCCTCTTCGACCTCGCGGTCGCCCTTGCCGCAGGCACCGCCGGGGGTTATGCCATGGTCAGGGACGAGGTGGGAAGTGCCCTGCCGGGCGTAGCGGTGGCGGTCGCATTGGTGCCTCCGCTGGCAGTGGTGGGTACCGCGCTCGACATCGGGCGGAGCGATCTCGCTGTCGGCGCGGGTTTGCTCTACCTGACCAACCTCACCGCCATCGTCCTGGCAGCCGCTGTGGTGTTCCTGGCGACCGGGTTCATCCCCACGGTACGGATCACCCGTCTCAGCTGGCAGGTGGCTCTCGCTGTGACCATCACCCTCATACCGGTTGGAATCGTTGCAGTCCCCTTGTACGACAGCCTGGCGACCGCAGTGCGCGACGGACGGGCTGCGGTACTTGCCTCAGAGGAGGTCGACATCTGGCTGTCCGACCTTCGACTAGAAGTCGTCGACCTGAACGTCGACCGTGAGGAGGTGTTGGTGGAGTTAACAGGAGAAGATCAGCCGCCTCCCGTCGATGAGCTCGGTCGCAGGCTCGAGGAGGTACTCGACAGGGAGGTCGTCCTGACCGTGAACCTGACCGAACGTCGACAGGCGATCTACGCCACGCCAGGCGCCGAGGACTGAAGAGGTCGGACAGCGCCCGGGTCCGTACGTATCAGGAGCTGCCTCGCCTGGGGCAAACGCCGGAGGCCTCAGGCGTCGGCTCGGCGGGCGGCATCCTCGAGTCGCTGCCGGTACTGGTCCCACCACTCGGGATCCGCGTCCGGCAGGTTCGAGACCCCTTGGCGCAGACCGACGGCGCCGTCGATGAGCTCCCTGACGATGTCGGCATGTCCGGCGTGTCGATGGGTCTCGGCGATCACGTGGATCAGGATTTGGTGCAAGGACACCTCGCGTCGGTCGGACTTCCACCAGGGAACGTTCCCGACGGCGTCCAGATCCAGCGCATCGATGGTGGCGTCGGCGTGGACCCATGCCCTCCGATACAGGTCGACGATGTCGGCGCGCGATTCGTCAGGCGTCGCCCACATGTCGGCGTTCGGCTCCGCATCGTCGTCCCACCAGGGCAGCGCGTCGTCATAGGGTCGATCGAACGTGTCACCGAAGTACCCGTATTCGACGCAGGCGAGGTGCTTGATCAGTCCGAGGAGGTTGGTGCCCGTCGGTACGAGCGGGCGTCGAATGTCGTACTCGCTGAGACCGTCAAGCTTCCAGACAAGGGCGTCCCTGCCGCTCTGGAGGTATCGCTTGAGGTGTGTCTTGTTCCTCGACATGACCAGCATCATGCCATGGCACCTGTCGAAGTGCATCCGAGCTTCTTCACATTCGCGAGGTCGGGCTTGGACAGATCTCCGGCACGCGAAGCCAGGGGATCGAATAGGGTTGTCGATGGTTCGCCGTTGAGCGATGACGCTCGAGGGCCGGGTGCGGGTTCTCACCGGAGCCACGCCGACAACAAGACGTGTGAGGTGACGAATGACTAGGAGGATCTGGATCCTCGCCATGGCGGTGGCGTTGGCCGCTGCCGCCTGTGGCGGTGACAGTGACGACGGAAGCAACGGTGGATCAGGACCCGAGGCGAGCCAGGGGAATGGCGATGGGAACACGAGCGCATCCGGCACCTCGACCCGAGACGGGTATGTGGAGGTCGACGGGACTGTCTTCGAGTTCTCGTTCGACCCGCCAGGACGCTGCGGGCTCGACGCCGGCGACGGCCTGGTGGTATCGCAGGGGTTGATGATCGATGACCCAACGCGTCAGGTTGCGTTCCAGTATGCCTTGGCCGAGAACTCTCCCGACGGCGAGGACTGGCTCCAGATCGTCCTCTACGACGAGTCGGGCAACCAGCTCTGGTACTCCGCAGTCGGGTTCGTGAGTGACCCCGTCGGATCGGTCACGAGCCTGACCAAGAGCGGCGACACCGTGACCGCAAGCGGCCAGCTCGCGCACATGCCGGACCTCGCCTTGGCGGACTTCACCGCCGAGGCAACCTGCCCAGGGTGAACCCCCAGACCGAGGGTCACGCCATCGCGTGATCTGATCGTCAGGTGCCGCGCTTCTCCCAGACCGATATGTGCGAGGTGCTCTCGGCGGTGAAGGCGTTGCGATGCCAATCGCTCCAACGCTCCCGGAGGCTGAGACCGGCGATGCGAGCCATCA
>DATHUV010000161.1:0-5536 GCA_035461905.1 Acidimicrobiia bacterium | reverse complement strand
AACGTCGACCGCCCCTCCTGACCGGCGGCGGTACAGGGATCGGATGGCGAGCGCCCACGGAGCATGCACCCTGCCACCGAATGGCGACAGTACGACGATCCGCCAGTCCCCGATCTCGTCTCGGAATCGCTCGACGACGATGGTCCGGTCTGTCGGAAGGACGCCTGTCGCGGTCTTCTCGTCTCCGATGAACGCGACCAGATTGCTCGCTGCGAGGTCGTCGAGCCGGTACTCGGCGACGAGGCGGGCGTGAGCCTCGGTAGGTTCGAGGGCGCCGATCGTGCGGGTGAATGCGCCCACCGCGCGCCCGAGCTCGACGGGTCGCCCGGGTGCGTCGCCGTGCCAGAAGGGCATCTTTGCGGCAGGAGAGCCCGGCGCGGGAGTCACGATGACCCTGTCGTGGTCGATGTCCTGGATCCGCCAGGACGTGGAACCCAGGATGAAGACGTCTCCGGGTCGGGACTCGTACACCATCTCCTCGTCGAGCTCCCCGACCCTGCCTCCCTCGGGGAGGTGGACGGTGTACAGGCCGCGGTCGGGGATGGTTCCGGGGTTCGTCACGGCGAGCAAGCGGGCGCTCGATCGGGCCGTGATCGTTCCCGTGGAGCGATCCCAGTTGAGCCGAGGTCGGAGCTCTGCGAATTCGTCGCTCGGGTAGCGGCCCGTCAGCATGTCGAGGACCGACTCGAACGTCGCGCGGGTGAGATCCTGGAACGGCATGGCACGACGCACGAGCGCGTGCGCCTCCTCGATGTCCAGATCGTCCATCACGGCCATCGCGACGAGCTGCTGTGCGAGGACGTCGATCGGATTCCGAGGAACGGTCGTTTCCTCGATGGCGCCCGAGTACATGCGCTCGACGACGACGGCTGTCTCGAGGAGGTCTCCGCGGTGCTTCGGGAAGACCTTCGCAACCGACCGCTGGCCGATCGAATGACCCGATCGTCCGACTCGCTGCAGGCCACGAGCCACCGACGTCGGGGACTCGACGAGCACGACGAGGTCAACGGCCGCCATGTCGATTCCGAGCTCGAGCGTGGACGTGGCGACGACGGCTCGCAGGTCGCCCCGCTTGAGCCGGTCCTCGATGTCGAGGCGCTTCTCACGCGATACCGACCCGTGATGGGCCTGGACGAGTTCCTCGTCGGCGAGCCGATTGATCTCGGCAGCGACGCGCTCGGCCAGGCCGCGGCTATTGACGAAGAGGATGGTGCTGCGGTGTTCCCTCACGAGATCGAGGAGGCGTGGGTACATGGCGGGCCAGATCGATCGACCGACAGGGTCTGAGTCGCCAGACGGATCGTCGGCTGCAGGATTCGTCATGTCCGTGACGGGGACAACGATCTCGATGTCGAGTTCGCGATCGCGGGGCGCGTCCACGATGTCGACAGGTCGCGGTGTCCAGCCTTGTCCGTCGGACTCACCACCACCGAGGAAGGCTGCGATCGTCTCGAGGGGTCTCTGCGTGGCGGAGAGCCCTATCCGCTGAGGCGGTGTTGCACACAGCGCCTCGAGGCGTTCGAGGCTCAGGGCGAGGTGCGATCCGCGCTTGGTACCAGCGATGGCGTGCACCTCGTCGATGATCACGGTGTCGATCGTGGCGAGGATGTTGCGCGCCCGCGATGTCAGCATCAGGTAGAGGCTCTCCGGCGTCGTGATGAGGAGGTCCGGGGGAGTGCGGAGCATCGCCTGACGCTCGGTCGAAGGTGTGTCCCCGGTTCGCATACCCACGGTCACGGAGACGGTTTCGCCTCCCAGTCTCGAGGCCTCCACACCGATGCCTGTGAGTGGCGCCCGCAGGTTCCGGTCGACGTCGTAGGCGAGGGCCTTGAGCGGGGAGACGTACAGGACGCGGCACCGCTCGGTCGTAGCAGGGGTGGGGGAGGTCATCAGCCTGTCGATCGACCACAGAAAGGCAGCGAGCGTCTTGCCGGATCCCGTCGGGGCGTGGATCAGGGTGTGTCGGCCCGATGCGATCGAAGCCCATCCGAGCGTCTGGGCGGGAGTCGGTGCATCGAACGAAGCCTCGAACCAAGCGGACGTCGCAGGGGAGAAGAGGTCGAGGCTGGACACGTGATCAGGCTACCGCGGGCCTATGACGATTTCGGAGGGTTGCTCCCAGGAGCGGGTTCCCGTACGCTCCCTACAACCCTCAACCAATGGTTGAGGGTACCGGAAACCCCATGTTTGCAGGCCTTTGCGGGTCGATCCTCGACCTGTGATCGAGATGGCCGGGAATGACAAAATCGACTTACGCAGACGCCTGTGGGTAAGAACTTCCCTCCGTGTGGAGGTGCCCCGGAGCGTCCGACGTCAACCAGCGGCAGCGACGAACGCCGTCGCGGCGGCCGGATCCACGGGGTTGGTGGAGACGCCGCCGACCTTGATCGATGTGCCGACGATCGCGCCGTGCGCAATCTCGAGGGTCGCGGCGATGTTCGCGGCGCTCACGCCGGAACCGACGTACACGGGGAGGTCGGAGGCACGCGCGACCGTTGCGAGATCGTCAGGGTCGGCAGCGGATCCGGTACCGGCACCGGACACGACGACGGCATCAGCACCACCGCGTTCGACAAGATCGTGCGTCGCATCGGTGAGGGATAGCCCGGCTGGTGGTGTCGCATGCTTGACGAAGACGTCGGCCATCACAGCGACGTCCGGGCAGACGGCCGCCCTCATGCGTGCGATCTCGGCTGCGTTCCCGATGATGGGACCCTGGTCGGTGTACATCGTCCCCGAAAGCACGTTGATCCGGACGAATGACGCTGCGGTTGCTGCGGCCACAGCAAGGGCACCGAGACCATCGTTGCGCAACACGTTCACGCCGACCGCGAGCCGTGATGCCTCGTACACGGCATTGACCGCCGTCGTGAGCGAGGCGATCGTGATCTTGGGTGCGTCGTCGGCGAAGAACGGGGCATCACCGAAGTTCTCGACCATCACGCCATCGAACCCTGCCTCGGCGAGGATCTCCGCGTCGGTCATCGCCGCGGTGATGACCTCGTCGAGATCGCCCGTGAATCCGGGGGACCCGGGGAGCGGACCGAGGTGCACCATCCCGATGAGGCGGGGCAGCACCATCTAGTAGGCCCTGGCGATGGTGAGGGCCTTCTCCGCATACTCGCCCACCGCCTTGAGGCCGGTGTCCTCGGCCGCCACCCGCCGTACGACCAATCTGCACCAGTCGCCGGCCATACCCTTGATCACCTGGTCGGTGTCCTCCGGCCCGTATCGCCATGCGGCGTAGAGCGGCCCCATGACCTCGACCCTGATCCCAGAGGCCGGGAACTCCTCCCCCGCCTGTTCGAACGCGAACGGGAGGGTCTTCTGGCCGAGGGCGGCGATGTGGCGGAGCCGCGTCGTCTCGGCGAGCGGGTCGTCGTAATCCTCATCGTCGACGGGAGGTTCGGGTAGCGGTGTCATGCGGCCGAGGATCGCTGCCTTGATGTCGAGACCGTGGGCCCATGTCTCCATGAGGCGAACCGTCGCGAACGATCGAGCGCTCATGTCGCCGTAGAACCACGCGACCCTGTCCGATGCGACCATGCGGGACAACGCCTCGACGACGTCGGCGCGGCCGAACCGCCACCACTCGATGATCTCCTGATGGCGGCGGCCACGACCCTTCTCAACACCGCGTTGGGTCCACTCATCCATGTCGGTGATGCTCTCGGACTCGATTCTCGCCCTCCCCTGGGCGAGGACCTCGGCGGCAAACGCCTCCGTGAATGCGAGGTGGCTGACCGTGTCCTGGATCGACCAACCCTCGGCCGGAGTCCTCGTCGGCCATTGGCGATCACGCAACGTCTGGAGGAACTGGTCGAGCTGCTGCTGCTCCGCGACCAGGTCGGATAGGATTTCCCGCATCCGCCTGATTCTAATGCACCACCGTCTGCTGGACGATGCGGCACCCCTTGGTGCCTACTCCACGCTCAGGTGGGCGCGGCACCATCAGCCAGGATCTCGCTCGCCGCGTTGTCAGCTCCGATCTCGCCCCCTGAGCTGTTGATCCGATCCGCGGCAAGCCTTGGCCTACTCCACGCTCAGGTGGGCGCGGCACCATCAGCCAGGATCTCATCTGCTGCGTTCTCCGCTCCGATCTCGCCCCCTGCACTGTTGATCCGATCGATGAGGGCGCGCAGCCTGCCGTAGCTGCGCCTGTCGAATGCGAACGCGAGGCGGGGAAGCATCACGTGGTCGTCCGTGGCGACCTCTGCATCGAGGGCAGCGGTCCGCTGGATCTGTCCCACCGTGACGATGTCAGCGAACTCGTCGTTGAGATCCCGAACCAGTTCGTCGGGGATGTCGGTCGAGAGGCGGAGCACGAGGAGGTCGTCAACGAACCGCTGTGAGTGGTACACGGCGAAGAAGCGGGTCACCTCTTCGACGGCCTCGTCGATGCTCGAAACGATCGCGTACAGGTTCTTGTCGGCCTCGGCGATCATGCCATGGGCGAGAAGGGTGTCACACAGTGCCTCCCACGACTGCCAGAAGTTCGTTCCCTGAGCTTCGAGGAGCACGATCGGGTGCATGTCGGACTTCCCGGTCTGGATGAGCGTCAGGAGCTCGAACGCCTCGTCCATGGTTCCCCAGCCACCGGGGAAGAGAGCGAACGCGTCAGCCTCCTTCACGAACTGCACCTTCCGGGTGAAGAAGTACTTGAAGTTGATGACCTTGCCGGGGGACAGGTACTCGTTCGCACCGTTCTCGAACGGCAGTCGGATGTTGACGCCGAACGACGCCTCGAGACCCGCGCCACGGTTGACAGCCTCCATGATGCCTGGGCCGGCGCCCGTGATGACCATCCATCCCTCGTCCTGGGCCATACGCCGACCGAACTCCTCGGCGAGTTGGTAGTTCGGTAGGTCCGGCGGCGTGCGTGCCGATCCGTACACGGCGATCTTGCGAATGCCACGGTGGGGCCCGAAGACGATGGACGAGTATCGCAGCTCCTTGAGCGCGGTGTTCATCATCTTCATGTCTCCGCGGTCCGCACCGTCCCTCAACAGCTTGAGCGCCGTGACGATGATCTCGGAGATGATGTCACGATCCCGCGGGGGGGTAGCCGGATCAGCGGCCATATCGATCAGCGCGGCGATATGGCCGTCGATGGTTTCGTCGTTCATTCGATACCTCATGTGGCCGAACGGTACCTCGTCCCCGGAGGTGGCGCCGCCCAGGTGCGAGGCCCTGCGAGGAGCTGCGCGCCTGAGAGCTCAGCGCACAGAACCGGCGATCGGCACCTTCAGCGAACGATGCGCCCTTTGTCGGCGACGGTTTCGCGGCGGTCTGCGGTGATGAAGATTGCCGCGTGCTTCGCACACATCGGGGTGTCCTGGCGGTCGATCGTCACGGCCGGTCGCCGACACACCACGCACTCGGGTGGGGTCTCCATCTCGTCCGTGACGGTCTGTTCCATCCAAGGAATATCGGCAATCTGTCCTCGATGATCGATGACCGTTATTCGACGCACGGTCGCGCTAGTCACACGGGACTCGCGGCCCCCCTGGCTCACTTCGTTCGCCCGTCCCCCCTG
>DATHUV010000160.1:0-2750 GCA_035461905.1 Acidimicrobiia bacterium | reverse complement strand
CCGACCCCGGAGGAACGCGATGGCCAAGATCCACGGCGGGCAGGTGATCGCCCGTGCCCTCAGAGCGGAGGGTGTCGACACGGTGTTCACCCTCACGGGTGGGCACATCCTGCCCGTGATCGACGGGTGCGTGTCGGAGGGCATCAGGGTCATCGATGTCCGCCACGAGCAGGCGGCTGCCCACGCAGCAGACGCGTATGCGCGCCTCACCGGGAGGCTCGGCGTCGCCATCGTCACAGCAGGGCCGGGAGTCACCGATGCGCTGACGGGCGTCGCCAACGCCTACTTCGCCAACACCCCGATGCTGCTCATCGGGGGGCGCCACCTAACCAAGGAGAACCTCAAGGGCGGCCTCCAGGAGATGGACCACCCGAAGCTGTTCTCATCGATCACCGTGTGGGCCGACACGGCGTACGACGCAGGGCGTTTCCCCGAGTACATCGCCATGGCCGCCAGGAACGCCTTCGCCGGCCGCGGCGGCCCTGTCTTCCTCGACATCCCCTGGGACATCAGCGCCGACATGGTCGAGGAGACGGCCATCACCTGGCCGAAGCACTACCGCACGAATCGACCGGCCGGCGTGCCCGACGAGACGCTCGCAGAGATCGCCGACATCCTCGTTCGTGCGGAGAAACCCGTCATCTTCGGTGGAACGGGACTCCGGTGGACCGGCCAACCCGACTTCACGACGCACTTCGAAGAGCTCGCATCCGCGTACCGGGCGCCCGTATTCCTCAACTCGCTCGGTCGCGGCGCGTTGCCCTTCGGCCATCCGTACCTCGGGAACCGCTCCCGAGGCGATGCGCTCAGGTCTGCCGACGTGATCCTGGCGCTCGGCGTCGACTGGGACTTCCGCACCGGTTTCGGGAAGAAGGTGAACCCCGACGCACTCGTGATCCATGTCGACGCCGACGCGACACGGGTCGGATGGAACCGCGATGCCGACCTCGGGATCACGGCCGATCCGGGGGCGGTGGTTGCCCAGCTCGCCGCTGCGGCGGGCCGCATCGGACGCACCGCCGACCCGGAGTGGACCGTCGAGGTCTTCGCGGGGGAGGAGATGAAGCAGCGGATCGCCGACGAGGCATCGATGTCGGACGAATCCCCTGTCCATCCCGAGCGTTTCGCCAGGGAGGTCGCCGACTTCTTCGGCGAGGACTCGATCGTTGCCGCCGACGGTGGGGACATCGTGTCGACGACCGCCAAGTGGCTCAGGACGTCGCGGCCGGGCAGTCTCCTCGATCCGGGGCCGTTCGGCTGCCTCGGCGTCGGCGCGCCATTCGCGATTGCCGCGAAGGCGGTCGAGCCGGACACCCGCGTCGGCATCGTCTACGGTGACGGATCGTTCGGGTTCAACGGCATGGAGTACGACACGCTGATCCGCCACGGCATGCCGGTGGTGGGTGTCATAGGCAACGACGGCGCGTGGAACAACATCAAAGCCATCCACCGGATGCTGTACCCCGAGAGGATGGTCGGAGCGGACCTCGGTATCCGACCGTACGAGAAGATGGTCGAGGGTCTCGGCGGGTACGGCGAGTTCGTCGAGGATCCGAAGGAGATCCGTCCCGCCCTTGAGAGGGCCGAGAAGTCCGGCCTTCCCGCGCTCGTGAACGTGCACATCGCCGAACAGCTGCGGATGTCCTCTGCCTACGGGTTCTGAAGGCCGGTCGACGGTGGTCATCGAGCGTGACATGATCGCACTCATGAGCAGCGCGTCGAGAGCGATCCTGATCCTCCTCATCGTCCTACTGGCATCTTGCTCTGATGGCGGGAGTCGGATCGAAGCACCGACGCCGTCGGGACGCACACTCGACTGTCCTGACGAGCTCATCGCGTACTCCGTCTCAGATCTCATGGAAGAGGTGATGGGGGCAGACACCGCGCAGGAGGCTCTTGACGCATTGCCTGATCCGGATCGGCCGCGAGGGGAATCCGTTGTTGAGGAGCAGAGTCCGGACGAGATCGTCTTCCTCTTCGTTGACAACGATGAGAATCGTGTGGGTCGGGTTGGCGTCGGGTCACGGAACGAACGAGGGTGGTTCATCACGTGGCAGGAGAAGTGCGGCACCGAATAGCGAGCTGGAGAGCCACAGCGTCATGGTTTCATCCGAGGTGCGAAGCTCTCTGTTCCGGGCGATGGGCCATGCACTTGCAGGAGGCACCAAGCCGATGAAGGAAGCATGGATCAGGTCCGAGTTCTTCGAATGAACCCCCGCCCCCAGTCCAGGCTCGGCATGGGCAATACCATCTAGGCTTGGACCGATGCCCCTGAGAGGCGTTGGCGGCGCCCTTTCCGTGGTGGGATGCCACCTGTGGTGGCGTGCCCTGCCCGTATCGTGGGTGGCGATGCCATGACCGCGATGTTCGCTGCGGTCGAGGTTGCGACAGAGGCGATCGATTGGTTCGAGCTGATCGTCGGCCTTGTCGGCGGGCTCGCGCTGTTCCTCCTCGGAATGGAGCGCATGACCGATTCCCTGCGCATCATCGTGGGTGACAGCGCCCGTCGACTCCTGACGAGACTCACGAGCAACCGCTTCGTCGGGCTGCTGACGGGCGCGGCCCTCACCGCCGTCGTCCAGTCGTCCTCTGTGACCACCGTCCTGGCCGTCGGTTTCGTCAGCGCAGGACTGATGACTCTCATCCAATCGATACCGGTCGTGCTCGGATCCAACATCGGCACGACGGTCACCGCGCAGATCATCGCCTTCAATGTGACGAGCTGGGCACTCGTGTTCGTCGCTGTGGGG
>DATHUV010000159.1:0-10353 GCA_035461905.1 Acidimicrobiia bacterium | reverse complement strand
GGACCGCGTAGAGATCGGTGGGCATGCAGGCGATGTCGTGGACATCCGGGCGTTCCGGTTCACGATTCTCGAGATCGGGAACTGGGTGGATGCGGACCAGTCGACCGGCCGAATCATCCATGTCCCGAACGGTCGGCTCTTCCGTGAGCCGATTGCCAACTACACCGAGGGATTCCATTACATCTGGCACGAGATCCCGCTACTCGTCACGTTCGAGTCCGACTGGCATGCGGCGGAAGCGCTGTTGCGTGAGGCTCTGGGTCAAATGGCGATCCCCGAGGACATCGCCCGTCGAACGACCGAACAGGTCAGTCCGAGCCGGGACTACCGCATCACGTACACGGAGCTGCGGCCGAACGTGTACGTGAGCAGTCGCGACTCGGGTGTGCTCCTCACGGGACGGATCCTCGTCGAGGCCCGTCGCAGGCGTGCCGTGGAGGACGCGGTGTGGCGACACCTCCTCGACGCGATCTCACTGGACGATTCGGTGGATCTTGCCTATCCGACGATCAGGGGCTACCTCCCTGACATCCGCGACAGCGGGGACGACCGACGCTCCTGACGCTTTCCCTGGCTGATCCCGAGGCCATAGGTGACGGCAGCGAGTCCGACGGCCCCTACAGCGGCGGTCGTTCGCTTCACGACCTTCTTGCGGGTCCTGGAGAACTCCACGATCGGCCAGCCGCGGTGATACGCGGTCGCCTCGAGCGGGCGGTCCGGGTTGACCGCGACGGGATGCCCGACGATGTCGAGCATCGGGAGGTCTCCTGCCGAGTCGGTGTACGCGTACGAGAGGGTGAGGTCATACCCCTTCTCCTGCGCGAGGCGTCGGATTGCGATCGCCTTGCCCTCGCCGTAGCAGAACGGCCGCGCGAGGCGACCGGTGTACACGCCGTCGTCGACCTCGGCGACCGTGCCGAGTCCTCCGGTCATCTCCATCGCCTCGGCGAACCTTGCGACGATCTCGACGGGCGACGCCGACACGATGTAGGTGTCGCGGCCCGCAGCGGTGTGGAGGTCGATGAGCCCTCTGGCCTCCCTGCGAACGTCGTCGAGGAGCCTCGGGATGATCTCGTCCGCCAGGCCGATGAGGGTCGACACGGGCACGCCCTCGATCGCCTCGAGGATCCGGGTCTTGACGGCTTCCGTCTTGTCGTCGGAGGCGCCCGAGAACGTGAATGCGACAGCGTTGACGGCATCCTTGACGAGTTGCGACGTGGGGACGAGCCCATCCCGATACGCCACCCAGCCGAAGACGAACACCGACGATCCGCCGATGATCGTGCGATCGAGATCGAAGAATGCGGCCGCCCTCGGCTCGCTCACGTCGACGAACCGATGAGGCCGGGGTCGATGGCGAACAGGAGGTCGTCGCCCGATACAGCCGCATCTGCCAGGCCGTGGACCTTCGGCAGGATGTTGCGTGCATAGAACAGTGCCGTTGCGACCTTCGCTGCCATCCACGGATCGTCAGACGACCGGTCGTGGGCCACGAGCGCTTGGCGAGCGAGGTAGTAGCCGCCGGCGAGCGTTCCGAGCATCTCGAGGTAGGGCGTCGCGCCGGCCATACGGGCGCCATTGTCACTGTGGCCGTTGAGCCACTCGGTCGACGCGCGGACAACCGGTACGGCGCGTGCGAGCTCGGTGCCGATGTGCTCGACGTCGCCACCCGCAGCGGCGAGGCGAGTCGCCAACCCTTCGATCTCGTCGAGATATCCGCCGACGATCGAGCCACCGTCCATCGGCAGCTTGCGCATCACGAGGTCGAGCGCCTGGATACCGTTCGTGCCCTCGTAGATCGGTGTGATCCGAGCATCCCGATAGAACTGGGCCGCACCTGTCTCTTCGATGAATCCCATGCCGCCGTGCACCTGGATACCGATCGACGCAACCTCGACGCCGCGGTCCGTGCACCACGCCTTGGCGATCGGGGTGAGGAGGGCGAGCCGGTCCCTGCCGGCGGCGCGCTCGGTCGGGTCGGGACTCGAATGGTGACGGTCCTCTGCTGCGATCGCGTCGTAGATGAGGCCGCGCATCGCTTCGGTGTACGCCTTCATCGTCATCAGCATCCTGCGGACGTCGGGATGGTCGATGATCGGTGAGGTCTCGACCGCTCCCGGTGCGCGACCCTGCTTGCGGTCCTTCGCATACGACGCAGCGAGCTGATAGGAGCGCTCGGCGATGGACATCCCCTCGAGGCCGACCTCGAGCCTTGCCTGGTTCATCATCGTGAACATGTACGCCATGCCCTTGTTCTCCTCGCCGATGAGGAAGCCCGTCGCCTCTTCGAACGACAGGACGCACGTCGGGGAGGCATGGATCCCGAGCTTGTGCTCGATCGACACGGTCTCGACAGAGTTGCGCGAACCCGGTGCACCGTTCGAATTCGGCATGTACTTGGGAACCAGGAACAGCGAGATGCCCTTCGTTCCGGCGGGTGCCCCCGGTGTGCGCGCGAGCACGAGGTGGATGATGTTGTCCGTGAGGTCGTGGTCGCCCCAGGTGATGAAGATCTTCACGCCGGTGATGGAGTACGAACCGTCGCCGTTCGGAGTCGCCTTCGCCCTGACGGCGCCGACATCCGATCCGGCCTCCGGCTCGGTGAGCACCATGGTTCCCGTCCACGTCCCCGCGATGAGGTTGGCGAGGTAGACGTCGCGCAATTCGTCCGTTCCATGCCGTGAGAGAAGGGTGATCGCGCTCCCCGTGAGCATCGGGCACAACGAGAACGCGAGGTTCGCCGAGGTCATCATCTCGGAGATGGCGATGCCGATCGATCGTGGGAACCCGTGACCACCGAAGTCCGGGGATCCCGTGACGCCGGTCCAGCCCGAGTCCACGAGCTTGGACCACGCCTCCTTGAACCCGTCGGGCGTGACCACGGATCCGTCGACGAGGCGCGATCCCTGCCGGTCGCCGACCTCGTTCGTGGGAGCGAAGACCTCGGCGAAGAAGCGCGCCGCCTCCTCGAGGACTCCGTCGATCATGTCCGTCTCTACGTGCGGGTAGTCCGGGAACGAAGCGATCGTCCCGATGTCGCTGATCGTGTCGAGGGTGAAGGCGATGTCGCGTATCGGAGGTGCATAGTCGGCCATGGGGGGAAGGGTACCTCCACCCGTCGTCACCTGTGAACCCCGCCACAGCACGCGGTACGACCCACGGGCGATAGCCTCCCGTCCCAATCGACCATGGAGACCACCCCATGTCCGTCCGACGACTCGTGATCATCGCTGCCGCCGTGAGCCTCTTCGCCGTGGCATGTGGCGACGAGGGCTCCACGGAGACCACCACACCAGAGGAACCGGGGAACCCGACCACGACGACGGAGCCGGGCGCTGTCGAAGGTTTCGTTGCTCAGGACGGCGACATCGTCGAGGTTCACTACGTCGGGACGCTCGACGATGGCAGCCAATTCGACTCATCGCGCGATCGTGGGACTCCGTTCAGCTTCACCGTGGGGTCCGGTGACGTGATCTCCGGCTTCGATGAAGCTGTTCGCGGCGGACAGGTGGGGGACGTGAGGACGGTTCGCATGGAGGCCGCCGACGCATACGGTGAATGGTCCGAGGCGAATGTGATCGAGGTGCCCTTCAACCCCGATCAGGATGACATCGCCGTCGGTGACGAGGTGTTCCTCAACACCGGTCAGCCCGCGATCATCCTCGAGATCACGGACGAGACGGTCACGCTCGATGCGAACCATCGACTCGCGGGTGAGGCGCTCACCTTCGAGATCGAGATCCTTGCGATCACCCGGGGCTAGCAGCCGGTCACCTGGGGCTGTCGGCGCCGACGACGCCTTCCCAGATCGCCCTGAACTCGGGCGACCTCTCCTGGAGCTCGGTCGCGGTACCGACGGCGACGACCCTGCCGGCGTCCATGACGATGATGCGGTCGGCCTCGGCCAGCGCAGTGTGCCTGTGGGACACGACGAGGGCGGCGACGTTCGACCGGGCCCTGAACAAGCGGGACCACAGGAGTTGCTCGGTCTGCACATCGAGCGCCGATGAGACGTCGTCGAGGACCAGGAGCTGGGACGCACGGTTGAGCATCCTGGCACTGGCGGAGCGCTGCACCTGGCCCCCCGAGAGCCTGACACCCCTTGGTCCGACCATGGTCGCGAGACCCTCCGGCATGAGGTCGATGTCGTGGCGCATGGTCGCGATGTAGATCGACTCGTTCAGCATTCGGTCGTCCCGCGCTTCGCCGAGTACGAGGTTGTCCTCGAGTGACATCGAGAACAGCTTCGGCACCTGCGGCGTGTACGCGGCGAACGGCGGCGTCATCTCGCGCGAAGGATCGTCGATGATGCGCCCGTTCCATTCGATGGTGCCCTCGTCCCTCGGCAGGAGGCCGAGGATCGTTCGCAGGAGCGTCGTCTTGCCCGAACCGATTCGACCCGTCACCACGACGAACTCGCCGGGACCGATGTCGAGGTCGACGTCGGTGATCCCGTTGTCGGTGCCCTTGTACTTGTAGGTGAGGCCCCTGACCCGGAGGGATCGGAACGGCTCGGGCTGGGGAACGGTGATCGGTGTCGCAACAGGCTCCCCATCGAGGCCGAGGTCGATCTTCCGATAGATCCGATCCCACGGCTCGCCGTGCATGGTCTCGTTGAGTCGCTCTGCTGACACCGCACCCTGCTTCGAGCGCGCGATGAACATGCCGATGAAGTACGAGGCATCGGTGACGTGGTGCAGGAGGAAGACGAACAGCGCAAACTCCCCGATGGAGATCCCTGCGTCCCCGCCCGCGCTCAGTCGACCCGCAGCCATGAGCAGGACCAACCCGGTCCCGATGTTCACCGTGTTACGGAACACAGCCTCGAGGACGGCTGTCAAGGTGCGATCCCTGACCATCATGGTTCGTCGCGCCGCATTCAGGTCGACGAAGCGATCGAGCATGCTGGCCTCCGCCCCTGCCACCTTGACAGCCTGGGTGGCGGCAAAGGTCTCACCGAGATACCCGGTGATGGCTTCCGTCGCCGTTCGAGCCTCCTCTCGATACCGGCGCACGAGCCCCCCTGTGCGGTTCGACACGACGGCGACGATGACCACCGGTATGGAAATGACCAGCGTGATCACGGGGTCGATCGACCAGAGGAGCGAGAACGACACCGTTCCCGCGACGAGCGCACCGATCAGATCGACCGAGATGTCGAACGGCTCGATGACATGTTCGACGTCGTCACGGAACCGGGACACGATCTCGCCCGGAGTCTCGTCGAGCGCGGCAGCGCCCGGGAGCTCGAACACCCGCACGAGCAGGTTCCTCCGGACGGTTGCCGCGGCGCGGAACAGCAATGATCCGTGGTTCCTCATGCCGAGGAAGATCAACGCCGAGCGGCCCGCCGCGTAGGCGAACGTGGCGACCACCACGAGCACGATCGTGGTGGTCTCGATGCCCGCTGCGAGCTGGTCGAAGAAGTAGGCGATGATGAGCCCAGGGATGATTGGCATCGTCCAGATGGCAGTCCACGCGAAGAGCGCGACCGCGTATCGGATCGGCTGCGTGCGCGCCATCGCCCACATGATCCTGCGGAAGGATGGCTTTCGTTGCGTCGTCACGTCAGTACCTCCTCCATGCCGGCGACCAGCAGATGGGCGAACGTGGACTCTGGATCGTCCGCGAGTGCCTGTCGGGCCCCCTGCTCGAGGACGCGGCCATCCTCGAGGATCACAATGTCGTCGGCGCGTGCCACGGTGGCGAGCCTGTGTGCGATCAGGATCGCCGTGCGGTTCTCGAGGAGATGGTCCACCGCCTTCTCGATGAGGGCCTCCGTAGCCGGGTCGAGGCGCGACGACGCCTCGTCCAGGACCACGATGCCCGGATCGCGTAGGAACACGCGCGTGAACGCGAGCAGCTGTGCCTGTCCGGCCGAGAGCCCTGCGCTTCCGGATTCGAGCATCGTGTCGAGTCCGTCGGGGAGGGAGGCGAGCCAGCTGTCGAGCTCGAGTCGGTGCACGGCGTCGAGCAGTCGCTGATCCGAGACCGTGTCATCGAAGAACGTGAGGTTGTCGCGAACCGACGCGCGGAAGAGCTGGACGTCCTGCGTGACCATGGCCACATGGCGCCGCAGCACGGATAGGTCGATGTCCCATGTCGGTACCCCCCCGACGCTGACGAGCCCCGTCTGGGGTTCGTACAACCGCGTGACGAGCCTTGCGATGGTCGACTTCCCACTCCCCGTGCGCCCGAGGAGGCCGAGCACCCGGCCCGGGGCGACATCGAACGAAACGTCGTCGAGCACCGTCTCGTCGCCTGCCTCGTCGTCGTAGCTGAAGGTGACGCCCTCGAACGACAGGGAGAGCGGTCCGGCTGGGAGCGTTGAGGATCCGAGCCTCGATATCCGCGATTCGGTCGCGAAGAGCTCCTCGACCCGGTCGATGGACGCGCCGGCCTTCTGGAGGTCGATGAGCTGCTCGCGGATCTCCTCGATCGGACGATGGGCCATCTCGATGTACTGGAACACGAGGTAGACGGATCCGAGGGTGAGCGACCCGATTCCGAACAGCCACGCCCCGAGCACGAACCCGACCATCAGGGACATGAAGTACAGGGCCATGGATGCGCTCCACATCATCGCCCAACCCGTCCAGCCGAGGACCACCTGGGGGAGCCAGCGGCGTTGGATCGCGTCGAAGCGCGACAGCATGTACTGCGTCGCACCATTTGCCTCGATGTCCTCCGTGCCGTCGACCTGCTCGCCGATGAACCCGAACATTTCCGCGCTCGTGGCACGGATCGCCTTGTGCCACGGAACGGTCACTCCGTGGAGACGGAACAGGCCGAGGAACATCGCAACCGTGAACACGGTGATCGCCGCGCCGACGATCCACGACTCGAACCACAACAGGACGAGGATGCCGACAAGGAGCAAACCGTTCCCCACCACCTTGATCATCATCGAGGAGAAGAAATTCGACAGGGCGGTGACGTCCCCATCGATTCGCTCGATCAGTTCGCCTGGACTCGTGCCCTTGTGGAACCCCATGTCGAGGTGCAGCACATGATGCGTCAGATCGGCGCGGAGCTGGTTCGTCGCCGACCAACCGATCTTCTCGGCGAGGTAGGTCGCCTGCACCAGCATGAGCTGGTGGACCAGTGCGATCACCATGAACCCGATGGCGAGGGGGACCAGGTCAGAGATCGGGCGACCCGCCGTGGCGTCATCGATGAAGATCCGGATGAGTTGTGGGTTCAGGAGCTGAAGGGCGATCGTGCCGAACAGGACGGCGGCGAGCACGACCGACTCGCGTCGATACGGCGCCAGATAGGAGGCGAAGAGGCGGAAATAGGCTCGAACGGGGATCATGCTTGGTCCTTCGGAAGGCAGAGACACGGGGGGCGTGCGACGGGACTCGTCACCGCGTGGTGGGTCTCGGATGCGGGAGTTCGGTAGGTGGTTCTACCGGAAACGGGCGCGCGCGAGAGCCTGGGATGACGGGATTGGCGTCTGCATCCGCCTCATCGTGGCTCCTTGGTCGCGAACCCGGCCCGCGAGGACCAGGAAACTCAATGCTCCCAAATGGGCGACGGATTGTCAAGCCATGCGCTGCGGCGCGATCCCGTCACAGGACATGGACGACAACGACTGCACCGAGCATCGCCAAGCTGTTCGTCCCGATGTGGGCGAGGACGGCGGCCACGGTGCTGTTCGCGTACAACCTGACCAGGAGGAATCCGATGCCAGCGAGCATCGTCCCCGCGACGGCCCCTGCGACCGCTATCACGAGGCCCGCGGCTCCAGAGAACAGGTCTCCCGCGGGGTTCGTCTCGAGAGTGTCGAGGGTGGGGAGGATGTGCCAGAAGCCGAACAGCACGGAGGTCCACACCGCGGCGAGGAGGGGTGGGTATCTACGCACGAACATCCCGAATACGATGCCGCGGAAGAGCACTTCCTCGTACAGGGCCGTGGCGAGGGGGATCCTCACGAGGGCCTGGAACAGTGCCCAGCCGATCGAGTTGTCGATCACGCGGTCGTCGAGGAACAGCTCGCGGGTGCTGGGCACGGCGATGGCGACGACGATTCCGGCTGCAATCGCGCCCATGACGACGAGCCCCACGGTCACACCGCGCTTGAGGCGGTCACGCCGCAGACCCATGGTCGTCCACGTCGTGCCCGCCCGCCGCGCGATGAGGAGTGCGACGCCCAGGATCCCGAGGTTGAACGGTATGTGCCATGCGTCGTCGAGAACCTCGTTCGAGATGACGTTCGCGTATGACGCCAGTGCGACGATGGCGAGGATGTGGAAGACGTGCGCGCTGTGCGGATCTGGTGGCTTGCGCAGCCACATGGACGGCCGCCACATGCGGTCCCAGTCCTCGAGGGGCCAGGACCAGGCGCGACGGCGACCTGTCGCGGTGAGGTCGTTCGGCATACCGGTCGTGAGCCTAGGTCTGCCAGGCCAAGACGTTGGCTACGTGTCGGCGTGTCGGCTCAACTGTTCGTCGGAGGCGCGAGGGTGTGGATGAGTTTGCCGAGGACGGTTGCTGCGGTGGCGGAGGTGTAGGGCCCGAGGCTGACGAGCGATGCTATGAGTGCCGATGCCTCTCCGGGGGTGAGCGTGAGCGGTGGAAGCTCTCGCCTGGCATCGATGCGGTAACCGCCTCCGGGTCCGCGCCTGACGGTTATCGGGACCTGCGCATCGATCAGACGGGCGATGTCCCGTTGCACCGTTCGAATCGTCGTTCCGGTGCGTTCGGCCAGCTGGCGCGCGGTCACATATCTCGGAGTGGCGAGTCGGAGCTCCTCGATTATTGCGTGCTGTCGCTCCACCAGGGGTGTCGCCTGGTGGAGCTGGACCATCCCCGGATAGCGGCTGGATCCGACGAGTCTCTGTGTCACGTCGCCAAGAAGATAATCGGAAAGAGTGTCGTAGCGGTGTCGTGATCTGTTCGTATCTTGAGGCCATGAGTACCAATCAGATACGAGTTGTCCCGGCCCCGGATGCTGGATGGGAGTCCGTCGAGGCTGTGCTGATGACGGACGCATCGGCCCGCAACTGCTGGTGTCAGTTCCACATCCTCGAGAATCGGGCTTGGCAGGACACCACACGTGACGCTCGGCATGAGGTACTACGCGACCAGATCGCCACCCTCAATCCTCCTCGGGGCCTGGTCGCGCTGAACGGGGACGAACCGGTGGGGTGGTGCGGCGTCGAGCCACGGACCCGTCTCGCACACGTGCTCGCCAGTCGTCTCGTCACAGGCCACTCCTGGTACAAGCCCGACGACCCCGACGTTTGGTCCATCTACTGCATCCTCGTCCCCGCGAGGTTGCGTCGCCAGGGCATTGCATCACGTCTTCTCAACAGTGCCGTCGAACATGCCCGCCGTCATCGAGCGCATGCCATCGAGGGGTACCCGATCGACACGTCCAAACGTGACGGACACCTCCCTCCGGGCTTCTCCACCGGCACACTGTCGATGTTCGAAAGGGAGGGTTTCCACGCGCTGGCCTCTCTGCCTTCGGGCCGGACGATCGTCTCCTGCGATGTCTGAACCGATACACGCTCCCAACCCTTGGGAGGGGTTCTGGCAGGTTCTCTACGACTCGACCGAGGAGGAGGTGGTCTCGTTTCGGGACACCACCACGGCAGTGAGGCCGGCCCTCGGGTTCTCCATCCTCACAAGTGGCACGTATATGGAGCTTCGGTCCACCGGACGCCGCCAGCCTCCGCAAGGGTGGCCACCAACCGAGCACGAGAAGGTGGCGATGCTGAGGGACTTCACGGCTACCGCTGGGCCAGCGACATGGGAGGACGCCGGCAGCCGTTGGCGTGGCGCTCACACCATCACGATGGCCAGTGACCCTCGCCTCGAGGGAGGCACCACGTGGCTCGAGCTCAGCGTCGATGGTGAGTATGGCGTGTGTGACAGATCCACCCCTGATGGAATCGTTCGCGAACGGTGGCGGAGGTTGAGTGCCAGGGGCACGACGCCGCTGGCGGGAGCGTGGCGCAGTGGTGAACCCGACGCGCCGTGGCTCTACGTCGTCACTGCGGGCCACTTTGGTGTGATGAACACTGAAGCGGGCCGTCCCCGAGCGCCGGCGAACGGAGAGTGGTCGGACTCCGAAGTGCTGGCACTCTGGGATGGATTCGGTGCGAATGCGGGTGCCCGTCTCGAAACGGACGCGACGTTCGACCATTGGCCGATGCTCGGCAACATGGCTGGCTACGAGGTCCGCAAGCATGAGACCTTTCGTGTCGGGGATGTTCATCCAGACCGGTTCACTGCCTTCCTCCCACCTTTCGAGGAAGGTCAGGAGTGGCGTCGGGTCGACTGAGGAGCTTCGAGGCCATCGTCGATGCAGTGGCGTGCAGCACCCAACGCCAGGTGCCGCCACTA
>DATHUV010000158.1:0-5728 GCA_035461905.1 Acidimicrobiia bacterium | reverse complement strand
GACTTCCCGGAGACGACATCAGTGCTCGTCACCGGTGACGTCACAGCCGGATCCGCCTGGAATTCCATGCTTGAGTCCTCGTCCGAAGCTGCGGACGTCGAAGATGTTCGAACGATCGAGACCCCAACGGGAGAGCGGTTCGCGACGGGTGCGACGCTCACCAATGTGCTCTTCCAGTACCTCAACCCCACATCGGAGTTGTACGACGAGGAGATGTTCGCCGCCGCGGTCGCGGCCGGATTCGGCCCTGACCGTACCGTCCCTGCCGACGCCGACCTCACATCCCTCTACGACATCGCCTTCGCCAACCATCCGGAGGTCATGGCAGGTGTCCTGTCGAAGCAGAACGGCACATACGACGCCGCGTTGTTCAACTTCGAAACCGTCGGGGGCGAAGCGGGAGCGGGGGATCTGGCGGAAGGCCTGAACGAGGCGTTCGAGGCCACGATCGACGCCGGCCTCGCAGCGGTCACGACATCCAACTTCATCATCAACGACCTCGTCGTGAACGTCTTGCGCGACTCGCAGGTCTCGTCCCTGCTGCTCACGCTCACCGCAGCCCTCATCCTCCTCGTGGTCAACTTCTGGTTCGAGTCGCGGCGACCGATGCTCGGCGTCATCACCACGATCCCGGTTGCGATGGTCATCGTCTGGACCTTCGGGTTGATGGCGCTCTTCGGCATACCCTTCGGTCCCGTGACGGCGACCATCTCAGCCCTCGGCATCGGCATCGGCATCCCGTACATGATCCACGTCACGCATCGGTACCTCGAGGAGCGCGTCGAGCGAACCGACGAGAACGACGCAATCGAGCACACCCTCACCCACACCGGCGGGGCCCTCGCCGG
This sequence comes from Acidimicrobiia bacterium, assembly GCA_035461905.1. Classification (GTDB taxonomy): domain Bacteria; phylum Actinomycetota; class Acidimicrobiia; order Spongiisociales; family UBA5794; genus SZUA-442. The sequence goes on along the minus strand of DATHUV010000158.1, from coordinate 4,880 downwards.
ATCGGCCGTCACGACCATCGCCGGCTTCGGGATCCTCGTGATCTCGACGGCGATCCCGTTCAGGCAGTTCGGGTTCGTCCTCGGCTACACGATCCTGCTCGCCCTCCTCGCAGCGGTCGCTGTGCTGCCGAGCATGCTCGTACTCTGGGATCGCTGGCACCGCGATCGCGGGGAGTCAGCGGTCGATGTCGACGCGTTCGAGCGGGCCGTCGGAGAGTCCGTCTGAGGCATGGCCGACGACGACACACCCGAGGGCCGAGGGGAACCTGCACCCGTCGCATATCGGTCCATCGACACTCGTGCACGTCGGCGTTCCGGATACACCTACCTGGCGTCGGCGGTCGTCGCCGGTGTGATCACCGTCGTGAGCGGAGTCGGGGCGATGTGGCTGACAGCCGTGATTCCGCTCATCGCGCTCGGCGCGTACCAAGTCGCAGGCGCGTGGAGGATGCGCATCGGCGACATGGACGCGATCAGGATCGCCTCCGAAGCCGCATCATTTCCCGTCGGTCATGGCTCCGCGACCCTCGGATACCGTGGGCTCCTCGCCAAGCCCGTGTGGCAGGTGCTCGTGTTCTCGGCGTCCCCGAGCCCCGACCATCAGGCCCTCGTCACGGTCGATGCGATGACAGGGGCTGTCACGGGCTCCTACGAGGAGGCCGTCGACCTGCCGTGATCGATGCCCCGAGGGGATTCAGCGATCGGCGAGGGGCGGGAGATCCCGCTCGACTTCACCGACATACAACTGGCGGGGCCGCATGATCCGCGTCTCGGGATCGGTGTTCATCTCCATCCAATGTGCGATCCAACCGGGAAGGCGCCCGATCGCGAACAGCACCGTGAACATCCGGAGGGGGAACCCGAGCGCCCTGAAGATGATCCCCGAGTAGAAATCCACGTTCGGGAACAGCTTTCGCTCGGCGAAATAGTCGTCGGCGAGTGCGGCATCCTCGAGCGCGCGAGCGATGTCGAGGAGTGGATCATTGTGGCCCATCAGACCGAGTACGTCGGCAGCGAACTCCCGTAGGACGCGAGCCCGAGGGTCGTAGTTCGTGTACACGCGGTGCCCGAACCCCATGAGGCGGAAGTCGTCATCGCGATCCTTCGCCCTGGCGATCGTGGATTCGATCGTCGCGTCGGGATCGTCGTGGATCGCCTGGAGCATCTCGATCACAGCCTGGTTTGCGCCACCGTGGAGCGGACCCCAGAGGGCTCCCATCCCGGCTGCGACACTCGTGAACATGTTGGCACGCGAGGATCCGACACCCCGCACGGTCGACGTCGAACAATTCATCTCGTGATCGGCGTGGAGGATCAGGAGTACGTTGAGGGCCTTCACGACCGATGGGTCGAGCCGGAACTCCTCGATCGGCGTCGTGAACATCATCCGAAGGAAGTTCTCGACGTAGTTGTACTGGACCTCCGGATACACGTACGGCTCACCGATTGACTTCTTGTACGCCCACGCCGCGACCGTCGGAAGCTTCGCGATGAGGGTTCGGGCGCCTGCATCGACCTCAGAGGCGCGAACCGGCCTTCGATAGACGTCGTAGAAGGTCGATATGGCGTTCGTCGCCGACGACAGCACCGCCATCGGGTGTGCCCGTCTCGGGAAGGCGTCGAAGAACGAGCGCATCTCCTCGTTGAGGAGGGCGTGGTGGGTGATGTCGTACTCCCACTGCTCCAACTCCGCTGCGTTCGGGAGGTTCCCGTAGATGAGGAGATACGCAACCTCGAGGAAGGAGCATGTCCTGGCGAGGTCCTCGATCCGGTAACCGCGATACAGGAGGACACCCTCGGAACCGTTGACATAGGTGATCGTCGAACGGGCCGCGGCTGTATTGCCGAATCCGGGATCGAAGGTGACATGCTTCGTGGCCTGCCGGAGCTTGAGGATGTCGATTCCCGGAAGCCCAAGTGTCGATTCGTGGACGTCGAGCTCGACTGGATCGGATCCGAGGTCCAGTTTCGCTGTCCGTTCACTCATCAGTGCTGGCCCTTTCCTCGGTGTGGAGACGGTCCGCCAACAAGCGTGCCGTCGGATGTGAGGGATACTAGTCGGAGGTGGAGGCGCCCAAGCCTGTGCTACCTTTCCGCCGGTGAGGAACAAGCTGTGATCGATCTCAAGGGCCGCAAGAAGGCTGCCCCGATCCTCGAGCCCATCGCGGCGGGACTCGCCAGGATCGGCGTGACCCCTGCGGTGGTCACCGTCGTCGGTCTCATTGTCACCGTCGTCGGCGCGGTGCTCATCGCTGCGGGGTACCTGTTCTCCGGCGGACTCACCGCAGCGATCGGGGTTGCCCTCGACGCCCTCGACGGTCCGCTCGCTCGAAGGCTCGGCACCGCCTCGGAGCGAGGAGCCTTCCTCGACACGATGTCGGACCGCTTCGGGGAGATCGCCGTGTGGGTGGGCCTTTCGGTGTATCTGCGAGAAGAGCCTCGACTCCTCGTCCTGTGCATCGTGGCACTCGCGTTCTCCCTGCTCGTGCCCTATGTACGAGCAAAGGCAGAGATCGCAGGCCTCGAGGGCAAGGGCGGATGGATGGGACGGGCCGAACGCATGATCCTCATCCTCGTCGGGATCATGGTCGCGGGTCTCGGTGCGCCGATTCTCGAGCCCGTGCTGTGGGTATTCGTGGTCCTGACAGGATTCACCGTGGTGCAACGCATCCGGAGGACGTGGCAGCAGCTCGCGCCGTGAAGGATCTCCTCGAGTACATCCCCTTCCGCATCGCGGCCGGGATCTTCGGCCTCTTCCCCGAGCCATGGGTGCGGCGCCTTGGCGAAGGCACGGGAGAGTTCTTCGCAAAGCGGAGGAAGGGACGGTATCGACTCGTCCGATCGCACATGCGACGGGTTCTCGGACCTGATGCGACGCCCGAGGAGGTGGATGAGGCGGTGCGCGGCATGTACCGATCCTACGGGCGGTACTGGGCGGAGACCTTCTGGTTCAGGCCGAGACGCCGATCGAGCATCACCGCGACCGTGGAGCGTGTCCATTTCGAACCCATCTTCGAGTCGATGAGAAACGGCAACGGCAGGATCTTCGCACTTCCCCACATCGGGAACTGGGAAGTGGCAGGCCTCGTTGCGGAGGACATCGGGTCACCCGTCGTCGCTGTTGCCGAGCACCTGTCCAACCAGCGGATCACCGATTGGTTCATCGACGTGCGCAACAAGTTCGGCATCGAGATCATCCTCACGTCCGATCCGCGACGCACCCGAAAGCTGATCTCGGTCCTCAAGGACGGCGGGGCGATCGCGCTCGTCGCGGACCGCGACGTGACGGGGCGGGGCATCGAGGTCGACTTCTTCGGGGAGCGAACCACCATGCCCGCAGGAGCGGTGTCGCTCGCCGACCTCACGGGAGCAGATCTCATTCCCGTCGGCGTGTACTTCAAGGAGGGCCGGGGTTATCGCATCGTCGTCCATGATGCTGTGCGGCTCCCGACCGCGGAGACCCGCGAGGAACGCGTTGCGCTCGGAGTCCAGGAGTTTGCGAACGTGCTCGAGGACATCATCCGTGAAGGCCCATCCCAGTGGCATCTCTTCCAACCGAATTGGCCATCGGACGAGCGATTGGTCGACGATACGGAATCGGCATGAGGGTCGCCCTCGTGTGCCCGTACGACCTCGGCAAGCCCGGTGGGGTCCAGGACCAGGTCACGCTGCTTGCCCGTTGGCTCGAGACCCACGGGCACGACCCCGTTGTGGTCGGTCCCGGAAGTGAGGGTCCCGAAACATCGGTGCTCGTCGGCGGTACGGTCACGATTCCGGCGAACCGCAGCGCGGCTCCCGTCTCGGTCGATCCCCGAGTCGTCAACAGGGTCCGCAAGGCAGTCGACGGAGCGGACGTCGTGCACGTGCACGAGCCCTTCATGCCCGCTGTTTCGCTTGCGGCGACCCTCACAGCATCCGCACCCACGGTCGGTACGTTCCATGCGGACGCGCCGTCGTGGGCTCGCCATCTCCTCGCATCCGGGCGCGCCATCACCCGTTCGATGGCAAGCCGCCTCGATGTCGTCACGGCCGTGTCCGACGTTGCACGTTCGTCGGTCGGCGTGCTCGCTGGCGTGAGGATCATCCCGAACGGTCTCGACATCGCAAGGTTCGCCCCGTCGGAGAAGGAGGTCGCATCTGTCGTGTTCGTCGGGAGGGACGACAAGCGCAAGGGCCTCTCGGTGCTGCTCCGGGCGTGGCCGGTCGTTCGCGAACACCACCCGAGTGCTTTCCTGCGGGTCGTCGGAGCCTCACGGGACACGGAGATCGCCGGGGTGGAGTTCCTGGGAAGGGTCCCGGAGGAGACGAAGGTCTCGGTGCTTGCGTCGAGCGGTATCGCCGTCGCACCCAACACGGGCGGCGAGTCCTTCGGAATCGTCATCGTCGAGGCAATGGCATCGGGCTGCGCCGTCGTTGCCTCCGCACTGCCCGCCTTCATCAGCGTCCTCGGGGGCACGGGGGAGCTCGTCGAGGTTGGGGACGCCGATGGCCTCGCGGGGCGCATCGTGACCCTGCTCGGGGACGAACAGAGGCGTTCAGCGAAGGCCGATGCAGCCAGGGACCGTGCCCGCCTCTACGACGTGGACACCGTTGCACGATCGTACCTCGACGCCTACACCGATGCGATCGCGGTTCATCGATAGCCTGCCGCTCCTCGCCGATAGACTTGGTGACTACCGACGAAGGAACGCCAGATGTCAGCTCCGGAACCCCAGCACGGCACCGACACCGTCAAGCGAGGACTCGCCCAGATGCTCAAGGGCGGGGTCATCATGGACGTGGTGTCGGCCGATCAGGCGAAGCTCGCCGAGGACGCAGGTGCGTGCGCCGTGATGGCGCTCGAGCGGGTCCCCGCGGACATCCGGGCCCATGGCGGGGTT
>DATHUV010000157.1:0-16373 GCA_035461905.1 Acidimicrobiia bacterium | reverse complement strand
CCACGGTCGGCGCCGGGGCCGGATGCTCCACGGTTGCATGCATCACCCTCGGCACCGGCGTCGGTGGAGGCCTCTTCATCAACGGGCAACTCCACTTCGGGGCGTTCGGGATCGCAGGCGAGGTCGGCCATCAGACGCTCGAGCCGAAAGGGCCTGTGTGTGGATGTGGGAACCCCGGGTGCATGGAAGCACTCACCCGTCCGCCCATGATCGCCAGCCGCGCAGGATTCGAGAGCTTCGAGGAGGTACTCGCCGCATCCGAACGTGGTGACCCCGATGCGACCGCCGCGCTCGACTCGGCGATCCGATACCTCGGAATCGGGATAGCAAACGTCGTCACCATGGTCGGGCCCGAGCGGGTCGTGATCGGAGGTGGCGCCGCGACGGGGGCGACACTCATCGAGGCGATCGGCAGGGCCGTCCGTGACCGCGTCACGCTCGTGCCGAGGGACCTCATCGAGGTGGTCGGCGCAACCCTCGGATCGACAGCCGGCGCTGTCGGGGCTGCTCTCGCAGCCGTCGAGTCACCCACGAGGGACCGCAGATTCCTCGCCGGCGAGGTTCCAAGCGCCGCAATGCGCCGCGAGGAGCTCGTCAACCCCGACGATTGACCCCGGCGAGTGCAATTGCGCGTGCACGAGTCTCGTCGAGATCCTCGAGACCGGTCAGCCATCCCCCGACTCCGACGGCGACTGCGCCCGCTGCGAGGTAGGAGCGCGCATTGGAGGCGTCGACTCCTCCCGTCGGTATGAACGCGATGTCGCCGAGGGGACCGGTGAGGCTCCGAAGGAATTCCGGACCGCCGACCGAGGCGGGGAACAGTTTCACGGCGCTGACCCCCAGATCCCAAGCAGCGACCGCTTCGGTGGGTGTCATCGCTCCTGCCATCACGGGGAGCCCATGTTCGGTTGCCGCGTCGATCACGGCTGCGCTCGTGTGAGGGGACACGATGAATCGAGCACCTGCATCACGCGCTCGGGCCACATCCGCCGGCGTGCGAACGGTACCGGCGCCCACCTGCATCGGGCCGGGTGCGAGGCGCTCGATGGAGGAGAACGCGTCCTCGGCGTCGAGGGTGATCTCGAGGACGGTGAGGCCCGCGTTCGAGAGGAGTCTCGCAACAGCGATCAATCGCTCCGTGGGGACCCGTCGAGCAATGGCGATCACCTTCGTCGCCGTGATCTCATCGGGAAGGGGTATCCGGTTCACGACTCGACCTCGGTCACGCTCCAGCCGCCGTCGACAGTGAGGACCTGCCCGGTCACGGCTGCGGCGTCATCGGACACGAGGAATGCCACCGCAGCGGCGACCGTGTCAGGATCGAGGAAACCGTGAGCGAGGGGTTGTCTCGCCTCCACGTATCGGACGAGCTCCGCATCCGCTTGGGCTCTCTCGGACATGGGGGTACGGACCACCGAAGGGGCGACGGCGTTCACACGAATGCCGCGCGAGGCATACGCGGCGGCCGTGGTGCGAACCAGGGTGACCTGACCCCCCTTGGCGACTGCGTACGCGTGGGTCCCAAAACGTGCGGGGGACGGATGCTCGGCGAGCACGCTCGACACGATCACGATCGAGCCGCCTCCTTCGCGCGCGAGCATGTGCCTGACGGTCTCACGAACCGAAAGGAACGTCGTCGTGAGGTTGAGGTCGAGCGTCGCTGTCCATGCATCGAGGGTGATCGTGTCGATCGTGCCGTCGCCGAACGCTCGCCCGCTTCCGCCGGCGACGCACACGAGGCCGTCGATCCGGCCGAAGTGCTCGAGGCATGCCGTAAACGCACTCACCGTTGCGGCCTCGTCACGCAGGTCAGCTGACGCCCACCCGTGAACGAAGCCGAGGTCATCCATCTCGCGATGAAGGCGTTCGCAGTCGGCGTCCGTCAGGGAGATCGTGAACACGGTCGCCCCCCTGGATCCGAGGCGCCGTGCACACGCTGCAGCGATCCCGGTCGAGCCGGTGACGACGATCACTTGGTCATCGAGCATGCCGGTCATCCTCACTGTCTAGCATCGAGGCTCGCCCTTGGTAGGCATCGTGAGGCAGCGGAGGGAACCTTGATCGAGGTCGTCGGACGTGAACCTGACCTGCTCGGCGAATGCCCCGTATGGGATCCGCGCATCGATGTGCTGTACACGATCGACATCGACGGGCGCTGTGTGAACCGCTTCGACCCCGTCACGGGCGATCGCCACACCCGCCACCTCAGCGGTCGTCCAGGATCGATGGCCCTCACACCTGACGCCGATCGCCTGCTCATGGCTGTCGAGGAATCCCTGGTGTTCCTCGATTGGTCGACCGGTAGGACGGAGCCCTGGCTGGAGCTCGAGACCGGAGGGCCCGCGAACCGGCTCAACGACGGGAGGTGCGACCGCCAGGGACGCTTCTGGGTTGGATCCATGCACGAGGACGCTTCCGAGTCCTCGGGCGTCCTGCACCGAGTCGACCCGGACGGAACCAATGCTGAGTTTCGGCGAGCCATCGGAGTGTCGAATGGACTCGCCTTCTCCCCGGACGGTCGCACCATGTACTTCGCCGACACGATCGCCGACACGATCTGGACCTATGAATACGATCCCGATACCGGAGAACCCCGGAATCGAGAAGTGTTCACGGACTTCACCGATTTGCCTGGCCAACCCGACGGCGGTTGCGTCGACGCCGAGGGTTGCTACTGGACGGCCTGCGTATTCGGCTCTGCGATCGCACGACTCACACCCGACGGCGCCGTGGACAGGATCATCGACCTTCCTGTCGGTAAGCCGACGATGGCCGCATTCGGGGGAACTCGTCTCGACATCCTGTTCGTGACCTCGATCGGAGGCGGGGGATCCCACGTCAGGCCGGATCCCCAGGGAGCGAACGGGCGGCTCCTTGCAATCGACGTCGGGGTCGGGGGCATCGCGGAGACACCGTTCGGTCTCGGTACGGCACCCTCTCAGCCGGTGCATCAGTAGGTCCCGAACGGTACGGGGTCGAGGCCCTCGGGACCGACGCGATCGATCCAGCTTCGACCGAGCGAGGTCGCGATCCTGGCCAACCTCGTGAAACCCGGGACGACGTGATCGTTGATTGCGGTGCGTCGGGTCTGGGGGTCACCGACGATGACCGATGCCCAAAGGGCCCTGCCCACGAGGAAGCCCGAACTTCCTGCATGGCATGCGACCTCGACCTGGGTGGCGAACGAGTCGAGCTCGTCCCCGCCCGACAGCAGCGCCCATGGCACGGGGCAGGCCTCGTTGAGCTCGACACAGGCGTCGCGCCATGCCGGCAGATCGACCCTCGAAGTGTCCTCCGGGAACGGGACCTTCAGGATGTCGGGACCGAGCGCTCCGAGGCGCCGAACGGACTCGCACACGATCCAGCGTCGTTCCCGCTGCGGAGACTCGCCCTCGATCCGATATCCGATGGGCTCGAGGAACAGAGGGATCTCGTACCGCGCGCACTCGGCCACTACCTCCGATACGAGGGCGTCCTGGGCATCCGCCGCTTCCGAGTCCGGACGGTACGGCAGCAGGAGCTTGACCCCTGAAGCTCCGAGTCGTTTCGCCCTCTCGACGCTCCAGCCGTCGAGCAGAGAGGTCAAGCGCTCGTGCGGGTCGCCGAGATATCCCTGCGCTTCGAGCGCGACGAGGAACGCGGTGTCCCGACCGATTGCCTGGTCCCGCACGGCTTGGATGGCTGAGTACTCGGGATCGACGAGCACCGCGGAAGCGTGGGGAGACATTGCCCTCACGAATGCGAGCTTCAGGTCGGTCAGAGTGGAGGCAGGCACGGCTTGCGGGTCGTCGGGGTCGAGGATCGCCCGCATCGCATCCCTGTGATCGATGGCGAAGATGGTGAAGACCCCCGCGTCGTTGGACGCCTGTGTGAGGGCGCGTACCTTGCCTGGTGCGAGCAGGGCCATCAGGATGCGTGTTCCTCGAGGAACGCGACGACCTCGGCTTCGGTGGGGAATGCCGACGAGCATCCATGGCGCCCGACGACGATCGCTCCACACGCGTTCGCAAAGCGTGCGGATTCCTCCCAGTCGAGCCCGACCAACCTACTGCGGATGAGGCCAGCGGCGAACGAGTCGCCTGCACCGACGGTGTTGACGACGTGCACGCTGAAGCCTGCGACGTCCATGCGCCCGTCCTGGGTCTCGATCGTGACGCCCCGCGGCCCTCGCTTGGTGACGACCACCCTCGGTCCCGCGTCAAGGAGCGACGTCACCGTCGCGGCGAGATCGTCGAGCTCCCCATCGGGGACGCGTCCTCCTCCCATGACAGGGCCGGGCTCTGGCATGAATGCCGCGTAGAACTCCTCCTCGGTTCCAATGAGGACGTCGACCCCTGCGAGGGCAGTACGCATCGCAATGCCGAAGTCTGCCGGGTGTGCCCACTCCGACGGGCGGAGATCGACGTCCATGTAGGTGGTGATGCCATGGCGAACCGCCATGTCGATGAGGTGCTCGACGGCATCGACGCACGGTCCCCGGCTGAGGGCGTTTCCGGAGATCTCGACCGCGGCGACGGTCGAGAAGTCGAGGGCATCGAGGTGGGCGGGCGTGAGGTAGATGTCCGCCGGATCCTCCCGATAGAACGACAGCGGGAACGAATCGGGTGGCTGCACGCCGAGGAGAGCGAGGCTCGTGAGCTTTCCGGGAACCCTCGGGATGTAGTCGGTGATCACTCCCTCGTCGCGGAGGTACCTGATCACGAAGTCCCCCGTCCGGTCATCGCCGACCGCCGTGAGGATGGCCGACGTGAGCCCGAGCCTGCTCACGCCGATTGCGATGTTGGTCGGGCTTCCACCGACCATGGCGTCGAACCCGGCGCTGTCCTCGAACGGTGCGCCGATGCTCTGGGAGTACAGGTCGAGGTTGGCCCGACCGATTGCAACGAGATCGATCGTCACGATCTCACTCAGCTGTGGGGAACCCGAGATCGACGCCACGATGGATCGGGTCTGGCCATCGGGTGATCACGGTCTTCGAACGGGTGTAGAAGGACACCGCATGCGGTCCGTAGATGTCGTGGTCCCCGAACATCGAGTCCTTCCACCCACCGAAGCTGTAGAAGGAGAACGGCACCGGGATCGGGACGTTGATGCCGACCATGCCCACCTGGATCTCGTTCTGGAACTTCCTCGCGGCGCCTCCGTCGTTCGTGAAGACCGCTGTCCCGTTGCCCCACTGATTCGCGTTGATGAGATCGATCGCCTCCTGGTAGGTGTCGACTCGCACGACGGACAGGACGGGGCCGAAGATCTCGTCGCGGTAGATCGACATGTCGGGCTTGACATGGTCGAACAGCGTGGCACCGAGGAAGAAGCCGTCACCGATCTCCGGCCCGCTGAGCGAGCGTCCATCGAGGGTGAGCTCTGCGCCGGCTGCTGCACCCTCGTCGATGTACCCGGCGACGCGATCACGGTGCTCCGCCGTGACGAGCGGGCCCATCTCGGAATCCGGGTCCATTCCGGGGCCCACCTTGAGGGTGGTCGCCCGCTCGACGATCCGTGGGACGAGCCTGTCTGCTGCGTCACCGACCGCAACGACGACCGAGATCGCCATGCAGCGCTCGCCTGCCGAGCCGTATCCGGCACTCACCGCAGAGTCCGCGGCGAGGTCCATGTCGGCGTCGGGGAGCACGATCATGTGGTTCTTCGCCCCGCCAAGCGCCTGAACCCTCTTGTGATTCCTGGAGGCCTGCTCGTGCACGTACTGGGCGATGGGCGTCGAGCCGACGAACGAGACCGCTGCGATGTCGGGATGCTCGAGCAGACGGTCGACGGCGACCTTGTCACCGTGGACGACGTTCAGCACGCCGGGGGGGAGACCTGCGTCCGCGAACATCTCCGCAGCGAGCATCGATGCGGATGGATCCTTCTCGGAAGGCTTGAGCACGAAAGTATTCCCGCATGCGATCGCCATCGGGAACATCCACATCGGAACCATGGCGGGGAAGTTGAACGGCGTGATGCCGGCAGTGACGCCGAGGGGCTGATTCAAGTTGTACATGTCGACGCCAGTGGAGATCTGCTCGGAGTACGAACCCTTGAGCAACTCGGGCAGTGCACACGCGTACTCGACGACTTCGAGGCCGCGTTGGACCTCGCCGGAGGCGTCATCGAACGTCTTGCCGTGTTCGCGTGTGATCGCCTCGGCCAGCTCCCCGGCGCGTCGTGCCAGGATCTCGCGGTAGGTGAAGAGGATGCGTTGGCGCTTCGCCAGTGGCGTGTCGCGCCAGTCGGGGAAGGCGTCGCGCGCCGAGGCAACGGCACGGTCGACTTCGGACACCGACGCGAGGGGAACCTGCGCGGTGGCGATCCCGATTGCGGGGTTGTACACGGGTCCGAACCGCTGGGATGTCCCTGGCGTCGGGGTGTTGTCGATCCAATGCGTGATCGTGTCCATCGAGTCCGCTTCCTCACTCGCCGATGGGGCCGAGTCTAGGGATGTCTAGACAACCGCCTGCACTCTCAACCCCGATGTGGACCATACCGAGTCACGCAGGGACCCCCGCCTGGGAGGACCGAAGCCTGTTCGAGAACGACCTGATCGTGAGCGCAACGAAGAACACCACGATCGGGGTGACGGCGATCGTCGCAGATGCCGACGTGTTCGCGTGGTAGCTGACGACGAGACCGACGTACACGGACGCCACGCCGATCGCTGCGGCGAGGGCGATGATCGAAGGGACCCTGCGCACGATCAGTGCAGCCGATGCGGGAGGGCCCACGAGCATGCCGAAGACGAGGAGCGTCCCGACGGTCTGGAACGAGCCGACGATCGCAACGGAGATGAGGACGAGGAGCGCCGCATGGGTCGCACGTGGACGAAGACCGAGGAGTTGGGACTTCTGCTCGTTGAAGGACAGCACCAGGAAGGGCCGATAGAGGACGAGGGACGCAACGAGGACCACGCCGGCGAGGATGGCGAGCATCACGATGTCCTCGTCGGTGACTCCGAGCGCATCCCCGAACAGGATCGAGGTGAGGTTGCCCGTGTACGACGTGGTCTTCGACACGAGGATCACGCCGAGGCCGAGCATTCCGACGAAGAGGAGTCCGATGCTCGTGTCCTCGGAGAACGCGGTCTGGCGGTGGACGAGGTTGATGCCGATGAGCATCACTGCGGCTGCGCCGAGGGCACCGAGCAGGACGTTGAAGTCGAACAGGATCGCCAGTGCGATGCCCGGGATGACGCCGTGGACGAGGGCGTCACCGAGGAACGACATCCCGCGGATCACCACCCACGTGCCCACGAGAGCGAGAGCGACCGCGGCGAACGAGCCCCCCACGAGGGCACGCAGCTGGAATGCCAGCTCGAAGGGTTCCACGAACCATGTCATCGTCGGAACCCTAGCTCCGAGCTGACCTCAGGAGAGGGCCTCGGCGATGCGCTGCGCGTTGGCCATGAGCATGCCGACCACGGTGTCTGCGCCCGATCCCGGTTCATCCACGGAACCTGTGTGGAGCTCCACCACCTCGACGTCTCCACCGAGCTCGGCGGCGACAGCCTCGGCGAGCACGCTCGGTTGGGTCGTCTCGACGAAGATCACCGTGACCCCCTCGGCCTCCATCGTCTCAACCAACTCGGCGAGTTCGCGCGAGCTCGGGTCTCCGAGAGTCGAGCCACCGGGGATGACGACGCCCACCACCTCGAAGCCGTACCGATCTGCGAAGTACCCGAACGCATCGTGGTTCGTCACCATGATCCGGTCGTCGTCGGCGACGCCAGCGAGCACCGCCACGATCATGTCGTCCGCTTCGTTCAGGCCATCTGCATAGGTGTCGGCTCGTGCCATCCAGTCGACATCGGGTGCGATCTCTGCGAGGGCAGCTGCGATCAGCCGTGCACCCTCCGCCACGCGGAGTGGATCCATCCATACGTGCGGGTCACAGGATCTCGCCTCGAGGTCGTGGTCCCCTTCCTCGTCGTGGTCCCCTTCCTCGTCGTGGTCGTCGGCATGACCCAGCGTCGGGTCACACGCCTCATGCTCGTCGCCATCGTGTTCCCCCTCATCGTGCTGGTCGTAGACACCGAATCCGATCGGGTCGAGGAGGGGCGCCACCTCGAGGACATTGACGCCGTCGCCCTCGGCAGCCTCGAGGATGTCCAGTAGCCCTTCCTCGAGGCCAAGGCCGTTCACTACGACGAGGTCCGCCGCATAGAGCGCGGCGACCTGGCTCGATGATGCCTGGAAATCGTGGGGATCGGCCCCGATCGGCGTGAGCACCTCGACATCGCCGTCATCGCCTACGACGTTGCGAGCGACATCGCCCCAGATGGTGGTTGTGGCGACAACGGTCACCGACGCGCCACCCTCGCCCGGATCGGCTGGATCGTCAACCGACTCGGCGGTTCCGCATGCCGTTGCTACGAGCGCCATGACCGAGACGATGATCAGCGCCATCCGTCCCATGCCCGATGCCGTCGATTCCTTCGTGATGTGCATACTTCCCAGGTCCTTCGTATAATGAGAATAGTTATTGTTGGTTTTGAGAATCATACTCAAAGGTTGTGGATATGGCAAGCTCGGCATTGCACCGACAGGTCGACCAGAGGCTCAAGGACCGTGAGACCCGATACACCAAGGGCCGCAGGGCAGTCGTGAACGCCCTCGCCGACTCCGACGGACCTCGATCCGCCGCCGAGCTGAGCAGCAGGCTTGGCGAATCCGTCCCCGTGTCGTCGCTGTATCGCACGCTGTCGATCCTCGAGGAGGCCGGTGTCGTCGTCCCGCACCTCGCAACGAAGGGGCTTGCCCGCTACGAGCTCTCCGAATGGCTCACCGGCCATCACCACCATCTCGTATGCACCGAGTGTGGCCGGGTTGAGGACATCGACGTACCGCCGAAGTACGAGGAGCAGGTCCACAGGCTCGTCGACGACATTGCATCAGGAGTAGCGTTCACGGCGACCAACCACGCCCTCGAGATCGAGGGCAGATGCGCGAGGTGCGCGTGATCGATCCGTCCATCAGTGCAACTGACCTGGTCCTCTCCTATGGATCGTCCGTTGCCATCGAACGGTCGTCCTTCACCATTCCAGCGGGCAAGGTGACGGCCGTCATCGGTCCCAACGGCTCGGGGAAGTCGACGCTCCTCAACGCGGTGGCGGGTCTCCTCCCGATTCGCTCCGGCTCGATCGACTTCCACACACCCTCGGGCCGTGAGGATGTGTCGTACGTCCTCCAGACGACGAAGGTGAACTACGCACTCCCGATCACCGTGCGGGAGGTCGTAGCGATGGGTCGGTACCCGACCACCGGTTGGTTCAGGTGGTTGGACTCGAGCGACAGGGCCATCGTCGACGAAGCCATGCGAAGGGTGGGAATCACCGACATCGCTCGTCGACACCTCGACGAGCTGTCGGGAGGCCAGAGGCAGAGGGTGTTCGTTGCGCAGGGACTCGCACAGGACCACAGCGTCCTCCTGCTCGATGAGCCCTTGACGGGAATCGACCTGACGACCGCCCACGCGATCGATGAGGTGATCCACGACGAAACCTCACGCGGATGCACGGTCGTGATGACGACCCACGACCTCTCCGAGGCGCAGTTCGCCGACAACGTGCTCCTCCTCTCCGGACGCGTCGTCGCATCGGGACCGCCCGACGAGGTGCTCAGCGAGGCGAACCTGGTGTCCGCCTACGGGCCCTCACTGCTCCACGTCGACGACGGCGGCAAGATCTTCATCGACGATCCGGCGCACTCCCACCTCCCGGGAAGACATGCGCACCGTGACAGGGTCATCCACATGGAGGCGGTCCCCGACGAGGCACACGGATCGGACTGACGGACCGACCCGGCTGGGCTGAGATCCTCCGAATCAGGCGTCCAGCCCGGACAGTCTCACGAAAGACTCACGAAGCGCCGGATACAAGGAACGGTATGTGTCATACGCCTCTGCGTAGGTTCCGGTGGCCGGGCCAGGCTCGATGGGCTCACCGACGACCACTGCAGCGTCCGTCGCCTCCCGGATCGAAGCGAACGCACCGGTACCCACCGCTGCGAGCAGCGCGGCGCCGTGTGCCGCTGCCTCGGATGTGCCGACCACGCGCACGGGCAGCCCGACCGTGTCGGCGATGATCTGGAGCCACACACGCGACTGTGCGCCACCACCCGATGCTCGGATCTCATCGAGGATGGAGGATTGCCGAACCAACTCGAACGAGTCCCTCAGCCCGAATGCGACGCCCTCGAGCACTGCCCTTGCCATGTGGCCGAGATCATGGCGAACGGTGAGACCGACGAACGCACCGCGGGCGAGCGGATCCGGATGGGGAGTCCGTTCCCCGGAGAGGTACGGGAGGAACATGAGGCCATTCGAACCGGCATCGACAGCGGAAGCCCGGGCATCGAGATCGGCGAACGAGCTCGACGGAGCGAGGGCACTCCTGAACCACTCGTAGCTGCCTGCCGCCGAGAGCATCACACCCATCAGGTGCCACATTTCCGGGACCGCGTGGCAGAAGGCGTGGAGGCGGCCCTCGGATTCGATGGCTGCGTGATCGGTCGGTACGAATACGACACCGCTGGTGCCGATGCTCATCGCACCGACGCCGGGGGTCACGGCACCGACGCCGACGCCGTTGGCCGCTTGGTCCCCGCCGCCTGCGACGACAGGCGTCCCCTCGGCAAGTCCTGTTGCCGCAGCTGCAGCCGCTGTGACGACACCGGTGACCGAGGGGCCCTCGAATGACGGGGGGAACCAGCGTCTCGGGAGGCCGAGGGTCGCGATGACCTCGTCCGACCAGTCCCGATTCGCCAGGTCGAACAGGATCGTGCCAGATCCTCCTGCTCGATCGGCTGCGTAGGCATCGGTGAGGCAGAAGCGGACATAGTCCTTGGGCAACAGCACGTGCTCGGTGCGCTCGAATACCTCCGGTTCGTTGTTCTTGACCCAGAGGATCTTCGGAGCGGTGAAGCCGGTGAGGGCATCGTTCCCTGTGATCGAAACCAGCCGGTCGCGACCCACGCGATCGCGGATCTCGTCGCACTCGAGCTGGGTTCGCTGGTCGTTCCACAGGATGGCAGGACGCAGCACCGTGCCGGATGCGTCGAGCATCACCAACCCGTGCATCTGGCCAGTCATGCCGACCCCTGCGATCGCGTGCCCGGATACCCCGGTCGTCGAGAGCACCGACCGAATGGCCTCGATGGTGCCCGCCCACCACAAATCCGGCGACTGCTCCGACCACAGGGGGTGTGGTGTGTCGAAGGAATACTCGGACCGCCCGACGCCCACGATGCTCCCGTCGCCATCGATCAGTAGCGCCTTCGTTGCGGTCGTCGAGGCATCGATTCCCAGGAAATACGTCATGTCACCACCCGATCGGGAGTCCGTGGTCCGTCGAACCGGACGCTACATGAGCCACGGAGCGAGAACGAACCGCAGTTCCGATCGGCCTCACCGCGTCACGGCACTAGCGTTGGACGCGAACCCGGCGTCCAGCCACAGTGAGAGGGGTCCGCGGTGTCAGAGTTCTTCGGCGATGTCGACAAGGTGAGGTTCGAGGGTCCCGGAACGGACAATCCCTACGCCTTCAGGTACTACAACCCCGAGCGAGTGGTGCTCGACAAGACGATGGCGGAGCAGCTGCGGATGGCGGTGTGCTACTGGCACTCGTTCGCCTGGCCGGGGAGTGACGTGTTCGGGTCCGGCACGTTGGACCGTCCGTGGCTCGACGGCACCATGGAGCCGATGGCAGCGGCACGGATGAAGATGGACGCTGCATTCGAGTTCTTCTCGAAGCTCGGCATCCCTTTCTGGTGCTTTCACGACGTCGACATCTCCCCTGCCGGGGAGACGTTCGCACAGACGGTGTCGAACCTCGACTCCATGATCGGCTACGCGGAATCGAAGATGGCCGAGACCGGGGTGAAGCTCCTGTGGGGAACAACGAACGCGTTCAGCCACCCACGGTTCGCTGCGGGGGCCGCAACCAACCCCGACCCCGAGGTGTTCGCGTATGCGGCGGCCCAGGTGAAGAACGCAATGGATGCCACCCAGAGGCTCGGTGGCACGAGCTACGTCCTGTGGGGTGGCCGCGAGGGGTACGAGACGCTGCTCAACACCCGGATGCGCCAGGAGTCCGATCAGTTTGCGCGGTTCCTCCACATGGTTGTGGACTACAAGAAGTCCATCGGGTTCGAGGGAATGCTCCTCATCGAGCCGAAGCCCCAGGAGCCTACGAAGCACCAGTACGACTACGACAGCGCGACCGTGCACGGGTTCCTCGAGCGGTATGACCTTCTCGGGGAGTTGTTCGTCAACATCGAGGTGAACCACGCGACGCTCGCAGGCCATAGCTTCCATCACGAGGTCGCGTACGCCGTGGACAATGACATCTTCGGCAGCATCGACGCGAATCGCGGAGACCCCCAGAACGGATGGGACACGGACCAGTTCCCGAACTCGGTCGAGGAGATGAGCCTCGCCATGTACGAGATCCTCAGAGGAGGAGGGTTCACCAACGGCGGCTTCAACTTCGACACGAAGCTGCGCCGCCAGTCCATGGATCGCAGCGACCTCTTCCACGCTCACATCGGTGCGATGGACACCCTCGCACAGTCGCTCCTCGTCGCCGCCGCCCTCATCGAGGACGGGGAACTCGAGGGTGAGCGGGATACGCGCTATGCGGGGTGGTCCGGTGATCTCGGTACGCAGATCCTGTCGGGGGACACCGACCTCGCCGCGCTGGAAGCACTCGTCGCTTCGGGGGACGTCGATCCGGTTCCCGTGTCTGGTCGTCAGGAGGCGCTCGAGAACCTCGTGAACCGAACCATTTGGCGCACGGTCTGACCCGCGACGGACTGCGTCTATCGGTCCGTGACCATCGCGAGGTCGGGGGCGAGAAGGAACGGTGAGAGAACCGCCGGGATGTTCGAGAACGGCAGCACGTCAGGGTGGAGATCGATGCCGAGCACATCACCCATGAAGGTGCGGCGGCCCTCGATCCTCGACCACATGGCCGGATAGCGCTGCGCGATCGTCTTCCGAAGATCCTCGTCGGCGAGGGCGATCCCGTCCTCGATGTTCGTCGTGAAATACGCGCTGCCGGTTGCGGGGATGACGTCGACCTGGAGCGCCATTCCCGATGCCAGGGTGGTGTCGGAATTCCGGGATACGGGGGAGTTGACCCACTCGTCGAGGTGAATCTGGTGACCGGGGTTCAGAAAGATCCCGAAGAACGGGTCGCCGAGGCGCCTGTCGATGATGTCGTAGAGCGCCCCGCCCGTCTGGCCGATGTGCAAGGCCTCGTACCACTCCACGATCGCGGCGAAGTAGGGAGCGACGAGCCGCTCCACGTAGTCCCCGATCAGGGCAGGAAGCTCACCGGCGTCCCGGACGACGAAGCCGGCCCTGCATGTCAGCGCCCCCCAGATCCCGAAAGCAGTCGTGAAGCGATCCCCTCGCTCGATCCGACGATCCCCCGGGCTCAGGAGGCCGAGGGATGCGCGGTCGCCCGCTGTGAGCATGAGGTGGCACGACAGCGGACTGCCGTCCCAGCCGAGGAAGGAGACGGCCTGTGCCTCGGACATCCCTGGCTCGAGGTGTCGCAACAGGTTGCGAACTCCCGAGGAGGTCGTGCACGACGCATGCTCGAACGCAGCGAGCTGCTCGACCTCGTTGACGATCCTGAGACCGCCATCGGCCGCCGTGAGGATGTGGTTCGCGTTCTCGATGACGCCGGACTCGCCGGCGACGTCGCGTACTGTCTCCACGATCCATGAAGGAACCTCGACCATCGAGCGGTCGGCGAACTCCTTCCAGCCGATCATGGCCACCCGTGAGCCGAGACCCTCCGAGACCAGGACGTCCCGAAGGGGCCTCGAACGGTCACGAGGCTGCCCGGGGAGGCTGAGGTCCTGGTGGAGCTCCACCCGCATGTCGAGCGGAGCCGCCTCCGCCATGCCGATGCATTCGTTGCCGGTGATGAGCAGCGGGCGACCGCCACCCGCCACGATGAGCAGGGCCTCCTCGAACCGCGGGTCGAACCCCGTGAGGTACGAGATGTTTGCGCTGTGCTCCCTGTCGGCGTAGACGATCGCCGAGTCGAAGCCGAGCGCTCCGAGCCGATCGACGAATCGTCGGAACCGCAGCGAATGAATCTCGGGCGGGAGGGTCGGTCTGACGCTCTCCATACCGAAGTCAGGAAGGTCGATGTGATCCAGGTGCACGCTCATTCGGACTCTCCCATCGCAGTCGGACCCTCCTTCTCGTCTGCGGTCCCGTTCCCCGGCGTCAGGGTGACGTATCTGTTGGCCGTCACGCCTTCCCATGAGTCCGTCGTCCCGTCCGGCCATGTGACCGTGATGGTTGCAGACGCTGCCTGCCCGAGTCCGAAGTGGATCCAGTCCCATTGGCCACTGGCGTGGCCGCCCCCGACCGTCACCTCCCTCACCATGATGTGATCCCCGACAGTGACCTCGATCCACGCTCCAACACCTCTGGGATTGGGTCCTTCGCCGTTCATGCGTACCGCCATCCAGTTGCCCATCGCTATGGGCTCCGTTCCGCTTCCGGTCCCCAGATTTCGCCACAACCGGACGGGCGCGGTTCGATTCACCTCCACGAGGTCGAGCAGGCCGTCGCGGTTGAGGTCGACGATGGCAGCGCCACGGGTCCTGTCGAAGTGCACGATGCCCGCATCCATGGCGCCCTCCAGGAACGATCCATCGGGTTGACCGAGGAACAGGTTGTTGGGATCCGCGTCGGTGAACGCGGGCATGGCGTCGACGTTGCCCTTTGCGATGAACAGGTCCACGAAGCCGTCGTTGTTGACGTCCTCGAACTGTGCGTGCCACGCCGTCGAGGGGCGCGGATCGTCGCCGAGATATGGGGCATGCGCGGTCACGCCGCGTCGGATCGCGATGTCCGAGTAGGACGGGCGCTCCGGGCCGTCCGTGAGGGACTGGAGTTTGTTGTCGCCCTGGCTGGTCAGGTACACCTCCGGGTACCCGTCACCGGTGAGGTCATGCGAGGCGATCCCCATTCCCCAGATCTGGAGGTGGTTCCAGCCATCGTCCCTCGAGTACGCGACGGGGTCAGATCCCGGAGGGATCGCCCAGAGCTGTTCTTCCCCGGTGCGGTAGTACTGCCGATCGTTCGTGACGCGGAGATCGGCGACACCGTCCCGACTCCAGTCGCTGAACAGGAGGGACAGCGAGCAAAACCCGGGATCGAGGGAAATCGGCGGACCGTACGTCGTGCCCTCGGGGCGAAGGACCACGTTCGAGGCGCACAGGTCCGTGCCATCCTGGAGCTCGGCTGGATCGGTCGACTTGAGATAGTTCCCGAATGCCAATGTCGGGAACTCGTTCCCCTGCTCCCACGTCGCGCTGAAGCCCACCGTCCATGCCGACCCCCCGTCGACGCCCCATGCTTCGTTCGCCCGTTCGAAGGTGCAGTCCCCGCCACCACGGAGAATCACGTTCTCACCGATCCGCAGCACGACGAGGTCAACGATCCCATCCGAGTCGACGTCGAGTGGATACGAGCCCGTGACGCCTGTCAGCGCCAACTCGGGTACGTGGACCGCCTCGAACCGGAGCTCTCCTGCAACCGCTCCCACGTTCCGGTAGAAGGCAGCTGGGGCCTCACCGCCTGCGAGGTGGAGATCGAGCATCCCGTCGTCATCGCAGTCGAATGCGGCGACTCCACCGCCCTCGAAGTACCTCCAGTCGCCCTCGTAGGAGTGGGTGACACCTGAGCTCGACGTCTCCTCGATCATGCGAGGCGCGCCCAGGGCTTCTGTGGGAGATGCGGGAACCCGCTGTGCCACCGCGACGACGATCACGGCGGTGACGATCAACCCAATGACCCCGATCCATGCTGCGACACGACTCGCGAGCCCGGCCCGTGCCACGTCAACCAGCTTCCGCGGGATCGAAGTACTCCAGTGCCTTCTCCCATGCGTCGCGACCGATCTGCTCGCCCAGGCGTCGACCCTCGAAGTCATCGGCGCGGACGTGGATGCCTCCATAGAGGCGCGAGATGCCCGCCTGATCCGCCGCATCCCGATACGTGGCCCACTGGAGCGTGACTCGTTCATCGGGTCCCTGTTCGAAGTGGAGCCCGCCGGCCTCGTAGACCTGCGTTCCCAGGCCTTCCGGGAAGTAGGCGTCGCCGGTGAACGCGGTGAGGACTTCGGCCGAGGCGCGACTGAACGTGCTGTGTCCGGACACGTATCCGGGGAACGAGGGGGTCACGAACGTCGGAGCCTGATAGGGAACCCAATTGACGGCGAGGATCCAGCCGACACCGCCGGTCTCCGCCTCGCGGTCAGCGGGTCCGCCCCGGTACGCGAAGACAGCGACCTCTCCTTCGTGCCCTTCGAGGTGCTCGTGACGTCCGCCTATGGTCGTGGTCAACGCGGTCAC
>DATHUV010000156.1:0-1806 GCA_035461905.1 Acidimicrobiia bacterium | reverse complement strand
TGTCGTTCGAGAGCTGTGGGAGGGCAACAGTGTCACGCATCGAGGGTCGCACTACCTCATTGAGGATGCGACCATCTTCGACCCGCCGACGGATCCCCCCCCGATCGTGGTATCAGCATTTGGACCAAACGCTGCGGAGGTCGCCGCCGAGATCGGAGACGGCCTGTGGACGGGCGGCGATTCCTCGATCATCGACCGCTTTCGCGAGAACGGGGGTACGGGACCGATCTATTCGCAGCTCACCGTGTGCTGGGCATCAGGTCGCGACGAGGCCATCGACACAGCGCATCGGGTGTGGCCGACGACAGCAGTGGTCGGACAGCTCAAGCAAGATCTGCGCACGCCCACGCACTTCGAACAGGCGGTGGCGAACATCACCAGGGAGATGGTGGAGGAGGCGATTCCATGTGGACCCGACCCGGATCCAATCCTCGAAGCCGCCGCTCGCGCCCGTGATGCGGGCGTCGACCACCTCTACTTCCATCAGGTCGGGGACGACCAGGAGGGGTTTCTCTCATTCTGGGACAAAGAGATCGCTCCCGCCCTCGAAGGTGCTGCGTGATCGGTCCGACACAACACCGCACTGCCTGTGGTAACCGCGCATGATCAGAGCACGAGGAAAGCACCGTTGGCACCCGACTTGGCCGCTCAGATCGATCCCGCGTCCTCTTGGTCGAGGGCCGTTGTCGCCTCGAGGTCCAGGTCGGCCCACACCACGCAGCTCGAGTCGTGCACGACACCCCAGCGGGTGGCGATCGAGTCCACGATCTGGAGGCCGTGCCCATCGGGACCCATCCCCTGGAAGCAGTTGCCATCGTCCGCCACTTCGATGTGTACGCCGCGCCCCGTCACTGATGTCTCGACTTCGATGGATCCACCGGGCGGGCCATGGACGACACTGTTGGTCACCAGTTCCGTCACCACGATGAGGGCGTCCTCGAACCGCCGTCCCATCCGGGAGCGCTGCCCTGCCATCTCGTGCCGGGCGGTCGCAGGAGCATCCACACCGGCGTCGAGCGTGATGTGCATGCCGATCCTTTCAAGGTATTGGTCAAGGTATTGGCGTCACGACGGTTCGACGTCTCCAAGGACTCTTACCCTCGGAGCGGCCGTCTAGACAACCTCATTCGATCGGCTGGTGCGAGGGCCCGCGATCTCGGTGATGGTCGGAACGCGTCAGGACGCTCGTCGAAGCGGGAAGCGATAGCATCACTTGCGGGCGATCGCGATGTCCTGCCTACCGGCATCCGTGGCGTGGCCGCCGGATGACTGGGGCTCCCTCGGTCACCTGGCGCTGAGCCGTCTTCCGTCGATCTCCCTCGCCCTCGCGTCGACATGCGCCGGCGAACCGTCAGGTGCAGCCGGCGTTCTCATCATCGATCTCTGCCCAGACCACCTTGCCGACCGGGTCGTGTGTACTCCCCATCGATTGGCCAGCCATCCAGCCACGAGGAGCCTCCGGCCCCCGGAGGCCACTGACCCGCGCTTTTGTCGGGGGATCGTAGAGCTTGCGTCTTCGACCTCAAGGCGAATCGTGTGGTCGGTGCATTCGACGCGGACGACGAAAGGTGTCCGGGCGTCAATGACGGCATTCGTCACCAATCCCGAAGCGAAGCGTTCGGGTTTGGTTCGTCGGAGAGTGATGCCGCTCGCGCTACCGAGTCGTGAACGAACGAGCGAGCCTGCACCACGGATGCCGGTTCCGGCAGCTCCAACTCGAGGACTACCGGTTTACTCGTCTATGACGAAGGCGGAAAGCAAACCTGTGATTTCGAGGACACGCAGCACTGACGCTGGCGGTCGACG
>DATHUV010000155.1:0-7961 GCA_035461905.1 Acidimicrobiia bacterium | reverse complement strand
ATGCGGGGGTCCGGGTCAGCCCCGGAGTGCCGGAAGTAGTCGAGCGCTCGCAACACGTCGTAGCGCCAGTAGTACGGGAACGCGAAATCGAGGTACGCAGGGTCTGCGACCTCTCCGGTGCTCAGGCGGCGGAACAGATGGCGTTCGAGCAGGTACTCCTCACCTCGGTGCTTGGCCTCGCTGACCTCGGTGGACCCGCCGGTCGCTCGTTCGAATTCGAGCAGCCCATCGAGCACGCAGATCGTGGTGTCGAAGGACGACCGCACGGAGCCGTTCTCGACCTCGCAGTTCCAGCCACCGTCGTCCAAGCCCTCGCTGAGGATCCGCTCGACGATGGGCCCAACGTCCACCCCGAAGTACGCGCCCGTCTCGATCGTCCTGCCATTGATGCATGGCTCGACCTCGCCGTCGAAGTAGCGCTGCCCGTCGTGTTCCCAGCGCCCGTTCTCGGCGACGAGGGCGATGGCCCTTCGAGCGGACTCCGACTCCGGGTCGAGGCCAAGGAGCTGGAGCGTCTGGAGCGTGTGCATCGTCGCCGTCCAGGGCTGACCCGGCTCACCGCCCCGGTAGGTGGCGGGAAAGCAGGCGCCCCCGTCCCAGAGCCCGTCGGGATCCTCGAGCGCCAGGAGGCGCGCACCCCAACCTTCGTGCTCGACCCGTGCCCGTTCGGCAGCAACCTCCGCGGGGGACGCGTCCAGAAGGTCGCGCATCACCTGCCATCGGATGGCAGGGTCGCCCTCGAGCAGCCAGTCGATCACGGTCATCGCAGAATGCTATCTCGCGCATCCGATGCCCGCTCGATCGGCAGGCACCATACGGATAGAGCGGTCCGCTTCGAGTGCGCGGTGCCTGCGAACAGCCGGTCAATGAGGTCGCTCTGTCAGCGCTGAGCAGCAGAGTCGTGATCGGACTCGATGAACTCCAGGACTCGGGTGGTGGTTCGCTCCGGGTACTGGAACGGCAGCCCGTGCCCCGCTCCGGGGACGATGTCGACTCGAACGTCATTCAGCAGCCTGCGGGCGCGGTCGGCAACCCGGTCCGGGTCGTACAACCTGGTATCGGCGCCGAGCAAAAGGAGGCTGGGTGCGGTGATGCTCGCGAGCTGCTCGTCCGATAGTCGATCGGGGGTTGGCAGCCTCTGTCGGAACGTCTTGAAAGCGAGTAGCAACATGTCGATCTCATCGTCGGAGATCTCGACATCGCCATTCATCCAATGGTTGAAGTTCCGGATCGCTCGGTGCTTGTCCCTGGCGATCAGGGTCCGAGATCCCCGCAGAACCATGCTGGCGATCAAACGTCGAGGGATCCGCTCGATGGCACCTCCCGGTTCGATCAGTGTGACGGTGGCGAGTCTGGCATGGCGCTCGGTGGTTGCAGCGTGCAGGCCTGCGATCCACCCTCCTTCCGAGTACCCGAGGAGGTGGATCGCATCGAGGTCGAGGGCATCGAGGACATCGTCGAGCCAGATGACGAGGTCTCGAGGCGAGCGTATCGGTGCGGTCTGGATGCTTCTGCCCACGGTGCCGATCGTGTCGGGCGTGTAGACCGTGTGCCGCTCACACAGGGGTGCGGCGAGCCGGTGCCATCCGACGGATGATCCCGACGTGGGATGGATCAGTACGAGTGGCGCTCCGCCATGGGTACCCGACCTACGCACATGGGTACTGCCGAACCGGGTCGGCACGTCGAGCTCCTCGTGTTCGACGGGCCAGAACCGGTCAACCAGGTCGTCGTACAGCTCGAAGTACCTAGCTGCGTCCTCAGCACTTCGGAACCCACCGATCCTGTCAGCCATCCACACCCCCTCTCTCCTTTTATAGTACGATCGTATTGTAACGGCGAGTGTCCTCGATGTCGATGCCGGAACGAACTCGCCGCACCAGGAGCACCGATGCCCAAGAAGGTCGACCATCAGCAGCGTCGAGGCGAGATCGCCTCGGCAGTTGCCCGCATCGCAGCCGACCGTGGCCTGCAAGGAGTCAGCTTCCGGGAGGTGGCCGCCGAGGCCGGAGTGTCCGTGTCGCTCGTTCAGCACTACTTCGGTACGAAGGAGAACCTGCTCATTGGCACGCTTGACATCCAATCGGCGCGACTCGCCGAGTTGATCCGGGGTCGCCTCGATGCCGCCCGACCCGACGATCACCCGCTCGAACACCTCAGAGTCATCGTCAACTCATTCCTCCCAACCGACGACGAAACCCGAGCGGCGATGCTGCTCTACCACGCGTTCGCGGCCGCGGCGCTCACGGACCCGGAGCTCCGCCGGGCCGACGCGTTCACCAACGCGGACGGCCTCGTCACAGTCATCGCCCAGCAGCTCGATATAGCTCGGGACGCAGGCAGGCTCGCCGACGGCATCGACCCAACCATCGAGGCAAGAGCGATCCTTTCGTTGGTGCTCGGTGCCTCCCTCAGCATCCTGCTGGACCAGGTCGACCCGAGAGAAGCCGCAACCGTCCTCGACGCCCATCTGGACAGGCTCGTTCCCTGACACAGACGTGACACTTCCTCTTGGAGGAGCGCCCGAGCCGATTCAACATCAGGCAGCAGGGTCCTGTACCGGGTGATGTGGGATGGCAGCCACCGTGCGAAGTGCCAGGTACAGCGGGGACTCCTCGAGGGCACTCGTGGGAACGGGCAGCTCGAGCTGGACCATGCCCGCCCCTGCGTCGGACCTCGTCGCTCCGATCGCCGTGAGTGACTCGAGGACCTGACGATTGTCCATCGAGACGTAGGCTCGGAATCGCTCGATGCCGTTCGCATGTGCCGCCTCGGCGAGGGCTTGCAGGAGTATTCGGCCGAGTCCCTTGCGCTGATGCTCATCGACGACGGCGATGGCGGCTTCGGCGACGGTCGGATCATCGGACGTACGGATGTAGCGCGCGATGCCGACACCGGGCGGGACCTCCGATTCGAGTGTCTCGGCGGCCCATGCGAAGTGGTTGTTGTAATCGATCTCCGTCAGGTAGGTCAGATCCTTCTCGCTGAGCGTCGGCTTGGCCTGGAGGAAGCGCAGGTACCGGGACTGAGCAGAGAGGTTCTTCCATCCCTCGGCGAGTCGATCCCGGTCCTTGGGTGCGATGGGGCGAACCCGTACCGGCGTTCCGTCATTGAGCACAGCCGTGAACGCCAGATGCTCGACGAACTCATTGACACTGCTCGTCTGTCCATCCGAGTCCATGCCGCCAGTCTTACCGGGAGAGCCCGGTAAGGGCAATCGCGCAAGGACGGACAGGGTGAACGACGAACGGGACCTTCTGGGACGTAGTGTCTGGTTCGCAGGAGGACATCATGGTTCCACACGTGCAAGGCCGCTCGCGCCGGAGGCTCCCGGCATGGCTCGATCGAGCCCTCTCAATCGCGGTCATGCCAACCGACAGCCCGGACGTTCGTCAGACGAAGCGACTGTTGACCGGCATTCTGTGGGCGACCATCCCGGCAACCGCCCTGTCGATGGTGCAGTTCGCAGTCGTGGAGGGGGCACCCGAAATGGCGATCGTCATCCTCCCGCCCGGCATCACATCTGCTGTCACGCTGTTGATCGCTGCACGTCGCCCGACGAGCTATCCCCGGATCGCCCATCTCCCGATTGGGGTGACCGTCCTGTGCGCCGCAATCGCCGTCGCCTTGGGGGGAGGCTTCCCCGGATCGGCGGGAAACGCGATGTGGGGGATCGTGGCGGTCCTCGGTGCCGCCGCGGTCTTCGCCGATCGCCGGGCGACCGCCTGGCTGTGGGTGTTCATCGTCGCCATGGTCGCCACGAGCTGGATCGGCGTTCAGATCGAACCGGTGATCGTGTTCGAGCACCCCGAACGCGCTGCGACCTTCAACTTCGTGGCGGTCACCCTGTTCATCTTCTTCATGGTCATGTACTACGTGCGCCAGCGCGCAGTGCTGCTCGGCCAGTCCGAGCGACTCCTGCGCAACATCCTCCCCTCACCGATCGCAGATCGCCTCAAAGCCGAGGATGGGATCATCGCGGACGACTTCGAAGCGGCGTCGGTTCTCTTCGCCGACGTCGTCGGCTTCACCCCCATGACGAGCGAGATGACGTCGGCCGAGGTCGTCGGGATGCTCGACGAGGTGTTCTCCGAGATCGACCGGCTGGTCGACGAGCGCGGCCTGGAGAAGATCAAGACGATCGGCGACGAGTACATGGTCGCCGCTGGTGTGCCAGAACCCAGGGAGGATCACGCGGAGGTGCTCTGTGACCTCGCCCTGGCAATGAGGGACATGGCTGACACGATGACGTTCTCCGGGAGGCGGATCAGCTTCCGCACCGGCATCAATTCTGGCGCGGTCGTGGCGGGGATCATCGGCGTGAAGAAGTTCAGCTACGACCTGTGGGGGGACGCCGTGAACGTGGCGAGCAGGATGGAGACCTCGAGCCTCCCCGGCGAGATCCAGATCACCAGGGCGACCCATGACCTGGTGTCCGGAGCCTTCCTGTGCGAACCCAAGGGCCTGATCGACGTCAAGGGCAAGGGGGAGATGGAGGTCTGGCGCCTCGTCGGCCGGGTTGATCCTTCAAGCGCATGACAATCGAGTGCCCGCCACCATCCACCCTCGCAGCCGGGTAGCGTGATCGGGTGAGTCACCTCGTCGTCTACTGGAACCTCGTCAGGCTCAACCCGGACTTTCGACGCCTGTACATGGCACGGCTGGTGTCCTTCGCCGGGGACTGGTTCCTCGTCGTTCCCCTGTTGGGGCTGGTCTACGAGAGCACGAACTCGCCCCTTGCCGCGAGCGCCGTGTTGGCCGCACTCTCGCTACCCGCAGCGCTCCTGGCTCCTGTGACGGGTTTGGTCTCGGATCGAGTCGATCGCAAGGTGATCCTCGTGGTGTCCGACGTCCTTCGCGCCATACTCGCGCTCTCCCTTCTCCTGACGGATGCGGTCGGAACCGTGTGGTTCCCGCTGACGATCGTCTTCCTGGAAGGTGCGGGCGCAGCGTTCTTCTACCCGGCATCCGCCGGTGCCCTACCGAACGTCGTCAACGAACGAGACCTTCCCGCGGCGAACGCGTTGATGTCCTCGGCATGGGGGACGATGGCCGCCCTCGGCGCTGCGGCGGGCGGCGTGTTCGCCACCGTCGTGTCACGAGATGCCGCGTTCGTGTTCAACGCCACATCGTTCTTGCTGTCGGCGATCCTCGTAGCCCGCATCGCAACAAGCCTCCAGCATCGTCGAGTGCACCACGCGGACGATCGCAGGTCGAACTCGCGGGCCTTCCGCTACATCTTCAGCCACCGCCGGGCGCGGGCGCTGCTGACCTCGAAGGGTGTCCACTCGCTCACCTCAGGCGGTGCGGTTTCACTCTTCGCATTGATGTCGATCACGCTCTTCGAGGCCGGGGATGCAGGGACAGGCGCCTTGTTCGGGGCGAGGGGACTCGGAAACATGGTCGGTCCGATACTCGCGCTTGCGATCATCGGGCCGGCAACGCATCGGATCCTCGGATCGATCGGGTGGATGATGGTGGTGTGGGGTGTGGCCTACATCTTCGTGGGGATCGCCCCAACACTCCTCCTGGCAGCGGTGGCAGTCCTTGTGGCTCACATGGGAGGAGGCTCCCAGTTCACCTTCTCCACCTACGGACTCCAGGACCTCATGCCCGACGACGTGCGCGGCCGCGTCTTCGCACTCGACTTCGGCATCGACATGCTCGCGATCTCAGTGTCGGCACTCGTCGTCGGTGCGCTCGCGCAGACGATCCCGATCCGGCCGCTGTTCGTCGGGCTGGGCATCGTCGCAATAGCGTTCGGCTCCATCTGGACAGCCGTCACACGCTCGTACTGGGCTGACCTCGAAAGGCCGATCGTGCTGTGACGCCAAACGTCAGCGACGACGCATCCGCACTTCTTGCCTGTGCATCGAGGCTGGCTCAGCGGGGTTCGAGCGCCAACTCGAGGACCTCGTCGATGGTCTCGACGAGGTGGAAGGTCATCTCCTCGCGACAGCTGTCCGGCACGTCATCGAGATCGGCCTCGTTCCTCGCCGGAAGGATCACCTCGGTGAGGCCTGCCCGCTGAGCGGCGAGCACCTTCTGCTTGACGCCTCCGATCGGCAGCACCCTGCCCTGCAACGTGACCTCGCCCGTCATGCCGAGCGTGCCCTTGACGTTGCGCCCCGTGAGGAGCGAGACAAGGGCAGTCGTCATCGTGATGCCGGCCGAGGGTCCGTCCTTGGGGACCGCACCCGCTGGTACGTGGAGGTGGAACTTCCTCGCCAGAGACGCAGGATCGATGCCCAATGAGGCCTCGTGTGACTCGACGTACGAGAGGGCGATCCGTGCGGATTCCTTCATGACGTCACCGAGTTGGCCCGTGAGGGTCAGGCCGGGCTCCCCGTCCATGGAGGTCGCCTCGATGAACAGCACGTCGCCGCCGGCACCCGTCACGGCAAGCCCTGTCGCCACACCGGGGACCGCCGTGCGGTCCTTCGCCTCGTCACGCCAGACCTTCGGTTTGCCGAGGAAGTCCTTGATGTCGGGTTCGTCGACCTCGACCACGGTCGGGGCATCGTCGCCGACGGCGATCCTCGTCGCCACCTTCCGCGCCATCTTTCCGAGCTCGCGTTCGAGCGAGCGGACGCCTGCCTCCCTGGTGTATCGATCGACCACTGCGGCGAGGGCCTCCTCGGTCACGACGATCTCCTCCGGCTCGAGGCCCGCTCCCCGGATCTGGCGCGGCAGAAGGTGGTCACGAGCTATGGCGACCTTCTCGAGGTCGGTGTACCCGTCGAGACGGATGACCTCGGTGCGGTCCAGGAGCGGGGCGGGGATCGTCTCGATGACGTTCGCAGTCGCGATGAACAGGACATCCGACAGATCGAGATCCAGTTCGAGGTAGTGGTCCCGGAACGTGTGGTTCTGTGCGGGGTCGAGCACCTCGAGCAGGGCAGACGAGGGATCGCCGCGCCAGTCGGAGCCGACCTTGTCCATCTCATCGAGGAGGAAGACGGGGTTCATGGTCCCGGCGTCGATCAGGGCTCGCACGACCCGTCCAGGGCGCGCACCGACGTAGGTGCGACGATGCCCGCGGATCTCTGCCTCGTCGCGGATGCCACCGAGGGCGACCCTGACGAACTTGCGACCGAGGGCCCTTGCGACCGACTCACCAAGAGAGGTCTTGCCGACGCCGGGAGGACCGACGAGAAGGAGGATCGCGCCCTCCCTGAGGTTGCCTGCGTCCTCGAGGCCTCGATCCTTGCGGAGCTTCCGGACAGCGAGGTGCTCGACGATGCGTTCCTTCACGTCGACGAGGCCCGTGTGATCGGCATCGAGCACGGCCCACGCCTCCTGGAGATCCAGGCGGTCCTCGGACGTCGCACCCCAGGGGACCTCGAACATGGTGTCGAGCCATGTCCTGATCCACGAGTGCTCGGGCGACTGCTCGGACATGCGCTCCAGGCGGTCGATCTCGCGGTCGACCGCCTCCCTGGCTGCGTCGGGGAGGTCGACGTCGACGAGTTTCTGACGGTACTCCGAGACGACGCTGTCGTCCTCCCCGAGCTCCTTCTTGATCGCCTCGAGCTGTTGCCTGAGGAGGTAGTCGCGCTGGGACTTGTCGATTCGCTCGGTGGCGCTGTCACGCACCTTCTTGCGAAGGGTGAGGTCCGCCAGCACCTCGCCCATCCATGTCATCAGCTTCCCGAGGCGTTCACGCACGTCGACGGCTTCGAGGAGCTCGACCTTCTGGTCGAGTGAGAGGTCTGGCGAATAGACGGCGAGGTCGGCGAGCTGGCTGGGGTCCTCGATTCCGAGGATGCGCTCCGCAACGGCGCCCATGCCGCGCTGGTCGAGGACCTCCCGAACCACGGCCCGATACTCGCTTGCGAGCTCCTCAAGGGCGTCGTCGATGACGTCTGCGTCTGGGTACTGCTCAGCGTCGACCCACAGCGCACCGTTGTCCCCTGTGCGGCCGGCGCCGACTCGTGCCCTGGCGATTCCCTCGACCATGA
>DATHUV010000154.1:0-36913 GCA_035461905.1 Acidimicrobiia bacterium | reverse complement strand
AGAAGGTCTTCGAGACCGGGATCAAGGTCATCGACCTCATCTGCCCCTATCTCGAAGGCGGCAAGATCGGCCTCTTCGGGGGAGCTGGCGTCGGTAAGACCGTTCTGATCCAGGAGATGATCAACCGCGTCGCCACCCAGCACGGTGGCGTGTCCGTCTTCGCCGGCGTCGGGGAGCGCACGCGTGAGGGCAACGACCTCTTCCTGGAGATGAAGGACTCGGGCGTCATCGACAAGGCGGCGCTGGTCTTCGGCCAGATGGACGAACCTCCCGGTGTCCGACTCCGTGTCGCTCTCTCGGCACTCACCATGGCCGAGTACTTCCGCGACGTCCAGCAACAGGACGTCCTCCTGTTCATTGACAACATCTTCCGCTTCACGCAGGCGGGATCCGAGGTCTCGACCCTGCTCGGCCGCATGCCGTCGGCCGTCGGATACCAGCCGACGCTCTCGTCGGAGATGGGTGCACTCCAGGAGCGGATCACGTCGCTCAAGGGACGGTCCATCACGTCACTGCAGGCCATCTACGTGCCCGCCGACGACATCACCGACCCAGCGCCCCACACCGCCTTCGCACACCTCGATGCGACCACGGTGCTGTCGAGACCCCTCACGGCGCTAGGCATCTACCCGGCGGTCGATCCGCTCGACTCGAACAGCCGTGCGCTCGACCCCCAGATCGTCGGCGAGGAGCACTATCGGGTGGCAACGCAGGTCCAGCTGGTACTCCAGCGCTACAAGGATCTCCAGGACATCATCGCCATCCTGGGCATGGACGAGCTCTCCGAGGAGGACAAGCTCGTCGTGAACCGTGCACGGAGGATCCAGCGGTTCTTGTCCCAGCCGATGTTCGTTGCGGAACAGTTCACAGGCCAGGCAGGCATCTTCACACCTCGTGACGAGACGATTGCGTCGTTCAAGGCGATCCTCGAAGGTGACCTCGACCATCTTCCCGAGCAGGCGTTCTACATGGTCGGTGGTGCCGAACAGGCGATCGCCAAGGCCAAGGAGCTCGAGGCGGCGGTCTGATGGCGAATACCTTCCAGGTCGACATCGTGACCCCCGAGTCCGTGGTGTGGTCAGGGCAGGCGGAGATGGTGTCCGCTCGTACGACCGAGGGGGACATCGGTATCCTGGCTGATCACGAACCGACGATGGCTGCGCTCGCCACCGGTGCCGTAACGATCCACCACGACGGCAAAGTCACGGCAGCCGGCATCCACGGCGGGTTCCTCCAGATCTACAAGAACCAGGTCACCCTCCTCACCGACCGAGCCGAACTCACCGACGGCGGCCTCGAGGCGGCACGAGACACTGCCCGGGTACTCAGGGACGCTGCAGGGCCTGAGTGAGGCGTGTGCGTCGCCATTCGAGTTCCTGAAGCGACTGAGCGCGGGTGGCAAGCCGCCCAGATGGCCTCTAGCCCTTGGCGAGAACTGCTGGTTCCGATTGCCGCCACCCGGTCCCAATGAGAGCGGCCAGTGCCCCGCACCACAGCCCCAGCATTGGCACGCCTCCCGGAATCACATAGTGGAGGTTGTCGAAGAACATCAGCGGCAGGATCCCGACGAACACCGCAAGGGCTACAAAGGATGAGCGAAGGCTGATCACACCGACCGTCAACAGCCAAACCGCGAACGCCAGTCCGAGGATGACGCCGAACTCGGCTGTCACGAGGAGCGGGACGTTGTGCACGATGTGACGGTCGACACTCACCAATCCGATGTCTGCAAGTGCTGCCCCATAGCGTCCCGGTCCAACTCCAAAGACCGGGTTGATGGCGATCACGTCGAGCGATCGTGACGCGAGCGAGACCCTGACGCTCGAACCGGAGCTCACCCTTGCCAGCCACCCGGAGTGCGTAATCGCAAGGCCGACTCCAAGGGCTCCGAGTGTCGCAAGAGCACTGGCTCCGAGCATTCGGTCTTTCGTGCGCCACCAGCCGACGACGTACACGAGACCGACCATGATCACGGCCAGCGCTGCCGCACGACCGAACGTCGATGCAATCGCCGCTGACGCGACACACACGGAAATCCACAACGTCGGCCGCATTCCTCGAGCAAAACCGTAGGCGAGCGCGATGGTCAGGGACAGCATGAGGAATGCAGCGAAGCCGTACTCATGCCCGAATGTTCCTCGGCCAGCGGTCCATGATGCTCCCGCCGCTGCGATCTCGTCCAACCTGAGCCTCCCAGTGCCCGTCAACGTCTGGCTGAGCGCCATCCCCCCTTGGACGAGCCCCATCACCGCGATCGGCCAGACAACGACGACTCTCAGTGTCTGCCACGACATCGTCGATATGACGATCGCTACCGCTACCGCACCCGCAAGTCTGACGGTCATTGCGATGCCCTGGTCCGATGGACTGACGAGAACATGGACGGCTGATGCGACGACGAGCATGCTGAGCCCGACGATGAATGGCGCTACGAGCACCCTTGGTCGTCGTACGAGGGGCAGCACGCTCACTATCAGAGCGATGAATACGATGTCCGTCAAACCAACTGAGGTGTATTGGACGATCTCTCCCGCGAGATGTGGGCTGTGCTGACTGATGAACATGAGGAAGCGGGTGTTGATCGGGATCAGGAGGATCAACGACGTGACCAGAGCTGCCCGGACGAGGTCGAAGCCGCGTAGGTCGAGAAACGGCGTATGTTCGCGTCCATCAGCGAACTCGACGGCTGGCCCTGCGTACGGCGGTCGTTCCGCTCTTGCTGCGCTGAGCGAAGGTCCGTCGATCCCGTCACCCTGTGTCATGGAGAGTTCCTTCGGTTCATAGCGCTGGAGCGATCGACGTGGGCATGTGGCCGCGGTCTGAAGGCGAGAATGGAAACGCCGTTCATCATCGCAGGTTCTCGAATCGTGTGGCCGTGTCTGCGGCCAACCCCTACGAGCCGTATCGGTACATCGATGGACCTGCTGAAGGGCAGCATTCGTGGTCGGCAAAGCAATGGACCAACGGGAGGCGACGGTGGTGCATAGGTGGCGCCCCGCATGCCCGTTGTCCGCGAAGGCGCAACTCAGATCGCGGCGGCGAGGTCCTCGACTTGTTGGGGGAATCCTGATGCCAACGCCTGCCTGATGGCGGGGAAGAACATCGCAGAGAGCATGCCCTTGGTGCGGAACGTGATCTCCACCGTGACGTCCGTTGAGGGATTGCCGGGCGCGATCGTGGCCACCACGTCGCCGGCGATCTCGGATGTGTCGAGGGTCATCGTGAAGCGCTCGGCGGTGGTGTAGGCGCCGCCAACGGCGGAGCCGTCGTATTTCTTGCCACCGACATTGGCAACCCAGTCGAATCCCGACAGGGTTCCATCCTCGAGGTACGTTGGGTTTGTGACATCTGACACCGGACCGATCCGCGACCAGGTGTCAGGGTCCTGGAGAACCTCCCAAGCACGGGTGGGTGATGCGTCGACGGACACGGTGTGGCTGAACGTGGCTGACGGCATGGTGGGACTCTAGCCGTGGAGGGCGGCTGTGATCCTGTCCCTCGCGTCGTCGAGGGATGCGGGGTCGGGGTTCCGGTCGACGTTCGCGAAGTCGAGGTCTGCGATACCGCTGATGGGGACGACGTGAATGTGAACGTGGGGCACCTCGTCACCGATGATCAACACCGCCACCCTGGCCGGGTTGAACGCAATGTCGATGGCACGGCCGACCCGCTGGGCAACGACCATCAGATGGGCGGCAAGATCGGGGTCGAGGTCGATCCAGTGGTCCACTTCCTCCATCGGGACGATCAGCGTGTGACCTGGCGAGAGCGGCTCGATGGTCAGGAATGCGACGCATCGGTCGTCACGGTGGACGAACCTCCCCGGGAGGTCCCCCTCGATGATCCTCGTGAATACGGAGGCCATGGCTTTCTGGTGCTCCCCACATCGTCCGTTGAGTAGCCTACGCATCCATGAGGCGAAGATTCGTCAGATCCGTGCTCCTCACCGATGTCGCAGGCTTCGTCGTCGCGCTGCTCCTCGCGTCGTGGATCGTCTTCGACACACCGTGGTTCTGGACAGTGTCACTTGCCCCAGGGGACTCGATCTGGCCGAAGATCGGTTTGCTGGTTGCCGGTGCCGTCATCGGACTCACCGTCTCCTTCAAGGCATGGCGAACAACAGCGCCGAGGCCTTTGTATGGCAGGGCGATCTTCTTCGTCTCGTTCACCGTTGTGTTCACGGCCATGGGAATCGTGCTGTCGAGGACGTACTTCTCCAGGTCCTACCTCGTGTGGTTCGGCGTCATCTGGCTCTTCGTGTCGCTCCTCCACCGGTCGATTCGTCGGGCGAGGCCGTGGCAGGAACCGGTCTCGCTCGTGACAGGGGAGAAGGCCCTCATCGAGGACCTTCTCGATGCCCCGCACATCAAGGTCGTGTCGGTCCTGGATCCTTCCGAGGAGTCGCCGAGGGAACCTGTCGATGAGGGGGTCACCCTCGCCGTCGATCTCCGCGCCGTGCTGTCGGAATCAATGGCGCAGTACGTGTCATCGGCATCGATTGCCGGAACGACGATCCGGGCGTTCTCGACGGTGTACGAGGAACACACCGGACGGATCCCCATGGTGCATCTCGCCGAGGGATGGGAGCTTTCCCAACCCGTGTCGCGATCCTCCTACGCGCCGGTCAAACGCGTGCTCGACGTGATCCTCGTCGTACTCACGTTCCCGCTCTGGCTCGCAGTCGCGGGCATCGTCGCCATCGCCGTCAGAATCGACTCCCCCGGACCTGTGTTGTACCGACAGGAGCGTGTCGGGAGGGACGGGAAGACCTTCATGTTGACGAAGTTCCGTACGATGATCGACGACGCCGAGAGCGAAGGGCCTGCGTTCGCAACCGAGTTCGATCCACGCATCACGAGGACCGGGCGCTTCCTGCGCAAGAGCCGCCTGGACGAATTCCCCCAGCTCTGGGGCGTGCTGAAAGGCGAGCTGAGCCTGATCGGTCCCCGCCCGGAGCGCCCGATGTTCGTGGCCGAGTACGCAAGGGAGATCCCGTTCTACGAGTCTCGCCATCTCGTCCGTCCCGGTGTCACGGGATGGGCTCAAGTGAACTACGGGTATGCCGATGATCAAGCCGAGACAGTAGAGAAGCTCACGTACGACCTGTTCTACATCAAGCACTCGTCGTTCTGGCTCGACGTCCAGATCATCGGCAAGAGCGTGTGGACGGTCCTATCGGGTTTCGGAGCGCGCTGAAAGGCACGAATCCAATGGCCCCGGTCCGTAACCTGTCCGCCTGATGGTCAGGAAGCCAACACTCTGGGTGTTCACCGCGCTCGTCGCGGTTCTCCTCGTGTCGCCATCGTCCGCTTCGGCGAACGATGCGGGGGAAAACATCGTCAACTTCTCCGAGTCTCGAGGGTGCGAGCCCCACGTAGGGGGCACGATGCGGCCGTTCGTAGGTGTGTCGGGTTCGATGCCGGTATCGACGCAGATTCGCGGGCCGTGGGGATCCATGTATGGACGCACGTACTACCAGGTCCAGCAGTCGATCCGCGATTGGCGGGTTCCGGGCACCAGTCGCGTCGTTCGGGCCCACGCACGCATGCTTCCCGCCCTCGAGCGAGCAGGACAAGCACTTGCCGCCCATCAAGCACAGGGCAAGTCGTACTACATCTACTCCGCAGGTTCGTGGGTGTGGCGGACAGTCGGGGGCACGGTCCAGCCGTCGGAGCACGCGTTCGGGACGGCCATCGACTTCAACCCCGCCCAGAACCCCTACAGCCGAGACAACGTGCTCCGGACGGACTATCCCGAGTGGCTCGTTCGATCCTTCACCGACGCCGGCTTCTGCTGGGGTGGCGATTGGGTCGACGTGAAGGATGCCATGCACTTCTCGTGGAGCGGGCCGGTGGTGACGCCCGGTGTCGAGCGACTTTCGCCGTACCCCCCCGTGACCGGTGCGACAGGGTTTCGCGGTCCGTCGATCACCCACACCTCTTCTGTCGGCACCAAGGAGGGTTCGTCGGTCACCATCGCGGACATGACGGGGGAGGGAGCACCGGACATCGTGCGCCTGGAACCGTCCGGTCGCCTGGAGGCAGCGGGTGCCGTCGGGAACTATCGAACCGTGTCCGTACGAGCGAACACGGGAACCGGGGCGGCCGGATCGCTCATCGGAGACTACGACCTCGACGGGCGGATGGACGCGTGGGTTCCCGACCGGAGCGGTCCCGAGGTCCGGTTCGACGTGTGGACCTGGGCGAGCGACTACACGTCGTCCATCACGGTGACGACCAAGATTCCCTCCACTGCAACGACGCTCATGCTCGGCCACTTCGACAACGACTTCAGACCGGATGTCTACGCCGTCAACGGCTCGACGATCGACATCTATGCGTCCGTGACGGGGTACTCGTCGGCCATTGCCCAGCTTGCCCGCCCCGGTGGGCCGGGTGACAGCCTCGTCACGGGCGACCACGATGTCGACGGCAAGAGTGACGTGTACGCCGTTTCGAGCGGGAGCTCACCCAACGTGAGGGTCGCCCTCGCAA
This sequence comes from Acidimicrobiia bacterium, assembly GCA_035461905.1. Lineage (GTDB taxonomy): Bacteria > Actinomycetota > Acidimicrobiia > Spongiisociales > UBA5794 > SZUA-442. The sequence continues at coordinate 30,419 of DATHUV010000154.1, read as the reverse complement.
AGGGGGGCTCGGTTTCGATGAACCCGGACGTCTCGATCCCGGCAGGCGCCTCGGTCGGAATTGGCGATTACGACGGCGACGGCAGGGATGATCTCTTCGTCATCAACGGCTCGTCGGTTGTGATCGCTCTCGGTGGTTGGTCGGCTGGCGCTCCCGATGCATGGTTCCAGCGTGCGACCTCGCTGCCCGTCGACGCCGGACCTGAGTGCACGGGGGCCTCCTGCGACACGATCGGCTACGTCGACGATGGTGGCGTGTGGACGCAGGCCGACCGCCCGAGGTCTGAAGCCGACCTCACGCAATTCTTCTACGGCAACCCGAACGACGTACCCTTCATGGGGGACTGGAACTGCGACGGTGTCGACACTCCCGGCCTGTATCGACGATCCGATGGATTCGTGTATCTCCGGAACTCGAACACCGAGGGAATCGCCGATCTCGAGTTCTTCTTCGGAAACCCCTCGGACGTTCCCCTTGTCGGCGACTTCAACGGTGACGGGTGTGACACGGTCAGCATCTTCCGACCGTCCGAGCAGAGGATCTATGTCATCAACACCCTCGGCAGCGGCAACGAGGGCCTCGGTGAAGCCGACTACTTCTTCGACTTCGGCGACTTTGGTGACATCCCGTTCGCAGGTGACTTCGACGGTGACGGCGACACCGAGATCGGCCTCCACCGACCTTCGGCGGGTCAGATCTACCTCAAGTGGGACCTCGGCGCCGGTCCCGCGGACGTCTCGTTCGCATTCGGCGAGCGCGGAGACACCCCGATAGCAGGTGACTGGAACGGCGACGGCGTCGACACGATCGCGATGTACCGGGAAGCGACCGGCAACTGGTACATCCGTCTCGCCAATACCACAGGCGGTGCCGACCACGTCATCCACCTGCACTCACACGATGGTGTCAGCCTCCCGATCGCGGGGCACGTCCTTCCCTGATCCGTTCGAGGGTTCATCGGCCCAGGCTCTATCGTCGCACCATGCGCCGAGCCGCCCAGCTAGCGAACCGACTGCCTCCGTCCGTACGCAGGCTGCTCAAGCGTTTTCCCGGAACTGCCGCTGCCAAGGACTCCCTCGCCGGCTACCCGAAGCTCGAACCTCCACGGGCCGGAGGGCTTCGACCCGTCGTGTACCTCCCCACATGGGCGCGCTGGGACGAGATGCGCCAACGACCGCAGTTCATCGTGGACGCTTTCGCCGAACGCGGTCACGACGCCTACTTCGTCGACCCTCGCGAGGAGCGCATCCGGACGGTGGGAAGGGTCACCATCGTCCCGACCCTCGAGGACACCCCTCGATCGGAGGTGATCCTGTACGTGCATTTCGCGCCGCTCGTGTCCCTGTTCGACCGCTACGACGATGCCGTCGTGGTGTACGACATCCTCGACGACCTCACGATCTACGACGAAGACGAGGTCGGTATGCCCGAGCATCGACGTGTTCGTTTCCACCATCCGTTGGTCATGGATCGCGCCGACGTCGTCATGGCATCCGCACCGGCTCTGATCGACGAGCACCGATCCGAGCGCAGCGACATCCTGTACGTCGAGAACGGTGTGGATCCGACGGCCTTCGGTGGACCCCTGCCCGCGCCCGCCGACCTGCCCGAGGTCGGCGGCTCGGTCGTTGGATACCACGGCATGATCGCGCGATGGTTCGACTTCGACCTGGTCGGCGCCGTCGCCGACGAGCTGTCCGAGGTGGCATTCTTGCTCGTCGGTCCGGTGGATCCGAGCGTGCGGGGACGCCTCGACGATCTGGAAGCACGTTCGAACGTCCACTATCTCGGACCGCGGCTGAGCAACGAGATCGCGGCCTACGTCCAGTCGTTCGATGTCGGAATCGTCCCGTTCGTGGTCGACGACCTGACCCGCGCGGTCAGTCCCCTGAAGATGTACGAGTACATGGCTGCCGGTGTCCCCGTCGTTGCGACACCTCTTCCGGTGTGCGAGACGCACCCCCTGGTCGCCACCACCGACCATCCGCGGAACTTCGTGCGCCTCGTCGTCGAGGCACTCGACCGTTCCCGAGACGCCGCGTTCGTGGACTCGCTACGACAGGCGGCCCACGAGGCGAGTTGGTCCAACAGGATTGCGCCGGTGATCGCCCGTCTGGACGAGCGCGAACAGCTCAGGGTTCCATCGTGAGCCACATCGCGTTCGTCACGACCGAGCTCGAACCCCACGTTCGGGGGGGAGCAGGCATGCTCGTGTCGGCGCTGCGCACGGCACTCGAGCACGCGGGCCACCGTGTGTCCGTGATCCTCGCTGCGCCGCGCGACGTCGTGGTCGAGACCGAGGACATCATCGTCGCCTATGGGGAAGATGATGCCGGATGGGACATGTCATTCATGGCCACCTCCAAGGCCGCCGCCGAGGCGCTGTCCGAACTCCACACTCGGGACCCTGTCGACGCCATTGAGATCCAGGACTTCGATGGTCTCGGCTTCTGGGCTCTCACCCATCGCGCCGACCTCGGTATCGCCAAGGTTCCGATCTCCGTCCGATTCCACGGCCCTGTCGACCTCCAGACGCAGGCGGTCGGCATCTCGACCCCTGAGCTCGACGCAGTTGCAGCCATGGAACGTGAAGCCTTTGCTATGGCCGACCGCGTCGTCGTCCCGTCGACGGGCATCGAGGCGCTGGTGCGTGCCCGATACGCCGTCGATGCTGACCGCGTCGTCGTCGGATCGCCACCCGTTCGCGTTCTCCCATCCGACCGACGGTGGCGCCCGGGGGGTTCCGAGCTCCTCGTGATCGGGAGGTTGGGCGAGGTCAAAGGGTCCCACGACATGGTCGACGCGGTGGTTCCGTGCCTCATCGGCCATCCCGGCATCACCGTCTCGTTCGTCGGCTCAGACGGTTGGAGCGCCTCCGTTGAGCGGCCAATGCGCGAGTGGCTCATTTCTCGTCTGCCCGATTCGCTCCGTGACAGGGTTGGGTTCGTCGACCATTTGGACGCAGAGGAACTCGCTGATCGGATCGCCGCGAGCATGGCCGTTGTTGCGCCGAGCAGGTTCGAGAGCTTCAACCTCGCAGTCCACGAGGCGAGGCTGCTCGGCGCACCAGTGATCGTTCCGCGGATCCCGGCGTTCGACGGCGTACTGGACGGGAACTCGGGTGCCATCGTCTACGACGGCACCGTTGCCGGCCTTGCAGAAGCTCTCGAAATGGCGGTGCAGGATCCAGGGATGCTGACCGATCTCGGGAAGCGTCCTCCACCCCAGGTCGGTGACCCCCTTGGTCCTTACGTGGGTGCGAACGTCGAGCCCTGGCATCTGCGCAGTCAGGGCGGGTTGGCGACTGCTGCGATTGCGAGGGTTGAAGCCGTCTGGCTCGAGCCTCGTAGGTCGGTACCGAAGGAGTCCTTCGGACGGAGGCTGCTTCGCCATGTTCCCGACAGTGTGTTTCGAGGCGTCAAACGCGTTGTACCGAACAGTGTCAAGGACCGACTCAGGGACGCGACGGACTGGGGTGTGGAGGCCGATCGGAGGAAGTGGGAGGACCGCTTCGACATGGCAACAGCCAGGGTGGCTGCGATGGCGGCCAGCGAGGCGGGGCCGACCGTGTCCATCGTGATTCCTTGCTACAACCAGGGCGAGTTCATCCGCGAGGCACTCCTGTCGATCTTCGAGCAGACCGTCGGTGGCTTCGACGTGGTGATCGTCGATGACGGCTCCGATGATGGGACGACCGCACCGTTGCTTGCATCATTGGACCTGCCACGGGTGAGTGTGATCCACCAGGAGAACCGGGGCCTTCCCGCCGCCCGCAATGCGGGAATCTCGCACAGTGGATCCGACCTCGTCGTCACCCTCGACGCCGATGATCTCCTCGCGCCCACCTACCTCGAAGCGCTCGGCGAGGCACTCGCCGCAGACCCCGATGCCGCGTATGCCCATTGCTGGGCCGAGCTCTTTGGCGATACCCACATGATCTGGGCCACGCGTCCCTACAACCGGTACCAGCTGCTGCTTTCGAACTCCGTCGTTGGATGCGTCCTCCTCCGCAAGGATGCGTGGTCGTCGGTCGGGGGCTACGACGAATCCATGCGGTCCGGGAACGAGGATTGGGACCTGTGGATCAGGCTCATGGACGCGGGATACTCGGCCGTCCAGATCCGGGCGCCCCTGTTTCGATACCGCAAGCACGGTGTCTCCATGAGCGTCGAGACCGAGTCCCGGTATGAGGAGGTCCTTCGCGACCGAACGCTCCGGCACCCCGACATCTATGACAGGGATCGGTTGACATCGCTCAAGGCTGACGAGTACCCGCTGTTGTCACTTGTGGTCGACGACTCGGGCCAGGCGATTCACATGGTTGGAGTCTCGGACGTCGAGACGGTTGCCATCGGCGGCGGAGCCGTCGCGGACGCCATCGGGCGCGTTCGCGGGAAGTACATGGTCAGGCTGACCCGGGGTTCGGCGATCGATCCCGAGACCCTCATCCAGATGTGCGAGCACCTCGAGGCGAATCCCGACCTCGGCGGAGTGGCCACCTCCTCGGTCGATCCGATCGTGGTCGCACGTACGTGGTCTGTCCGCGACACCGACGGACCAGACCGCGTCGAGACGTTGGGTGTTCCCGGTACCGCGGGAGAGCGCATCGAACCCGGTGCGTGTCCCGATCCCGCCTGGTCGGTACCCCTCTCGATCAACGGAATCCCCGTACTCCGCCAACGTCCCGAGGAATCCGGCCTCATACCGGATTGGGTTCCATCGTGAGCGGCGTCGCCTCGATGGCCAAGAAGGCGATTCGGCCACTCATCCCCGACGCATTGATGGCGCGGTACCGCCGCCACCAGCATTCACGGGCCGTGAGGACCAACGTGGACATATACGTGCGGGACGACAGGGCAGCAAGGCGGTGGAGAGCCTTCACCCCTGACACGTACCGGGTGGTGTCAGCGATACCTTTGACGACTCCGCGCAGGGACGCGATCGTGATCGGTGAGCCGAATCCCGAGCTCGAGCGATACCTCGGGTTCCACGGGTGCGAGGTGGTTGCCCTCGGTCGCGTGAACAAGCCGTCGATGCGGTCGATGCGGATCACCGAACCCGTGGTCCGGCCCCGCTCGATCGTCACCACGAGGTCGATTCTCGAGGAGGCGGGTATTGAAGATATGGCCGATCCGCCTGCCGTCCTCCGTGTGCTCGGTGACGCGGGAGCCCGCATTGGCCTCGTGCCGGAGGTCGTCCGTGAGACTGTCGCTGCCGATCTCCCTCCCATCGACGGCGATGCCGTCGTGGTGATGGCCGCTGTGCCACTTCACGACATCGGAGGCGGAAGCCGCGCGGCCCAGATCGCGTTCGAGCTCGTTCGACGCGGGTACCACGTGACCTACGTGTACCAGTTCCCGTCGTCGGAAGGCGTCGACCTCGGGCTCAGATATCCGCATCGACGCCTCGAGGAGCACCATCTCGATGCCTTCGTTGTCGAGTCGCTGACCGCTCGGACAGGTAGCGGCGTCGTGATCGTCGAGGCGCCGATCGGAGAGTTCATCCCGTCGGTCGAGCATCTCAAAGACTCGGGCTGGACCGTGCTCTACGACGTGATCGATGACTGGACCGACGAGGCCCTTGGTGGCATGTGGTATGCCCCGGTGTTCGAGCAGCGCATCGTCGACCTCGCCGATGGGTTCTCCGCGTCGGCACCGGACCTCCGGGCACGGATCGCTGGTTTCGGTCACGAGGCGGTGCTCGCGCCGAACGCCGTGAACGTGACGCTGTTCGGGAAACCGCTCGATGGCGCTCGACCCCATGACCTTCCGGACGGGCCGTTGATCGGATACCACGGGTCGCTGTACGGGGACTGGTTCGATTGGGGGGCATTGAGGGCGGTCGCGGAGGCTTTCACCGATCACACCGTCGTGGTGATCGGTGATGACCGGGGGGTTCCGAGCGACCTTCCCCGCAACATCGTGTTCCTCGGCCTCAAGGCCCAAGGCGACCTTGCCGCCTACCTCCGGCACTTCGACGTCGGCCTCGTCCCGTTCACCATCACCGATGTCACCCATGCGGTGTCCCCGCTGAAGGTCTACGAGTATCTGGCATGCGGTGTGCCGGTGGCAGCCCCACCGCTGCGTGCTCTCGAGGGCGTTGTGGGTGTCTCGACCGACAGCGACCTCACGGTCGCCGTCCGCGAAGCACTGCAACGTCCGAGGCCCGATGCAAACGGGGCACTGGCCGCGCATTCGTGGGGTGCTCGCCTCGCCGTGATGATGGGAGCGATAGGGCGGGATCTCGCAGAGCCGGTTGAGGACGGGATCAGGGTTCTTCGAAAGCCCCCGATGCGTTACACGAGGAGCGAACGGTGGATTCGCGACGTGCCAGGGGCCGCGATCAGTCCGACGAACGGCCCGTGAACGCCCACCAGGCCGACCTGGCGGCGGCGTCGACCGTGTCGAGTTCGAGGTTTGCGAGCTCGACTGCCCGGTCCTTGTCCGCTGACAGGCGCTTGGCCGCCGTAGCGATCGCGCTCGGATCGTCGATGCGGTCGACGGTTGTCAGCTCCCACAGTTCCTCGTTGGCGGCGAAGAGATCGGATGTCCGTGACATGAGGCACGGGACGCCGAGCCGGTAGGACTCCATCGGCATCATCGGGTGGCATTCGGACAACGTCACATTGAGGTTGATGTCCATCGACGCCATGAGGGGGAGGAAGTCATCGCGCTTGATCTCGCCGTGGGCGACGAAGTCACGCTTGCTCAGATACGGGACGTTCGGATCTGCCATGACATGCGGTGTCCAGCCGAGCGTCCTTGCCGCAAGGATCTGCGTCGCTACGTTCTTCCGCCACATGGGGAAGAGGAACACTCCTGCGTGGGTGCCACCGTCGTGGCGCCGAGAGGTGACGCCGCTCACCTCGGGCACCCTATTGGGAACGTGATCCACCGTGTGGCCGAGTGACGCATAGGCCTCCCGTAGACCCGCCTTGACCGTCCCGAAACGCGTGAGGACTCCTACAGACAGGAGCTCGAGCGCCCCTGCGACCGCTTCCGCCTCCCCGGAATCGACGCCGTGCTGTGTCGGGGCGGAGTGGCTCACTGCTCGAACGTCCATCCCCTCGGCCTGAGCCGCACGAGCGAAGGGCGCCGACCCGGGCGGCCAGCCCTGGATGACGATCGTCGCCACACCGGCATCCCGGAGTTCGCCGATCCGCGGAATAAGCGCGTTGAGATCCGGCGACTCGAGGATCGGGTCCCCGAAGGCGATCGCCGAGGAGCGCACGCCACGCCACTGCGGGTGGCACACCTGGATCACGCCGCCTTCGCCCACCGTGGGAACGAATGGTGCGGCATCGGCGACGGTCTCGCCCCGGCGGCGGCGGCTGAATCTGGTCATCGGGAGCGGGTGACGAGGCGGCGGATCTCCTCGACGATTCGATCGGGCGATGACGAGTCACCATACGGACTTGGCAGGTCGATGAGCTGGCTCCGTCGTACATCAGCTCCGGCGAGCTCGTCGGCGAGGAGGGCTCCGAGATGCGGCCCTGGTTCGACCCTCCGTACGAACGTGCCCTCCACCTCCTGGCGCTCGGTGGAGCGCCGCACCACCACCGAGGGGCGCTTGAACACCGACACCTCCTCCTGGACTCCCCCCGAATCGGACACGATCAGCTTCGACGCAGCGCCGAGCCCGATGAAGTCGCGGTAGCCGATGGGGTCGACGATCATGATCCTTTCCGCGAGGTCGTGGAGGCCGAACGACTCGATGCGGGCCTGCGTCCTCGGGTGGAGTGGAAGCAACACCGGCGCATCGAGGTCGCCGAGGGCCTTGAGGATCCAAGAGAGGGTGTCGGCACCGTCCACGTTCTCGGGTCGGTGGAAGGTGGCGAGGACGAAGCCGTCCACGTCGAGGCCGTAGGTCTCCGCCAGCGCCTTCCGATCGGCATCGGAGGGCAACAGGCGTTCGACCGCCTCGACGATGGGGTTGCCTGTCAGGGCGACGCGGTCCCCCACGATGCCTTCGCTTGCGAGGTTCTCGACGTTGCGTGGTGTGGCCGCGAGGCACAGATCGCTGAGGTGGTCGGCGATCACCCGATTGTGCTCCTCGGGCATACGACGATCGAACGATCGCAAACCGGCTTCCACGTGCGCGATCGGGATCTCGTTTGCGTTCGCGGCAAGCGCTCCCGCTGTGACCGCGTTCGTATCTCCTTGGACCACGACTGCCGACGGCTCGATCTCATTGAACAGGGCGTCGAGCTGTGTCGTCGCCATCCCGATCTGTGTTCCTCGCGTGTGGCCCCCGACGCCCACGGTCGTGTCGGGGTTGCGCATCCCGAACTCGGTGAAGAAGCTCGACGAGAGGTTCGCATCGAAATGCTGTCCGGTGTGGACGACGTGAGCCGAGTCGCCAAGGAGTTCGACGATGCGGGCGAGCTTGATGATCTCGGGACGTGTGCCGAGGACGACCGCTACGGGTCCACTGGGGTTCGGTCCTGTCATCTGATGCTCGGCTCCGCTGGCTACGCTGCGCGGCATGTTACGAGTCCTCCTCTGGTTGGGGCAGTTTGTCGTCGTCGCGCCCAGCGTGTACGAGACACTCGTGAGCCTGTTCGGCCTGCGTACACCCCCAGAGCCGCAACCGGGTCCGGGAACCACGCCGATCCGGGTGGTCGTCCCCGCGCGCAACGAGGCTGTCGTGATCGAGGGGATCGCCGCCGATCTCGCCGCCCAGGACTATCCGAGGGAACGCCTGGATGCCTGGGTCATCGCGGACAGGTCGTCGGACGCCACGGCTCGGCTGGCTTCAGCCCATGTCTCGGTCGCAGAGCGATCAGACGGTGTCGGCGGGAAAGGGGCTGCGATTTCCTGGTTCCTCGCCCAGCATCCTCTGCGCGATGGGGAGGCACTCGTGGTCCTCGATGCCGACAACCGGATAGACACGACCTTCATCCGCTCCATCGCTACGGCCCTCGAATCGGGGCATCACTCGATCCAGACGTATCTCGACGTCTCGAACCCTGATGCATCCGTCCTCACCTTGGCGAACGCCCTGACGTACTGGGCCTCGAACCGATCGGTCCAACTCGCCCGTTCCAATATCGGATGGTCGTGTGACCTCGGAGGGACGGGTATGGCGGTGTCTTCGAAGGCGTTGGCTGCCGTCGGCGGTTTCGAGGACGACCTCACCGACGACCTCGCCCTCAATGTGCGACTCAACCTCGCCGGGTACCGCACACACTGGATGCACCACGTGCACGTACGCGACGAGAAGCCGACGGCCACCGAGGAGACCGTGCGCCAGCGCGCCCGGTGGGTCAGGGGCAAACGGGACGTGCAACGCCGCCATGGAGGGCAACTCTTCCGCACCGCTCTGCGACAGAAGGAGCTGTCGCTCCTGGATCTCGGTTTCCGGCTCTACAACCCCGGCCGATCGTTCCTTGCGCTCCTGATCATCGGCCTCGCCGTCGTCGCTGCGGTCTTCCCGAACCTCGGCCTTTGGCCCGCATGGCTATTGGGCCCGATCGCTGCCGTCGTGGTCCTGCTACCTGTCGCGTTCCTCGCGATCGACGGAGTCCCCGGTCGGTACCTGATCCGGTATCCGTATGTGGTTACCATCGGGCTGTTGTGGCTCCCGATTCGCGTCGCCAGCAGGCTCGTCGGCTCCTGGCGGCGTACGCCCCACACCGGATGATGCCTCGTCGACGCCCGCTGTGATGACGGCACGGTCCGGATCGATCACCAGGATCCACAAGGGGAGCGTGGCGAGGCTGATGAGATACAGGCCATAGGCGTACCGGAACTCGTGTGCCGGCGACGTGACCGCGACGTTCACGAGGTGGATCACATAGAACGCGCCTATCCACCTGAGCGTTCGCAGGCTGTGACGCCACCAAACGCCAGCGGCCGTGGCGAGACCCATGAGGATGACGAGGGCAGGACGCCACGTCAGCCACTCGATCTCCGATTGCTCTGCCGCCTTGTACATCGCGAAGGTCACGTCGAATGCGCGATCTGACATTGGATCGCGAGCAAGGCCGAGAGTGTTCGGCCAGATGTCGAACGGCGGTCGGTGGACGAACGTGTCCGTCCGGTTGATAGGGGAGAAGAGGTACTCGGCGGCGCACCAGCGGTGGCCGAGGACCGTCGGGAAGGACCCGACGCCCGTGCGGAGGATGAGGCCCCTGTATGCGGACGCGTTGTCCCGGATCTCCTGGTTGTCGTACTCGGGGTGGAAGAGGAGGGGGGTCGAATCGCCGCATGCGTAGTAGTCCTCGAAGACGCGCAGCGGCGCTACTGCCGTGACCAGGATCAGGTCGGCCGAGGACAGGTCCCCACGGTCGTTCACGACCACCGAGGCGACGTCCGGCATGAAGACCTGGGCCGGTTCGATCGGCGCATCCGTGACGGGGAGCACTGCGATCAGCACCACGGGTAGGGCAACACCCACCGCAGCCACGCCGACGAGCATCGTCGCAACTCCCTTCCACAATGGTCGGAAGGCGAACGCCAAGGCGAGTGCGAACACCGCGGCCGTGAGGCGCCCGTTCTCGCGCAGCGCCCACATGAAGCCGAGTGCGATTCCGAGCCGGCCGGGACCCCAGATTCCGGTCCAGAAGGCACCCCTGTCGCGAGCCATCAGGAGGAGTTCTGTGACGACCCAGAGCATTGCGAGTGAGAACGGGACGTCCTTCCACAATGTGACTGTGACAGCACCCGTCATGGGCAGGACGGCGATGATCCAGACAATCCCAACAGCGAACCGGACGCCGACGCCGAGCTGGACCAGCCGCCTTGCGATGACCGCGAGGAGAACGGTGGTCACCACAACGTGTACGAGCGTCACCGATGCTGGCGACGCCCACACCAGCGAGGCCAGCCACAGGAACACCGTGTGGACGATCGGGTGCGTGTTGATGAAATCGAACGTCAGGGCTTGATTCCACTGATCGATGGAATCGCTGCTCATGATCGCAGGTGCCCATCCGGCCCACCAAACCAACAAGGGGACCGCACTCAAGGCACCGAGTGCAGTCGCCCGACGAACATCAGTGCGGGAGGGAGAATCCACGGACGCATGGTACGGCGACCATCGGGTGGCGTCAGTGGATGGAACACCTACTCGCGGCGGCACATGGGTAACCTGCAACTCGGAATCCAGCCTTCTTCGCAGGACCATCACCGGGGAACTCCTTGACCACGGACTACTACGACTCAGATAGTGCGCGCAAGCCGCTTGCGTCGGAGGTCTCGAACCTCTGGGCACACCGGGGTCTCATCAAACTGATCGTCCAACGCGACCTCACCGTGCGGTACAAGCGGTCGACTCTCGGTGTGTGGTGGACGCTCCTCAACCCCATGCTGACCACGGCGGTCATGTGGATCGTATTCGGGAACTTCTTCCGATTCGAGATACCGGGCGGAATCCCTTACGTGGTGTACCTGTTGTCCGGGATCCTCCTGATCACGTACTTCACCCAGGCGGTGATGGCCTCGGGCTCCGCCATAGTCAACAGCGCCGGGATCCTGACGAAGGTGTACGTGCCTCCGGAGGTCTTCTCCGTCTCGGCTGCCATCGCGGCTGCCGCGAACTTCCTCATCAGTCTCGTCATCCTGCTCGCCGTGCAACTCGCGACGGGCGTCGGCATTCCATGGACCATCGTGCTGATACCGATCCCCGTGCTGGCAATGCTCGCGTTCACGGCCGGGCTCGGGTTGCTCATCGCCGCAGCAGCGGTCCACTTCTTCGATGTGCTCGATCTGACCGCGGTCACCCTGCAACTCGTCGGATACCTCACACCCACGTTCTACCCCCTGTCCATCGTCCCTGAGTCCTTCCGGATCCTGATCTTCCTGAATCCGTTGTATTCGTTCCTCACGGTCTTCAGGGAGATCGCGTATGGGAACGCGGGCGCAGAGTGGTGGATGTGGGTGTACATGCTGACCTCTGCGGTGGTCGTACTCGTCGTCGGCGTATTCGTCTTCTCCCGCAGCTGGAAGCGATTGGTCGTGCTGCTGTGACGGAGCCTGCGATCAGCATCGAGGACGTGCGTTTGGAGTACCGCATCGTTCGATCGCAAACGGGATCGTTCAAGGAGTATGCAATCAAGACGCTCAAGCGTGAGATGAGGTACGAGCCGCTCTGGGCGCTCGATGGCATCTCCTTCGAGGTTGCAAAGGGCGAGGTGTTCGGGATCGTCGGGCCGAATGGGGCAGGAAAGTCGACCCTGATGAAGATCATGGCTCGGGTGCTCCCGCCAACCCATGGACGGGTCATCGTGCGCGGCTCGGTCGCCCCGATGATCGAGCTCGGAGCCGGGTTCAACGCCGATCTCACCGCACTCGAGAACATCGTGATGTACGGGACCCTGCTCGGGCACTCCCCGAAGAGAATGCGTGACCGAGCGCCCGCAATTGCCGAATGGGCAGAACTGTCCGACTACATCGACGTACCGCTCAGGTCGTATTCGTCAGGGATGCTGGCTCGTTTGGCGTTCTCGATCGCCACTGACATCGAGCCTGACGTCCTGGTCGTTGACGAGGTGTTGTCGGTAGGTGACGCATCCTTCCAGATCCGGTCGGAGCATCGGATGAAGACGCTCATCGAGAGGGGCGCCTCCGTCGTGATCGTGTCGCATCAGCTCGACATGGTGGCCGAGCTGTCCGATCGAGCGATGTGGATCCACAAAGGAAGGTCCGTCGCCGTGGGAGACCCAGGTGACGTCGTCGGCGCATACAGGGCTTCGGTGGACGAGCAGGCTGTCGATGAGTAGCGTGCGAACCCGACCGGCCTTCGCCGGGTGGATCTCGTGCGAGCGATTGGGGGTGAGGACTGCGTGAAGGCTTTCACCGTCGTCGGACGCAACTACCTCGCCCACGCTCGAACGCTCGCAGAGTCCCTTCGAACCACCAATCCCGCGATCGAGTTCCATGTCCTCGTTCTCGATCATGACGGCTCCTCAGCGCTCGATGAGGAGTCCTTCCACGTGCTGACGCCTGCGGATGTCTTCACTTCCGAGGAGTTCGGAAGCCTCGTCTCGATCTATTCCGTGATGGAGCTTGCAACCGCCGTCAAGCCTCGCGTCCTGATGCACCTCCTCGAGTCTTCAGATGGGCCAGTGTTCTATCTGGACCCGGACCTCTGGTTCTTCGGGAGCCTCGCCGACGTCGGTGAGCTTGCATCCCGCCATGGAATCGTCCTCACACCCCACGCCACCACGCCGATACCACGCGACGACCTCCGCCCTGCAGAGACGGAGATCCTGCGCTCCGGTGTCTACAACCTCGGCTTCATCGCCGTCGGGCAGTCAGCGAAGCCATTCCTCGAATGGTGGTGGGACCGCCTGCGACGCGATTGCATCGTTGATCCGCACAACGGCGTGTTCGTCGATCAGCGTTGGATCGACTTCGTGCCGGGCCTATTCGATCACTTCATCCTCGACGAGTCCTCATACAACGTCGCCTACTGGAATCTCGCCGAACGAGACCTCGTGTGGGACGGCAATGGCTACCTCGTCGATGGAGAGGCACTCCGGTTCATCCACTTCAGCGGCTTCGATCCGCGCAAGCCCCATCTTCTGTCGAAGCACACGCTCCCGAACCCGCGGGTACTGATCAGCGAGCGACCTGCATTGAGGCGGATCACCACCGAGTACGCCGAGGCGATGCTTGCCAATGGCTACGACGAAGTGAGGCGATTGCCTTTCGCGCTCGATGTCCTTTCCAACGGCGTGACACTCGATCGATTCATGCGCGCTGCCTACCGAACCGAACTCGTGGCATTCGAGGACCCGACGGTCGACGACGTGGACGAACCGCCGAACCCGGTCCTGGAACCGGATGCCTTCCTCGAGTGGCTCAACGAGCCAGCAGGAGCGCCGTTCGCAGGAAGGATCTCCCGATACATGGCGAGCCTGTGGCTCAATAGGGTCGACGTCCAGTCCGCATTCGGGATCCATGAGAAGGCCGGAGTCGATGCGTTCTTCGATTGGGTGATCCGTGCGGGGCAATCCGAGGAGTCGATACCACGGAAACTGATGCCGCGGGTTCGGCAGACCCCCCCAACAGGTGCGGCAAAAGCGGTCCCGATCGGTCAGGGCGTCAACGTAGCCGGATACCTACGCGCCGAACTCGGCGTCGGCGAAGCAGCGCGCAAGATGGCCGAAACCGTAGAGGCTGCGGGGGAGCCACTGGCGATGCTCGCATACTCGGGCACCCTCTCCCGCCAGTCCCACGCCATCGAAGGAGTCCTTGAAGCCGGCGAGGACGTACCGCCGTACGACATCAATATCGTGACGATCAACGCCGACTCGGTACCCAGCTTCGCCCACGATGTCGGTGGCGACTTCTTTGCGGGTCGGTACACGATCGGGATGTGGGCATGGGAGGTCGAGGACTTCCCCGTTGAGTGGCTTCCCGCCTTCGACTTCGTCGATGAAGTGTGGATGAACTCGCAGTACGCGGCCGATGCCCTGTCGAGTGTGGCAACCAAGCCGGTGTTCGCCATGCCGCTCTCCGTGTCAGTTCCCGACTCCGAGCCGCTACCGAAGTCCTCGTTCGGACTCCCCGATCGGTTCATGTTTCTCTTCAGCTTCGACTTCTTCAGTGTCTTCGAGCGAAAGAACCCCATCGCGTTGGTCGAAGCCTTCTCATCAGCCTTCTCGCCCGGCGATGGGCCGATCCTCTTCATCAAGAGCATCAACGGTGACAAGCACATCGAGCATCTGGAACTCCTGCGGTCCGTCGCTTCCGCGCACCCTGACATCTACCTATATGACGGATATCTCCCGGCAGACCAGAAGAACCGCCTCATGGCGACCTGTGACGCGTATGTCTCGTTGCATCGATCCGAGGGATTCGGTATCACGATGGCCGAGGCCATGGCGCTCGGCAAGCCCACGATCGCCACTGCCTACTCGGGAAACCTCGAGTTCATGACGTCGGAGAACAGTTACCTCGTCGAGGTCGTCGACGCCACGGTTCCCCCCGGATGCGATCCCTATCCCGTGGGTGCCCGTTGGTCGGATCCCGTCGTGTCACACGCAGCCGAGCTGATGCGCTACGTCTATGAACACCCCGATGAAGTCGGCCTCGTGGCCGAAAATGGCCGGCGAACCATCGAGATGGACCACTCGCCACGAGCGCGTGCCGCCACGGTTCGTGACCACGTCGAGAGGATCCGGTCGTCGAAGGGCACGTGGGGCAAACGCTCGAGCAAGGCCGACAGACTCGGTACGGGCGCTCCGATGCAGCTGGTTGCCGCCGCCGCGTCCGTGAACACACCGGTTGACAACCGATGGTTCGAGGAAACAGGTCGGGGACCCACCAACCTTGTCCGGTCGTCAGCCCTCGCCATGCTCCGACCGGCTCTGGCGAGGGAGAGAGCCATCGACGAGGAGATCGTCGATGCCCTCTTCACGCTGTGGAACCACATCGGGCATTCGGCAAGGCAACTGGCGGCGATCGAACAGCGCATGGACCTCGGCGATCGCCGGAGTCGGGACAGCGCCATCACGATCGAACGGGTCCAGGCAGGCTTCGGAGACCTGACACGGCGTATCGAGGACGTGACGGGGCGCATCGAGGATCTGAAGTCCGACGTCGGTGCCCGCGCCGTCGAGGACGAGCACTTCCGCGACAGCGCGTCGAATCACCTTGCCCGCCTCAGCGAGGATGTGCAGGATCTCCAGGAAGCGAGGTCCTCGATCGATGGAATGCTCCATGCTCGACCGTATATGGCGGATCGTGACGTGCTGCACGATCCGAGTGGATCCCTCGGGTTCACCGACGGCCATGTCGGGGATCCGTACAGGGAGTTCGAGGACATCTTCAGGGGCGATGAAGCCTTCATCCGGGAACGTCAGCGCTCGTATCTTCCGCTCCTTGATGGACACGACCCTGTCCTGGATGCCGGTTGTGGGCGCGGAGAGTTCCTCGACCTCCTGGCTTCGGAAGGTATCGACGCGATCGGAGTCGATCTCGACGCAGGCATGGTTGCGAGGTGCGAGGCAAAGGGCCACCAGGTCGTACACGGCGACGTGATCGACTACCTGGCAAACTCTGAGGAGACCTTCGGATCGGTGTTCTCGGCCCAGTTCATCGAGCACATTCCCGTCGAGGGACTCATCGAGTTCATGCGATTGGCCGTCGCGCGCTTGAAGCCGGGTGGGCTCTTCGTCGCAGAAACCGTGAATCCTCACTCATTTCCGGCGTTCCGAACCTTTTGGACCGACCTGACCCACAGAGCTCCGATCTTCCCCGAGGTGGCCCTTGCGTACGCTCGGAGCGTCGGATTCTCGGAAGGGCGAATCATCTTCCCGAACGGCACGGGCGATCCAAGCCTGGACGCGAGGGAGCAGGGTGAGTACGCCCTCGTGGCATACGCGCCGAGCTGAACCTCGGGTAGCGGTGGCGACTGATAACATCGGAGTCTGTCCGTACCCCTGAAGCGGCACACCGGAGGTCCGACCCGTGTTTGCACTGTTCCTCGCGCCGAGCTTCGGCGCATTCCCCCACGTCTTCGCGTACCTCGACCCTGCGACCAGTACGCTCATCATCTCTGCGATCATCGGAGCCTTCGCGGCCATCGGCATGTTCGCGAAGCGAATCTGGTATGGAACGAAGCGAATGGTTCTCCCGAAGTCTGAATCCGTCGCGGAGTCAGAACCGTCGGTCACCAGCGTCGAACCACCCGCATCCCGGGACTGACGCCCCCTCGTCGCCGATTCGAGCGGTCACCTCGCTCGTTCTTGACGCCATCTCGAGCCAGGAGCCGACGCCATGACTGCTGACGTAGCACCGGCCGTGCCCACGTCGGCGAAGCAGCTGGACCGGGACCAGTCGTTCCGTTACCTCCTCTTGGGAATCCTGCACATCGCCGGTCTGTCCGCGCTTGCCGTGGCGCAGCCGCTTTTCGACCTGCTCGGGCGCAACGCCGAGTTCTTCGTAGCAAGGGGATCGCAGCCCGTCGATGTCTGGGTGATGACGTTCGCGTTGATCTTCGTACCACCCGCGGTGGCGCTTCTCCTCGAGTCGATCGCCTGGACGGTCAACGTGAAGCTGCAGCGACTCGTCCACCTGGTGATCGTCGGTGCGCTCGCAGGCGCGATCATTCTGCAAGTCCTCGTGCGGCTCGTGTCGATCAACGGCTGGGTTCTCGTCGGCCTCGGGGTCGCCGGGGGTGTTGGAGTTGCACTCCTCTACGACCGTACCGCCGGTCTACGGTCGTTCCTGACGTGGCTCGCTCCGGCTCCCATCATCGTCGCAGCCTTGTTCCTGTTCTTCACACCGGTCAGCCGCATCGCCTTCCCTGGTGACGTCGCCATCGCCGGAGTCGGCCAGGTCGCCGATACCCCGGTGGTGCTGATCGTGTGGGACGAGTTCAGCTCCTTCGGCATCGCAACTGCTGACGGCGGCATCGACGCGAGAAACTACCCGAACTTCGCGAGGCTCGCGCAGGATTCGACGTGGTTCCAGCGAGCTTCGGGTGTCTCGGACGCATCCTCCCTCGCCGTCCCGGCGATCGTCACCGGCGAGTTCCCTGATCCTGATTTACTGCCCATTGCACAGGACCATCCGCAGAGCCTCTTCACGGTGCTCGCCGAGAGCCACAGCGTGTACGCGAGGGAACCCGTGACAGCTCTCTGCCCTGCGGCAGTGTGTGAAGACGTCGAAGGCCGCGTGCAACTCGGCTTCGCCTCCAGGATGCGCGCGCTTGTCTCGGATCTTCGAGTGGTCTACCTTCACGTGCTCCTCCCTGCCGACCTCACTGGATGGCTACCGAGGATCGATCGCGTGTGGAGCAACTTCGACGAGAACGCGGCGGACGTCGAAGGCGAGGTCCCCCCTGATGCCACACCGGAGGACTTCGAGGACCTTCGGGCGAACGAGTACATCCGGGAGGAACTCTCCGGGGATCGAGTTGGATCGGTCGAGTCCTTCATTGATGGGCTACCGTCGGACTTCGACCAACCGCCGTTCGTCTTCCTCCACGCCGCCCTGCCGCATGCGCCCTACCGATACGCACCCTCGGGTCTCCAATACCGCGACAGCGGTGAACTCTTCGGACTCTCCAACGGGCTCTGGGCAGATGACGAGTGGGCCGTTATGCAAGGAGAGCAGCGCTACCTGATGCAGACCGTCGTCGTGGATCGACTGCTGGGAGACCTGCTCGACTGGCTCGAGTCTTCAGGCATCTACGACGAAGCGCTCGTCATCGTCACCGCTGATCATGGCGTGGGCTTCACGCCCGGTGCGTACACGAGGAATGCGACGCCCGAGAACTTTGGAGAGACGATGTCGGTCCCGATGTTCGTGAAGCTTCCGGCAAATGGCCCCGGATCCGTGTCGGACGGCGATGTTCGCACCACGGACATCTACCCGACGATCCTCGACGTGTTGGGTGCAGATGTGGTGGATTCGATCGATTCACGATCGATGCTCAGTCAACCCATCGATAGGGGAAACAAGGCGCAGATGCGAACGGATGGGCGCGTCGTGGAATCCGATCCCTCCATGCCGGCGTGGGACAGCGGACTGGCTGCGAAGACACGGCGGTTCGCGTCGAGCGATGGCGGCGTCGATCTCTTCCAACCCGGCGTCTCGGCGCTCGTCGGTGAACTCCTCTCAAGCGTTTCCATTGCGGAGGCGGTTGGAGGGAGCGCCGTCGTGAACGGCCTCGGTTTCATCGAGGCGCCACGCTCTGAACCTGGGTTCTCACCGATCCACGTCACGGGCGCGATCGATATCGGCCGTAGCCACGACGGCGATGTCGCCATCGCCGTCAACGGTCGAGTCGCGGTCGTCGGCCCTCTCCTCGAGACCAACTCCTTTGGGGGAAGGTTCTCATACTTCCTCCCGGAGTCTGCATTCGATCCCGACTTCAACTCGGTAGCTGTGTTCCTGGTGGAGAACGGAGGGCTCGTTCCCCTCGATCTGCAGGCAACGAAGGTGTACAGCGTGAGCACCTACGCCGATGGCAACGAGTACCTCGAGATAGATGGCGTCGGCATACCCATCACATCGAGGATCTCAGGTGGGGTTGATGTCTTCGAACTCCGCGGTGCTGCATATTCGCTCGCAGGTTGGGCGGCTGACACTGTGGGCGCCCAGCCAGCGGATGAGATCGTCGTGATCGTCGATGGAACTTCGGTCCTTGTGGCACCACCGAACCTTCCTCGCCCTGATGTTGCGGACTCCTTGGGGGACGACGTGTACCTCAGGTCAGGATTCAGCTACGAGATGGCGGTGGAGATCATCCAGCGGGCGGGGTCAGTGCGCGTCTTCGCCGTCGTCGGTACGGACGCCGCTACCGAGTTCCGGCTGCCCGAAGGAGCTCCCTAGCGCGGGATGAGGTCCACGATGGTCGCTGCCCCGGCCTTCGCCGCCGTGCCGAAGTTGAACACCTCTTGCTCCCGCACCGCGACAATGCCGGATCGATACCGGTCGGCTCCTGCAATCAGCGATGTTGCCGCATCGCCTGCGTCGGCTGCGTCCCCGATCGGCAACACGGTTCCGACCTCGGAACGAATGCGGTCCTCGAACGGAAGAAGGCCAATCGCCCCCCAGTCGTCGTTCATCACCTTCCTCGGCACGTCGACGAACAGGACCGGCCTCTCGGTGCCGAAGGCGTACTCGAACGCCGCACCTGACCAGTCGGACACCATGAGATCTGCCTCGAGGAAGGAGTTCTCCGTCGTGATCGACTTCTCGAACGCAACGTTCGATCTGTCCTCGAAGAGCGCTTCGAGCCTTGCAACGATGGCCTCGCCACCGGGGTAGATCGACTCGAAGAACGCCGGATGTGGTCGGACGACTGTGCGGAAGCCAGCGTCGGCGAGGGAGGTGATGAGCTCGGCCCCGACCGACTCGAGGAGATTGTCGCGACCCCACGATGGGGCAACAAGCACCGTCGTGTCCTCTGGATGTGTTTTCGTGTACCGGGAGAATGCCCCGGCGACGCGATCGAGTTTGTAGTAGCCGGTCTCAGCGAGGTGGTAGTCGGACTTCCCGATCTGGTCGAAGCGAAGCCTGAGTTCCTCTTTCTGGTAGGGACCGACGCATAGGAACACGTCATATGCATCGAACGCACCTCGTCGGTAAGCGGCGTGGGTGCTGTTGAGGGAGTGGAATGCATAGACACAGGTCGATGCAGTCGGTCGCTTCAGGTGGAAGCTGTCCAGGTCGGGCATGGTCGTGAGGAATACCGGGCTGTCGATCCTGGGCAGGAACTTCTGAAGGCTCTCGCGCACGCAGTACGCACGGATCAGATCGTCCTGGCGATCGAGGATGGGGTCCTCTGGATCCGATGTGACGTAGGTCACAAGTCGACCGTGCGTCGATGTGATCTCCCGCACGTACCCTTCGAGCTGGTTCCACGAGTAGTCATCCTCGGCGTACACGAGGATCGGTCGCTCCGATGGCGGAACATCCAGAAGCGCTTTGACCGTCTCAGCCTCACCCATGGCGGCCTTGATCCTGGAGAAGAAGCCCACGAAGCGTCCCTTCTATCGCCGGCGCAATCGACTCGTAGCCTAATCTCGCAGCTGTGGACGTCCTTCCGACCGAGATTCCTGATGTGCTGGTCATTACTCCGACGGTCTTCGGAGACGATCGGGGTTTCTTCGTCGAGACGTTCAATGAGGCTGCGTTCACCTCCGAAACGGGAATCGAGCGGACCTGGGTTCAGGACAACCACTCTCGATCGAGACAGGGCGTATTGCGCGGCCTGCACTTCCAGAATCCGCAGGCACAGGGCAAACTCGTCCGGTGCTCGCGTGGCGCCGTATTCGACGTCGCAGTCGATGTGCGACGCTCGTCGAAGACGTTTCTCCGGTGGGTCGGCATCGAACTGTCCGAATCGAACCACACGCAGTTGTGGGTACCGGAGGGATTTGCGCACGGCTTCCTCGTCCTAACAGAGGTTGCCGACCTCCAGTACAAGACGACCGACTACTACGCGCCGACAAGTGATGCGGGGATTCGCTGGGACGACCCCGACATAGGCATCGATTGGCCATTGACCGGAGACCCGATCGTGTCTGCGAAAGATGCCGATCTCCCGCATGCGGCAGATGCCGCCCTGTTCGACTGACAGGGGAGCCCTTCTCACACCATCGTGTCGATCAATTCCTCGAGCGACTGCGGGGTCAGACGCCGCGGGTTGTTCGCGAGCCTCTCCAGGTTGACTCCCTCCACCAGCGTCCTTCGGACTCCAGCAGCGGGTGCCGGGATGTCCGATAGCGATGCGATTGCATTGCATCCCACGACGATGGCGTTGAACCGTTCCCGTGCGCTTCCAGGGTCACGGCCACCGAGGAGCTGTACCACGGTGTCGACGGCGCTGCGGACGTGATCGGTACCCCGCTCGTCGATGCAGTCCGACTCCGTCACGCATGCGTTGTACTCGATGAACGCTCCGAGGGTGAGGGCGACCGCATTTCCGTGGGGTATGCCGAACGTGCTGGTCAACGCATATGACAGTGCGTGCGGCCCTGTGGTGTACGTCACGTCTATCGCCATTCCCGCCAGGTGCGCAGCCTCGAGCATCCCGGTTCGCGACATCGGGGCGGGATGGGCGACGGCACTCTCGAGATGCTCGACACCGAGGGCGACGGCCCGTTCGGCTGGACCTCTCGATGCGTCCGTCGACCTCACCGACCAGATCGACTCGATGCCTTGACACAGCGCGTCCAGCCCCGTCGTAGCCGTGACCGATGGCGGCATCGAGTAAGTGAGCTCAGGATCGAGGATGACATGTTCCGGGATGAGTGAGCGATCGGAGATCGAGTGCTTCGAGCCGTCGACGTATACGACGGCGAAGTGGGTTGCCTCACTGCCGGTTCCGGCCGTGGTCGGGATCGCCACCAGTGGGACACTCGACGTCTGGATCGGCTCGCTTCCGAGGGCATGATTTCGAGCCGTAGGCGCATGGGGAGCGACCGACCGGATGATCTTCGCCACGTCGATGACGGATCCTCCGCCGATGGCGATCACCATTCCCGGAGAGGCCTCTCTGTAGACCGCGATGGCATCGTCGACGTCTTCCAGTGTCGGATTCGGGGCGACTCCCCGTATGTGGGTGACGGGTACACCGTCGACGGCGGCGCGCACGGCTGGCTCGGCGCCACTCGAGTCATATGAAGCGCCTCCGGTGATCAGGAGGATGCTCGACGGATTCGCTGTCCGGACGATGTCCTTGAGCCTCGAGACACTGCCGCAAACCACTGGAGCGGATGTCACTCCCTCAGCCACCCCATCATCGCGGCCTTGTTCTCACGAGGAGTCGAGGTCGGTCGACCCAGGTCAGTGCGAGCTCCCGGGGCCACGAGCACCTCGAGGAGACTCGGACCCGGCTGGCTGCCCATTGCAGCAATGGCGTCGCCGAGTGCTTCCGGTGTGGATGCAGATCGGGCGGAGGCATACCCGGTGGCCTTTGCGAGCTCGGTCAGGCTCACTCTGGAGGTCGGTGTTGGCTGACCCCCTACAGAGTCGTGGACACGATTATTCAGAACGATGTGGCGCAGGTTGCGCGGCTGATGGTCGGTGATGACGCACATTCCGCCCATGTGCATGACGAGGGCTCCGTCGCCGTCGAGGACCCAAACCTCCCTGGCCGGGTCGCCGAGGGCCATCCCGAGTGCCGTCTGGGAGGCGTGGCCCATGCTGCCTACCATCAGGAAGTCCCGCACCGGCGCCTGATGGTTGGCAGCTCGGTACTCGAACAACTCCCGGGAGGTCTTTCCCGTCGTTGCCACGATGACGGCATCTTCGGGAGCACCGTCCGCTATCGCAGCGATGGCCATCTCGCGTGTCATGAGGTGCTCGTCATGGATGCTCTTCTTGCCGGTGTAGTCGGTGATGATCCCCTTCGGGACGATGAGTGCAACGGGTCGTTCCTCCGTTATCGCACGTGCTCCTGCTTCGGCGACGACCGTTGCGAACTCGACCGCATCCTCGGTGCAGATCGCGTGGGGGACCCCGATTGCGTCCAGCAAGGGAAGGGTGGCGCGGCCCTGTTTGATGTGTTGGGGCTCATCGGGACGGTTTGGCTCGCCACGCCAGCCGATCACGAGAAGCATCGGGATGCCGTAGACGTCGGGATCCGCAAGCGAGACGAGGGGATTGATCGTGTTCCCGAGCCCGCTGTTCTGAAGGTAGACCGCACCGGGTCGACCGGTTGCGAGGTAGTGGCCTGCCGCGATTGCGACAGCGCCTCCCTCATTGGCGGCGATCACATGGTGATCAGCGTCGACGTGGTCGGCCACGTAGGCGCACAGGGGCTTGAGAAGCGAATCGGGAACGCCTGTCCAGAATTCGATTCCCGCTTCCGTGAAGGCCTCGAACGCCTGCTGCGCGGTCGGCACTCAGGAGCCCCCTGGAATGAGGGTGAGGATGTCCTTGATCGACATGAGCCGCTCCCCGGCCTCGAGTGACCGTTCATGCTCGAGTATCGACTCGGCTGTGTGAACCATGGCCGGATAGGCGGCGCGGAGGAGGTGGTTTGCGTAGATGACGACCTGGAAGCCACGTTCGCGGAGTTCATCCTCGGTGACGTGCGGGTAGCCACTGGGAACGGCGACCATCGGAACCCCGCTGCCGAACGACTGATAGGCATCTGCGAACTCGTACAGCTCCGTCGTGTCGGCGTTCTTGAAGTGCGGCATGATGGCATCGGCCCCTGCGTCGATGTATCGCTCGGCCCGGGCGAGCGCGTCGGCTACTCCCTTTCCGAGGATCATCGACTCGATCCGCGCGATGATGGTGAAGTCTGCCGTGATCTGGGATTCCTTGGCTGCGGAGATCTTCGCGGCGAAGTGGGCGGGATCATCCTGGGTCTGGCCTGCGTCCTCCCCGAAGAGGCTGTTCTTCTTCAGCCCCACCTTGTCCTCGATGATGGCCGCCGACACACCGAGGCGCTCGAGGGTGCGGACCTCGAGGACGAAATGCTCGACGATCCCTCCCGTGTCCGCATCGAGGATGATCGGCTTCGTTGTGACCTCGAGCACCTGCTCGATCGTCGAGATCCGGGAGGTGAGATCCACATACTCGATATCCGGCCGACCCTTGGCGGTCGAGTCCGTGAGGCTCGATATCCAGATTGCGTCGAACTCACGCCTCCGATCGTCCTTCGTGACGTGCGTGTGTTCTGCGATCAAGCCGGTCAGCCCGTTGTGGGCTTCGATGACCCTCACCGTTGGTTGGACTTCGAGCAGTCTGCGAAACCTACTCATCCTGACCGCGGGCGTTGTGCCGATCTCTTTGATGGCGTTGTTGAGAAGGGTTGACGAGATGCCTTCGGTGTACTCCGGCTCGACGAGTTCCCCTCCCCACTCGACGAGGGTGTCGATGACCGCCTGTCGGGTGCGTTGCTGGACTCCGGACCGCCAGTCACTGCCGTGAACGACGTAATCGGGGCGAAGCATCTTCAGGTTCGGCACGTAGTCCAGTGTCTCTTGGGGCACCACTCGTGCGACACCATCGAGAGCCGCCACGACGGCTCGCCGTTGTTCGTACGTCATGTGGGGAAGCCTCTTGTACGACGCAATGGCCTCGTCGGTGAGGAGCCCGACGGTGACCTCGCCGAGCTTCCTTGCCTCGTTCAAGATGTTGATGTGGCCGGGGTGGACGATGTCGGCGCTCATCGCGAGATATACGGTCTTCATGATCCTTCCGGGGTCGTCGAGGCGTGCGTTGAGGTTACCGGAAACGTCCCCCGAGTCCTCATGACGAGGATCGAGGCTGCCACGATCGGGCCGTTGGTAGGCTGGTCCGGGTCATTGGAGGGATGATTGGCCCGAAAGTATCTCGTCACCGGGGGAGCCGGTTTCATCGGTTCGAACTTCATTCGGCGGGTGCTCGCCGCTGAGCCGGATGCCACGGTCACGAACCTCGACGCCATGACCTATGCCGGCGTTCCGGCGACAGTCGCAGAACTCGACCGGCTCGGGCGGCATACCCTCGTCAAGGGCGACATCCGCGAACCTGGAGTCGTCGATGAAGTCGTGCCTGGCCACGACGTGATCGTTCATTTCGCGGCGGAGAGCCATGTTGACCGATCGATCGCCGGTCCCGCGGTGTTCCTCGAGACGAACGTCGTCGGAACGGGCGTCCTCCTCGAAGCCGCACGGCGCCACGAAATCCCGCGGTTCATCCATGTGTCGACGGACGAGGTCTACGGGTCGGTCGCTCAGGGCTTTCCCGACGAATCGGCCCCACTGGAGCCATCGTCACCGTATTCGTCGTCGAAGGCGGGATCCGACCTTCTCGCGCTGTCGTACCACACGACCTACGGATACGGCGTTGTGGTCACCCGGTGCACGAACAATTACGGTCCTTACCAGTTTCCCGAAAAAGTGATCCCCCTGTTCGTGACCAACCTGCTGGACGGCAAAAACGTGCCGCTGTACGGGGACGGCCGCAACGAACGGGATTGGCTGTTCGTCGACGACCACACAGCGGCCCTCCACCTCCTCGTTGATGAGGGCGAGCCAGGCGAGATCTACAACATCGGCGCGAACGCCCAACTCTCCAACCTCGACCTGACCCTCCGCATCCTCGCCGGGATGGGGGAGGGCGCTGGCAGGATCGACAACGTCGAGGACCGGCTCGGCCACGACCTTCGATATGCCGTCGACTCCTCGAAGATCCGCTCGCTCGGCTGGAAACCGGAACACGATTTCGACACGCACCTCGGTGAGACGATCGATTGGTACCGATCCCGCAGGGATTGGTGGGAGCCGCTGAAGGTGCGGTCATGAAGGGGATCATCCTTGCCGGAGGTGCGGGATCGCGGCTCGATCCGATGACTCGGGTTGCGAGCAAGCAACTCCAACCTGTCTACGACAAGCCGATGATCTACTACCCGCTCGCGACGTTGATGGACGCCGGCATCCGCGAGATCCTGCTGATCTCAACACCCACCGATGTTCCCAGGTTCGAGTCGCTCCTCCATGACGGCACCCAGTGGGGGATCTCCATCGAGTATGCGGTCCAGGATGCACCGAGGGGCATCGCCGAGGCCTTCATCATCGGCGAGTCCTTCCTCGGTGACGACTCGGTCGCTCTCATTCTCGGTGACAACATCTTCTACGGCGACCTCGGGCTCGCAGAGTTGGCTTCCTCATTCGATACGGGTGCCGCTGTCTTCGCCTATCCGGTCAAGGATCCCCAGCGATACGGGGTTGTGGAGCTCGACGGCGACGTCGTCATCTCCCTCGAGGAGAAGCCCCAACGCCCGCGATCGCATCTCGCCGTTCCGGGCCTGTACCTGTACGACAACCAGGTCGCCTCCCTCGCACGTGGCCTTGCGCCGTCGGCACGGGGGGAACTCGAGATCACCGACCTCAACCGCGCCTACATGGACCGCGGGCAACTCCGCGCCAAGCGGCTCGAGCGCGGCATTGCCTGGCTCGACTCGGGAACGCACGACTCGTTGCTAGAGGCTGCCAACTTCATCGCGACGATCGAGCATCGCCAGGGCTTCAAGATCGCATGCCTCGAGGAGATCGCGTTCCATCAGGGATACCTCACCGCAGCCCAGCTTGGTGAGCTCGTCGAATCCATGCCGAGAAGCGGATATCGCGACTACGTCGAGGCGGTCCTCGTGGAGGGGATCGGCTGAGCGTGATCGTCGTCACCGGGGCTTCCGGCCAGCTCGGGCACGCGTTCTCGAACCTGCTCGGCGAAGATGCGATCCTGCTCGATCGAGCGTCGCTGGACCTCACCCGCCCCGATCGGATCACCGGGGTGATCGAAGAGCTGCGTCCCTCGCTCTTCATCAACTGTGCTGCGTATACGGCCGTCGACCGTGCGGAGAGCGAGCCGGAGGTCGCGAGGCAGGTCAACGCGGATGCGGTGGCCGTGATGGCGCGCGCCTGTGCATCAACGGGATCCCGGTTCGTCACCTTCTCGACGGACTACGTGTTCGACGGGACGAAGTCTGGCGGATACGTCGAGAGCGACCACACGGCCCCCATCAACGTCTACGGACGCACGAAGCGGGAAGGGGAGGTCCTCACCCTCGAAACCAATCCCGATGCGCTGGTCGTTCGGACCTCCTGGGTGATGTCGGGGACCCATCGGAGCTTCGCCTCGGTGATGCTCGACCTGATCGGGCGCGGTGACGTCAAAGTGATCGACGACCAGCGGGGGCGCCCCACGTTCGTCGACGATCTCGCCAGCGCCACCATGTCTGCGATCGACGCGGATGGGCACGGCATCCTTCATCTGACGAACTCCGGAGAGGCGAGCTGGTACGAGATCGCGCTCCAGATTGCCGAATTGGCCGGGTTCGACCCGGATCGCGTCCATGCGTGCTCCACAGCCGACTACCCGACGGCGGCGAAGCGCCCGGAGAACTCGGTTCTCGACTCTGAGCGTCGCGAGTCCCTCGGCCTTGCCTCCCTTCCCGACTATCGGGAGGCGCTCTCGAGTGCGATCTCGCGCCTTCGTGCATCCCGATGACGGGATTCGATGGATGAGTGCCGTCTCCTGACTGGACAGATCCGGCGGACTGATGTTTGCGACCATGTCATTTGGTGTATCTCCCTTTCGGTGAAGGGACTTGGTGGAAGTGTTGGCGTTTCTGACTAGTCAGACCGAACGCTTGGAGTTCCTTCTTGTGGGACTCCGAACGGCACATATACTTCGGGGCAGGCGGACTTAGGAAGGGACCATGCAGAAGCGTGATCGCAGCGCGAGCGCGGCTGACATTGATTCGGGCTCGGAGAACAAGGCGCAGCTGCGTGCAGTGCCTGAAGTCCACGCACCCGGTGTCTACGAGCGATATGTCAAGCCCTTCATCGACCGGACGGCAGGAGTCCTCCTGAGCCTCATCACCCTCCCGTTCGTGCTTGTCATCGTTCCCCTCATCTGGTGGCAGATGGGCAGACCAGCCATCTTCCGGCAGGAGCGCATCGGACGGTTCGGCGTTCCCTTCACCGTCTACAAGTTCCGAACCATGAATCAGGATCGTCGCACATCGGCCATCCCGATCGACGGCAACGATCGCCGTGTGAACCACAAGTCGACAGATGACCCGCGCCACACCGACCTCGGTCGGTTCCTTCGGAAGTGGAGCCTCGATGAGATCCCGCAGTTCTGGAATTTCGCGCTCGGCGATATGAGCCTCATCGGTCCTCGCCCGGAGCTCCCGAGCATCGTCGAGCGCTACGAGCCGTGGCAGCATCGCCGGCACGAGGTCAAGCCCGGTCTCACGGGTCTGTGGCAGGTGTCGGCACGGGGCGGTGTCCCGATGCATGAGGCATCGGACATCGACATCGCATATGTGGACGACGTCAGTTTCTCGACCGACTTCAGGATCGTCGTGAGGACACCGTCAGCGATGCTCGGTTCGAACAAGGGTCATTGACGGTCCCGCTGGGCCGTCGTGGTGGATAGGGACAGGAAGACCAAGGAGTAGTTGTGAAACTGTTGTTGATCGGAGCCGGGGGATTCATCGGCTCGAACCTGGTCGATCATCTGATCGAGCGGGGTGAGCATGAGGTGGTGGGCGTCGACAAGACGGCCGACAAACTCGAGGGCATCGAAGGTCCGAACTTCACCTACATCGACATGGACATCACGGAGAGCCACGACGAGGTGGAAGAGCTCGTCAAGGACTGTGATGTGGTCGTCGACCTGATCGCTTACGCGAACCCGAGCATCTACGTGTCGGCGCCGCTCGACGTGGTCAAGTTGAATTTCTTCGAGAACATGGCGATCACCCAGATGTGCATCGCCCACGGCAAGCGGCTCATCCAGTACTCGACGTCGGAGGTGTACGGGAAGTCCAACCACGACGGCGCGTACAACGAGGAGACGTCGGATCTGATCATGGGACCGACCACGAAGCAGCGCTGGATCTATGCCGCTGGCAAGCAGTTCCTCGAGCGGATCCTCCACGCCCACGGGCTCCGTGGGGATCTCGAGTACACGATCATCCGCCCCTTCAACTTCGTGGGTCCGAGGTTCGACTATCTGGTCGAGGCGGGCACGCTGGGTGGTCCACGGGTCTTCGCCCACTTCATGTCCGCGTTGATCACGGGCGGTCCCATGTACCTCGTCGATGGTGGGAACCAGCGCAGGAGCTTCACCCACATCGACGACGCATCGGACGCGTTCTCGACCATCATCGACGATCCCCGCACTACCAACCAGATCTACAACGTGGGGAATCCCAGCACGGACACCTCGATCCGCGAACTGGCGCAGTACATGATGGCCATGTACACGGAACTCACGGGCAAGCCCGCCGACAACGAGATCATCGAGATATCGGGCGAGGAGTTCTACGGAAAGGGATACGAGGACATGGACCGGGTTCCTCCGGACATCTCGAAGCTCCAGGCCCTCGGATGGAACCCCACGCGGGACATGAAGACCACCTTCGGCGATGCCATGAGGTACAACCTCGACCCGGCAGTGCATGCGAGCATTGTTTCGTAGCACGGCCGTGACCGCATCACGGATCAGGATCAAGCGATCGACAGCCAGCGCCCGGTTCTTCCGGGCGCTGGTCGTCGCGTCGGGTACTGTCATGGCCATCCTCCTGGCGTCCTCTGCCGGAGCGGCCAACGCGCCGCCCGTCGACTTTGCAAACGACACGATCCTCGTCATCGCCCCGCACCCCGACGATGACATCCTCTATGCGTCAGGCATCGCTGCCATGGCCGAGAACGTCGTCATCGCGTACATCACCAACGGTGACTATTGCGAGACGATCACAGCCGATAAGGGCAACGAGGCCTACTGCGGAACCGCCGAACCGAACATCGGGACCCTACGCCAGGGGGAGGCGGTCGACGCTCAGGCCATAATCGGTAACACGAATGAGCAAGACCTGATCTTCCTGGGATACCCGGATGGCGATCTCGATCGGATCTGGTTGGACAATCCCGCCCTGTTCCCCCTCCGTACCGACCGAACCGAGACGTACGCCTCTCGCGGGCGGGGTGGTACCGACTGGCACGACTACCGCACGGGATCGGTTGGGCAGCACGCCGAGTACACGAAGGCGAACCTCCTCGCCGACGTAAAGGCGCTGATCTCATGGGTCGATCCGGATCACATCTTCACGACGGATGATCATGACCGCCACCCAGACCATGACACGACATGGGACGTCGTGACGGCGGCACTCGCTGAGCTCGCCGTCGACACCAAGGATGATGCATCTCCGCTCCGAGTGACCCTCCACACTACGATCGTCCACATCGGCGCGACGGGATGTTGGTTCAACTGGCCCGAACCGCCAGGTCCAACGACTCCCATCGAACCCGGCTGCTCCGGACCGACACCGACCACTGCATGGTCGGAAACCTGCAACTGTCCTTTGGTGTGGCAGGACCGCCAGAGCTTCGAGGTTCCGCTCTCCATGAGGAATCCGACACTCGAGCAGAACCCGAAGTATCGGGCCATCAAGTACGGGCATGCTTCACAGTGGGCGCTGGACGCGAACCTTCTCGGGCGTTT
>DATHUV010000153.1:0-3685 GCA_035461905.1 Acidimicrobiia bacterium | reverse complement strand
GGAGTTCTCCAGCTCGCCAGGTGGGGCATACTCGATCGAATCATCGACGCAGGGACTCCCCCGATTCGCCACGTCACACTGGGATTCGGGGATGAGCGAATCCCGTTCCGAGTACGTGAAGAGCTTGGCGTCGACACCTTCTACGCGCCACGTCGCTACATCCTCGACTCGATCCTGCTGAATGTCGCACGCGAGACCGGCTGCGACGTTCGAGAAGGTTTGTCGGTGAAAGACCTGTTGTGGGATACCGTCGGACGTGTGGTCGGTGTCGTGGCACACTGTGGCGGTTCGGTCGAGTCGATCACGGCGCGCTATGTGATTGGTGCCGACGGTCACAAGTCCCGGGTCGCCGACCTCGCCGGATCGTCCGTTCGTAGGTCCCACCCGGCGACGAATGCCGTGAGTTACGCGTACTACTCCGGGGTCGACATCCCAGGGTTTTGGTTCCAGTTCACCCCGGGTGTGAACACCGGACTCATTCCCACCAATGATGACCAGTGCCTGGTCTTCGCCGGACGGCCCACGGAATTGCACCAACGCTTCAGCACGGACCCGGAGGGTGAGTTCATGAGGCTCCTCGAACACGGCGGGGCCGACATGGCCGATCGGGTCAGAGCTGGTACGCGAGTCGGGAGGTTCCACGGCACCAACGGCGTCAGCGGGCTCCTACGGCAGGCATGGGGTCCGGGGTGGGCCCTCGTCGGGGACGCCGGTTACACCAAGGATCCGATATCGGCCCACGGCATCAGTGACGCACTACGCGATGCCGAGTTGTGTGCCAGGGCGATCAGTGGGGCTCTGCACAACCCCGAGAGGGAGCGTGAAGCTCTTGATTGGTACGAGACCCTGCGCGACTCGATGTCGATGCGGTTGTTCGAGGAATCCGAAGCACTCGCCCGCTTCGAGTGGGGTCCCGAGGAGGCCTCAGCGAGAATGAGAGTCATCAGCGACGAGGTGCGAGCGGAAAGCGAGACGATGATCTCACTTCCGGCTTGGGAAGCTACCCCAGCCCTGATCCGTGGTTGAGCTGCCCGGCGCGCTCAGCCGCCTACGGTTGGGAAGATCATCGACGTGATCGACGAGCTCACTGAGGCGCCGTGACAGGCTCCCGCCGACGGTAGAGACTCAACGCCAGCAGGTACGACACGACCAGGATGCCCGTGCTCCAGGCAACGGCGATCCAGAACTCGGTGCCCGGGATGCCCTCGGTCAACAGTGAGCGCATCGTCTCGATGATCGGCGTCATGGGCTGATTCTCGGCGAATCCCCTGAGCAGTGGGGTCATGGAGTCCGTCGGCACGAACGATGGGCTGATGAAGATCAGCAGCAGGAGGATGTAGCTGAAGGCCCCTGCACCTTCGGCCGTCTTCGCGAGAAGGCCGAAGAACATCGCCATCCACGTGGTTGCCAGGGTGAAGAGAGCCAGGATGGCGACGAACCACAGCCATGAGGCGGCGCCCCCAGCCGGGCGGAAGCCGACGACATATGCCACCAGGAGCACCAGGAAGCACGAGAAGAGGCTGGACAGGGTCGAGGAGAGGGCTTGTCCGCCCAGGACCGATGCCGGCGCGACCGGCATGGTCCGGAATCGGCTGATGATGCCCTTCTGGAGGTCCATGCTCAGCCGTAACGCGGCATAAGCGATCCCACTCGCCACCGTCATCATGATGACTCCGGGCGTGATGAAATCGACGTACTCGATCGCGCCGGTCTGTGTCCCGAGTGCGCCACCGAACACGTACACGAAGAGCAACATGATCGCGATCGGCGTCAACACGACGGTGATGATCGTGTCGATGCTCCGGGTCGTATGGCGGAGGCTTCGTTTTGCCATCGTCCATGTGTCAGAGAGTGCTCGCATGGCCGTCCTCCTTCTCATCGTCGAGGATCTTGAAGTACACGTCGTCAAGCGACGGGATCTGCCTGGAGAACCCGATCGGCTCGACGCCGGCGTTCTTCAGCCGGATGAACACGTCTGCCATCTCAGCCACGGACCCTGAGGTGGCGATGACGAGCTTGGACTCACTTCGGCTGACTTCGTGGTGCTCGCCGAGTGCTCCCAGGGCAACCGACAAGCGTTCGTCGTCGTCGAAGTCAAGTTCGACGAGTCCGGGCGGCACCAGCTTCTTCAACTCATCCGACGTTCCGACGACCGCGACCGTGCCACCATGGAGGATCGCGATCCTGTCGGCCAGGCGGTCGGCCTCCTCCAGGTACTGCGTGGTGAGGAAGGTCGTCGTGCCCTTCTCGGCAAGTGTTCGGATCGTCAGCCACATTTCGCTCCGACCCCTGGGGTCGAGTCCGGTCGTCGGCTCGTCGAAGAAGATGATGGGAGGGTCCCCAACCAGGCTCATGGCGATGTCGAGCCGGCGACGCATGCCGCCCGAGTAGGTCATGAGCCTGCGGTCGGCTGCGTCCTTCAGATCGAACTTGTCGAGAAGGTCTTCTGCGGTCTGCGCTGGATCATCGAGGTGGCGCAGCTCGCCCATGAGCTGCAGGTTCTCCCGCGCAGTGAGGACATGATCGACCGCAGCGAACTGACCTGTCAGGCTGATCTGCTCGCGAACCTTTGATGGCTGCGTCGCGACGTCGAACCCTGCGATCCTCGCCGTGCCGCCGTCGGCCTTGATCAAGGTCGTCAGGATGTTGATCGTTGTCGTCTTGCCGGAGCCGTTGGCTCCGAGGAGCGCGAAGACCGTGCCTTGTTCGACCGTGAACGAGACGTCGTGGAGCACCGGCACTCCCTTGTATCCCTTCTCGAGGTTCGTCACCTCGATCGCATTGTTCGTGGCCATCATGTGTCTCCTTGCTGGCTCGGCGGTGCCGAGCGTGCGATCAGAACATCGCCGAATGCGGTCCGCGCGTGAACCTGCACCGTTTCCGTCGAAGGTTCGGGGTCGTCGGCCGGCGGAAGGTCGCTTTGGATCCGACCGAACTTCGTGGTGGCGTCGACCCAGGCTGCCGTGCCCTCCTCGATCCCGATCTCGAGGCGCCCGAACGAGGTTTCGAGGGTCACCGAGCCACGGGTGATCCGGCCGAGCCGAATGTCTCCGTTGGCTGTGGTGACCGTGACGTCGCGTTCTGCTTGGTCGATCGTGACATCGCCGTTCGCCGACCGGACCCTGACAGTGCCCCCACCCCGACCGATCGAGGTTCGGCCGTTCTGATTCTTGACGTCGGCCTCGCCCATGACCGTGTCGATGGTCACTTCGCCTGCGGTCACGACCTCGGCACTGCCGAAAACCTCCCCCACCGTGACACTTCCAGCGCCGCTGTGCACCCGCAGCGCCCCGGTCTCGTCGAGCCGAACGTCGCCGACTCCTGTTCTCACCTCGACATCGCCGAGCCGACCGTCGCATCGGAAGTCCGCGAGACCGGCGGCGGCCCTCAATGACGACCCTGCCGGGAGTTCCACGGTCAGGTCGACACTGCCGCTCCGTCCCCAACCGAGATGTCCCGCAATGCCGCGTGGCCTCGGCGCCCTGATAGAGAGAACCCCGTTGGAGAGATCGACCGAGGTCTTGTGCGCCGCCTCGATATCCGCTGGCCGGTCCCGGTCGCTCGGATTCACCGCGACGACGGTGTCGGTCCGATCGCTGGCGATGACATGCACGGCGCCTTGGCTCAAGTCGATGGAAAGGATGATTGGCTCGGGTGTCTCGAAGGACGACATGTTCGCTCCTGA
>DATHUV010000152.1:0-4007 GCA_035461905.1 Acidimicrobiia bacterium | reverse complement strand
GAGATGGCAGGCCACATCGACAAGGAGACCCTGTCGTCCCGGATGTATGCCTCGGACCTGCCGGACCCCGACATGGTCCTGCGAACCTCCGGCGAGGCACGGCTGTCGGGTTTCCTCCTGTGGCAGGCCGCATACGCCGAGTACTCGTTCGTCGACGTGTACTGGCCGGCATTCCGCAGGGTCGACTTCCTTCGTGCCCTTCGCGACTTCACCCGCAGGGAGCGACGCTACGGCAAGTGAGGCCGCCGAAGGGGTGCTGTATCCGGGCCGGAACGTCCCGTTGTCGGTGACTCCGATGGGACCGACGCCCCCTAGCGCGACCGGAGCTCGAACGGGATGTGGTCCTGGTCGTTGAAGGACCGCAGGCTCGGGACGTGTGCTCCGGCGAGGGGGATCATCTTGATCCTGGCGATCGAGGCGTGGAACAGCACGAGCCGCTCCCACTCCCACGGGGCAGGCGGAACGCCGAGAAGGTGGGTGAGGCATACGGAGTTCGTGCCGCCGTGTGCAACGATGACGATCCGGCCCGGGTCGTGTTCGACCGTCCACAGTTGCGGGTCCCGCGGATCACGGACAACACCCCGCCTCGAGAGCAGGTCGTCGAGGGCGGTCGTGACCCGGTTGTGGAAGGTGCGGAACGATTCACCACCCGGTAGGCCGTCCCACCACTCCTGGGGCGGCCTGTCCTTCGACGTTCGGAAGGTCTCGATGACCTTCTCCTCGGTGACTCCCTCCCAGTCAGGCATCCTCACCTCGACGAGGTCGTCGATGGTCTCGATGTCGAGGCCCGTCTCCTCGCCAATCGGCCCTGCGGTCTGTTGGGAGCGAAGGGCGGGGGAGGCGATCAGCTCGGAAGCGGGTCGCTTGGTGTCGTTGGCGAGTCGCTTGGCCGTCAGGCGCGCCTGCTCGTGGCCGAGGTCGGTGAGATACGGGTCCGATTGGGAGAGGCCATCGACGGCCCATTGGGGCTGCCCGTGCCTGATGAATACGATGTCCATGCGCATCAGGGTAGCGAAACGATGCCCACCTTCCTCGGGCGGCCAGGGTTGTTGCGGAAGCGACGCCATGATCCGGGGAACGTGAGCTGCCTCGGACGAACCGAAGGCCGCCTTTCGGCGGCCTTCTGGTTCGGGCTTAGACGGGAGGTTAGGAAGGCATCCTGTCTGACTACCGTATCGACCGGTCACCGCATCGACTTGAGAGGTTTTCTTGGATTTCTTTCTGAGCCCGCGAGCGGCGCTCATCGACCACTTGAGAACCCATGCGGTCCGGACCGATGGCCCGTTCGTCCTGCGGTCAGGGGCGACGTCGGACTGGTACATCGATGCGCGCCAGACGACCTTCTCGGGTGAGGGGGCCCGCGCCGTCGGAGCCGCAGTGCTCGAGGTGGTCCCCGCCGATGTGGTGGCGGTCGGCGGCATGACGATGGGTGCGGACCCGATCGCCATCGCCACGGCGATGATGGCGGCCGGAGGTGGACGGGCGATGCGGGCGTTCTCTGTCCGCAAGGAGGCGAAGGACCACGGCGTGGGTGGACGACTCGTGGGGCCCGTCGGGGCGGGTGACCGTGTCGTGGTTCTCGAGGACACCACGTCCACGGGCGCAGCACTTCGAGAGGCGGTCGAGGCCCTGCGCTCCGAGGGAGTTGTCGTCGTACACGCCATTTCCCTCGTTGACCGTTCCGATGGGGCTACGGCCTCGCTGATGGCAGGGATCGGTGTGGCGTACACCGCGCTCGTGATGCCATCCGATCTGGGTGTGGAGGATTGATGTGAGGACGTACCGGTCTCCGGCACGGCTGTTCGCATTCGGGATCGTCGGGATCCTCCTGATTCTCGGCGCGGTCGACGTCATGCTCGGCCACTGGCTCTCCACTCCGCCGGAGGTGGCGAACGATGTCCTCACGACTAGGGGCAGGGCACAACAGCGCGGCGACATCGTGTGGGGTGCGGCACTCGTGGGTATGGGAACGCTCCTCGTGGGCGGTTCGATCGCGGAACTCCTTCGCAGGCGTCCCGAGGCGGAGGTCACCCAGACTGCACTCGTGCTCGCCGTCGGACCGCACGAACGCGACGTGCGAATCGAATGGGGAAACGTCCGATCGGTTTCGAGCGATGCCGCGGTCGATCCCTACGACGGATCGGTGCGCGAGCACCTCCTCGTCGATGTGATCGACCGGTCGGCGCTCCCGAACGATCCCATCGGTGCGGTGTGGTACGGAAACAGCCTCCACGTCGATGCCCACGATTGGACGAAGCCCGTCACCGACGTCGCCCTGTCGGCCCAGGGTGCGTTGGGGTATCACCGACGCGTCGAGGAGATCATGCAGATGGGGCCACCGTCTGTCGAGTGGGAACCGACACCCGATCAAGGTGACCTCCATGAGGGTTCTGAGACCCTCGCTGCGACCCTCGGCGGGGCCACGGCGGCGACTGGTGGGGACGTCGAGCCTTCGGAGCCGGTCGAAGCACCGCCGGAGGGACTCGATCGGGCTGCCGACGATTCGGGTACGGTCGACGACGTCGTCCCTGAGGAAGGTGAATCGTGATCATCGGCGCACACGTCAGCCCTGAGAGACCGCTGTTGGAGGCTGCGGCCCGCAAGGCCGATGCCGTCCAGATCTTCCTCTCGAATCCCCAGCAATGGAGGGCTCCCAAACCCCGGGAGGATGCCGCGGAGCTCGCTGCGTCGGACATCAGGATCTACGTGCACGCTCCGTATCTCATGAACCTCGCGTCGCCGAACAATCGTGTACGGATCCCGTCGAGGAAGACGCTCGCCCAGACCGTGGAGGCCGCCGCGGCCATCGGTGCGCGAGGTGTGATCGTCCACGGCGGGAGTGTGGGCGACGACGAGGACGTGGCTGTTGGGTTCGAGCGTTGGCGCAAAGCCCTCGAGTCCTTCGACGTCGCCGTCCCCATCCTCGTGGAGAACACGGCAGGTTCGGGGAACTCCGTCATGCAGGATCTCGGCCACTACGGGCCACTGTGGGAGGAGATCGGGCAATTCGACGTCGGCGTGTGCCTCGACACGTGCCACACGTGGGCTGCCGGCGCTGACCTCGGCGGCGCGGTCGATCTCATCACAGGACTCGTCGGAGGCATCGCCCTCGTCCACTGCAACGACTCCAAGGACCCCGCAGGTTCGAACCGGGATCGCCACGAGAACCTCGGAAAGGGGATGATCCCCGAGGAGCTGATCCTCGGGGTCGTCCGGGCCGCGAGTGCGCCGGTGATCGTCGAGACCCAAGGGGATCAGGCAGCCGACATAGCGTGGCTGCGTGCCAGGATCTGAAGGGTTACCGGTGACCGTCGATCGACCCGACTGGGCCTTCTCCGGCGATCTGGGCCCGGATAACTGGGCAGAGATCGACCCCGCGTATGCGAAGTGCGCCACCGGAAGGCGCCAGTCGCCCGTCGACCTCGGAGCCGCCGTCGAGGGCCCTCCGGCGAACCTTGCGCTCGGGTACCAACCCGGCTCGCTCACCTTCGTCGATATCCACTGGACCCTCCAAATCAAGCCCGAACCCGGCAGCGCGATGACATACGACGGGTCTCCGTACGAGCTCGTCGAGGCACACTTCCACACGCCGGCGGAGCACCCGATCGATGGTGGACGGTCCGATCTCGAGTCCCACTTCGTTCACATGGCCGAGGACGGATCCCTCGCCGTGGTCGCTGTGCTGTGGGATGTGGCACTGGGGGACCATCCGATCGATGCGCTGGTCACCGCCATTCCCGAAGTCGAGGGCGGGACGACGTTGTCTCTCGACGCTCACGACCTCGAGCCGCTGATCCCCGTCGGTTCGAGGGCGTACCGCTATGAGGGCTCGCGTACCACGCCACCGTGCGACGAGAACGTGTCGTGGATCGTGATGGAACGGCGCGGATCCGTCGGGACACGCGCCGTCGAGACCTTCATGGCCCGCTACGGCGAGGACAGCCGTCCCGTCCAACCACTCAACGGCAGGCGCATCACCCTGGGTTGATGTACCTCGGGAGCCTCAG
>DATHUV010000151.1:0-4534 GCA_035461905.1 Acidimicrobiia bacterium | reverse complement strand
CAGATCGAGTTGGAGGGGCTCGACCTCGGTGGGGTGCGTTCCGAGATCGCTGCACCGGAGACCTCGTTGCGCGGCATGTTCACCTTCCTCCACAATGCCGATTGCGAGGCTGACTGGTTTCACTCCCGTGACCACTGGTCGTCCTACTTCGATCTCCTCGCCCGAAGCCGATACAACAGCTTCCAGATCGTCATGGCCCACCAAACAAGCTACCTGGCTCCACCCTTTCCCTTCTTCATCGACGTACCCGAGTATCCGGATGTCAGGGTGCCGACGCTCACAACCGAAGAACGCGAACGGAACGAGGCGTCGCTGCGGATGATCACCCAAATGTCCGCTGATCACGGGTTGGATTTCGTGCTCGGCATATGGCAGGTGACGGCGTGGCGTCCCGACTCCCGCGGCGGACACACCCAGATCAGCATGGTGGACGGGCTCGACGAGGACGTGCTCCAGGACTACACATACCGGGCGACGGCTCGCATGCTGCAAGCGTTCCCCGCGATCTCCGGCATTCAGATTCGCGTCAATGGTGAGTCCGGAATCCCTCCCGTTCGTCAAACCGAGTTCTTTGCAGGATCCATCCTCCGTGCGATCGAGGAGTGCCCGAGGGAGGTGACCCTGGATCTGCGCGGATGGATCGCCCTCCCTGAGACCATCGACGCTGCAACGGACCTGGGGATACCGATGCGCCTCTCGATGAAGTACTGGGCGGAACATCTCGGTGCCCCATATCAGGCAGCGATGCAGGAACCCGCCTACAGCTATGCAGACTTCCTCCGTCGTGGGCGCCCGTACGACATCGTCTACCAGGTCTGGACCCTCGGATCGCACCGCCACTTCGTCTGGGGGGATCCGGGCTTCGTCCGCACGTTTGCGAGAAGCCTTCGCCTGGGCGACGGCATCGGCTTCGAAATCGCTCCACCGCTAGCCCAGAAGGGTTACGGCAATCAACCGGGAGCATGGCGGATCCTCACACCCGACTACGAGTACTACACGTGGGAGTGGGAACGCTATTGGTCGTTCTACCTGCTGTTCGGGCGTCTGACGTACAACGCCGCCTCGGGAGCCGAGTCGTGGTCGAGGAGGCTGCGCGAACGCTTCGGTGCCGACTGGCAAAAGGTGCACGACGCGTACGTCGCAGCGTCTGGCGTCGTGAGCTTCCTGATTCGATTCAACATGAGCGACCCAAACATGTACATCTGGCCCGAGGCGGACACCGGAGGCCTACTCGACTTCTACCTCTCGGTTCCGCCGAGCGACCCTGCGATGATCGCAAGCTTCTCCGAGGCCGTCGCCGAGCGCTTGTCGGGAGTGCGCACCGCGCGACTGTCACCACCCGAAGCCTCAGCCCATCTGGACGGCCTCGGATCGGACTGCCTGTCACTCGCTACCCAACTCCGCAAGATGACCCCTCCCGCAGGCGACCGACGCGAACTCGTGAGTACCGCTGTCGACATCGAGGCGCTCGGAGAGCTTGCGCTGTACCACGCGTCGAAGATCCTCGCGGCATCCGCCCTCGCCCTCTACTACGCGACCGGAGACCTCGCATCCCTGCTCGACGCGAGGGTGCATTTGTGCAGGGCGACACCACACTGGCAGCGGCTCACTTCGGTCACGAGTGACGTATACACCGAGCATCAGGTCACCGGGCCGATCGACAGCGGCCACTGGAAGGACAAGCTCACCCTCGTCATCGAGGACGAGGAACGGATCGAGGAACGGATCGACCTCCATCGTCGCTACGGGGCCGGCCTGCTCGGAGGCGCCGTCGCCGCATTCGACTTCGGGGCGCCACCAGAAGCCGCGTACAGCTACACCCGGGTCCCGGTGCATCACGACATGGTCGAACGCGGGTTCATCGGTGTCGACGGGTCCTCCGTCTGGAGGTACCCGATGGAAACACCATGGGGATGGGACGAGGGTTCCGCCGTCACCGCTGTTGCGGCGCCGCTTGCGCGGTTCTGCGACCGACACCTCGACACCGTTTTCCGGGATACGATGCACGATCCGGGCTACGCCGACTTCCTCCCCTTCAAGGACACGCTCTTCCGCGACTACGTTCATGGACCTGAACGGGCGACGTTTCACGTAGTCGTTCCCTCCGGGCAGTACGAAGTGATCGCGCTGTTCTGCGATCGGCATCCCGAGGCGAAGCATCACGGCCCCTTCCAGATCTCCGTGAACGGAGCCCGCGTCGGTGCACCGGTCGAGGTTGCTCCTGACATCCTTGAGGAGCGTCGTAGCCGCGTGACCGTCGAGCGAGGAGTGATCGCGATCAACTTCGAGCCGGCCGCAGGCGTCGATTGGTTCTGCTCCGCGCTGATCGTTCGGCCCCTCACGCCGACCCTCACACACATTCCGCCACATCGCATCGGGAGCTCAGAAGACCTCGACCTGGTGCTGTCGATCAGCAGTCCGGGTCCGGTTGCCGATGTGACGGCATGGGTCGATGGACACGATTGGGCGATGGCGACCGACGGCGATGGGTCGGTCTTCCGGGTACGGGTGCCGAGAGCGAAGCTTCCCGATGCGGGGACTGTGCCGTACTCGTTCCGTGTCCGCGCAGCCGACGGAATCCCCGTCGACCTTCCTGCGGACGATGGGACGTCACCTCGCCGGACGTACACCCTGCGTATCGGAGACTCGGGAGCCACCGAGCTGGCGGTCGACCACGACCCGATCGAGGTCTGCTCCCCAGGCAGGGCCATCACCGTCGTGGCTTCAGTCGATCACGACGCCGAACTCGTTCGCACCGTCCTGCACTATCGATATGCCAACCAGTACTACGAGTGGCAACACGTCGGATTAACGCGGCGCGATGGTCGCCATGTCGCCCAGATTCCCGGCGCCTACGTGGTACCCCAATGGGACATCATGTACTACATCGAGCTGGTCGACGCCCTCGGGAACCACGTCATGGCGCCGGGACTCGGTGATCTGAACGAGATTCCCTACTGGGTTGTTCGGGTGGAGCCCTGACAAGTGCGAGTCCGTCGGTCACCTAAACCTAAAGCCGGGGATTGTCGTCGCCTAGCTCGCTCACAAGGAGCGTCAGCTCCTTCCCGGTTATCTCGATCATGGGGATCAGCGCATCGCGCCGCGCGGCGAAGCGCGAGGCCGGGCCGGACACGCTCACGGCTGCAATCGCCCTGCCCTTGGTGTTGAGGACCGGTGTCGCCACACAGGCAATGTCCGGGGAAAACTCTCCATTGTCCTCGGCAAACCCTTGAGCAACGACTCGCGCCAATTCCCGACGCAGTTGTGCTTCAGTCGGTTTGAAATGGCCATCTTCGGCGATCTCAGACAGGCGGTCCAGGTAGCTCTCTCGGACGTCGTCTGCGCCGAAGGCGAGGAGAACCTTACCCAGAGCCGTGCAATACAAGGGCACGCGGGAGCCGATGCGCACCTCTACGGCCAATGGCTGATTGGATACAACGCGATCGACGTATAAGACCTCGTCGTTGCGCAAGACCGCGAAGTTGACGGTCTCGTTCGCCCGGTCGGTCAATCGCTCGAGATGCGCGCGCGCCACGTCCAGAAACTCGACGCGGTTGCGCATGACGTTTGCTAAGTAGAGGATTCGTGGCCCAGGGATGTATCGGCGATTGTCCGTGTTCTGGTCCGCAAAACCCGCCTCAACGAGCGTCGACACGAGCCGATATACGGTGCCGGGGCTTAGTCCGATGTCTCTACCCATCTCCGATACCCCGCCCTCGCCATGCTCTACGAGGTACTCGAGGACCCGCAGCGCATTGCCCACTGACTTCAGCACGAACTCTCGTCTCTCTCTGCGCAACCGTTTCGCATATCGGAACGATGGTACGCAGCTGTAGTGGGCTAGTGGCGTCCGAGGACACGGGCCAAACAAGAGGGTCGTCGTCTGGCCCGCCAACCTACGCCCGTAGGATCGCCCACGATGCGATCTTCCACCGCATCGTCGCCGAGATGGACACCCGACGCGAGCTCATCCAGATGGCGACCACCCTCACGCTTGCGGTCCTCGGCGACGACGACTCGTCGAGATCGGTCACGTCGGGGACAGCCGTGCCTATCACCACGATGGAGAGTCTCTGATCCAGGTCACGGGGGACCACACGCATGGGATGGACAGGGTGAAGCCACCCCGGGGTCATGCCGACCTTCGCAAGAGTCCGGTGCACGGAGACAGCCCCGATCTGTTCGGGCTGCACCTTCGATGCCCTCCCTAGCCCGACTCCTGCGCAGATACGAGGATCTGGAATGGGTAGACGCGACTGATGCTCGGGGTGAGCGGCGCAACGGTCACCACCCGGATGCCCAATCGCGGGGCGGTGGTGTTTGCCCCGTCATTCGAGACGACGAGGAATGCGACGTCATCATCCGGGAGGCTGATACTCACTTTCATACTTTGCTCCTACCATCTCTCCTACTTTGACACCACCCGATCAGGTGACGAGCGTCCAGCCCAGCTCCGTCAACTTGCGGTACTTCTCGCGCCGGTATGTGTCGTCGTACCGAGTTGCTCTCGTCGCGCCCAACTCCTCGATGCCTT
>DATHUV010000150.1:0-1975 GCA_035461905.1 Acidimicrobiia bacterium | reverse complement strand
GGTGCCTTCCTCGCCTTCTCCACTCCCATCTTCATCATCGGTGTCGGTCTCCAGATCATCTTCGCCCTGTACCTCGAGAAGTGGACGGGAGTGAAGCTGTTCTACGTCGCAGGCATGAACGATCCGTCGTATTCACAGATGTCGCTGCTCGGGAAGTTCGCAGACACGATCCAACACCTCGCACTCCCCGCGATATCGATTGCCCTGATTTCGCTCGCGGGGTACTCGAGGTTCCAGAGGGCCTCGATGCTCGAGGTGCTCCACTCCGACTACCTGCGGACGGCCAAGGCGAAGGGCCTCCCGAGGCGGAAGGTGATCGGCAAGCACGCGCTGCGGAATGCCATGATCCCGATCGTGACGCTTGTGTCGCTCGACATCGCCTTCGTGATCGGAGGTGCGATCATCACAGAGTCGATCTTCGGGTGGCCGGGGGTCGGACGCCTCTACATCACCGCCATCGAGACGATCGACTATCCCGTCGTGATGGCCATCGTCATGGTGATCGGCATCCTCATCGTGATCATGAACATCGTTGCGGACATCATGTACGGGGTGATGGACCCGAGGGTCCGGTATGAGTGATTCGGGCGGAGGGGTCACTCCCGAGGACCCGACGGACGCGCCCACTGGTAGCCCGATCGCTGGGGCCGCGTTGGCGGAGGCCGAGGGCATTGCCGTCGAGCCGATCACCCAGTGGGACCTGTTCTCGACCCGGCTGAGGCGCCACAGGCTCGCGATGGCTTCCTCGATCTTCCTCGGCTTGCTGGTGCTCGTCGTCGTTACAGCGCCCGCGATGCAGGCCGCAGGTTGGATCGACGACCCGACCAAGAGCCTCGTCGATGCGAATGGCCGGATCTTCAGGAACATCGAGCCGAGGGGTTCGTCGACAGGTGTCTTCACGAAGGTGACCGTGTCCGGTACTGAGACGCTGGTCGAGGCGTCGCCAACCGCTCTCACCTTCGGCACGGATGACCTCGGTCGCTCGGTGTTCACACGCGTCATCTTCGGAGGCCGGGCTTCCCTCATCGTCGGGGTCGTCGCCGGGCTGATCGTCGCTTCCCTCGGTACGATCACCGGGTCGCTCGCTGGCTACTACCCGGGTGGTGTCGATCAGTCGCTCATGCGGTTCACGGACCTCGTGCTCGGCCTTCCTCTGTTGCCGGTAGCGATCGTCGTGGGCAGAATCCTCCCTGAGATCGGTTTCCTGCCGACCTGGTTGAAGTCCGGGCCGATTGGCATCGCACTGCTCCTCGGATTCCTGTCCTGGGGTGGCCTCGCCCGGATCGTCCGCGCGGAGTTCCTGTCATTGCGTGAGAAGGAGTTCGTCGAGGCGGCCAGGGCGGCCGGTGCAGGCGACCAACGAATCGTATTCCGGCACATCCTCCCGAATGCCATGTCACCGATCATCGTCCAAACGACGCTCGTGATCGGCGCAGCGATCATCATCGAAGCTGCCCTGTCATTCCTCGGTTTCGGTGTGCGTCCCCCTACGCCGACGTGGGGAGGCATGGTTGCCCAGGGCGGCCGTCAAGCCGTTCGGGGGTTCTGGTGGGAGATGGTGTTCGCAGGTTTCGCCCTTGTGAGCACGGTCCTCGCCATCAACTTCCTGGGCGATGGTCTGCGCGACGCCCTCGACCCGACCCAGACCATCGAGCGAAAGTAGGCGTGGCGTGAGAGAACCGCTCCTGAGGGTGACTGACCTGCGCACCTACTTCTCGACCGAGGAGGGTGTGGTTCGCGCAGTGGACGGGATTTCGTTCGATGTCGCACCTGGCGAGCGTCGAGGAGTGGTGGGGGAGTCAGGATCGGGCAAGTCCGTCACGGCGATGTCCATCATGCGGCTCATCGAGCCCCCCGCAGGAGACATCGTCACGGGCTCCATCGAGTTCCGAGGGACGAATCTCCTCGAACTCGGTGAGGACGAGATGCAGCAAGTCCGCGGCGGCCAGATCGCGATGATCTTCCAGGATCCGAT
>DATHUV010000149.1:0-2487 GCA_035461905.1 Acidimicrobiia bacterium | reverse complement strand
CATCGAACGATCCCATCCGCTTCGACGCGGGTCGCGGGACCCATTCCGTGCCTCGGTACACTCACCTCAAGCGTCCGATCGGAGCGGATCGGGACCGATTGCCGTGTTTGCCGGGAGAGGATCGCGATGAACGACACCGTGTACGACCTGAAGGGCGCAACCGTGTGGGTCGCTGGGCACACGGGCATGGTCGGATCCGCGGTGGTACGAAGGCTTGCTAA
The DNA here is from genome assembly GCA_035461905.1 of Acidimicrobiia bacterium. GTDB lineage: Bacteria > Actinomycetota > Acidimicrobiia > Spongiisociales > UBA5794 > SZUA-442. Next base: position 2,266 of record DATHUV010000149.1, on the reverse strand, counting down.
CGAGCCCATCGGTGATCTGGTCACCGCATCCAGCTCCCAGGTGGACCTACGGCGCCAGGATGCGACCGAGCGCTTCGTCGCCGACACCCGTCCCGATCTCGTGATCGTCGCCGCTGCGAGGGTCGGGGGTATCCACGCCAACCGCTCCGCGCAGGGACAGTTCCTCTACGACAACCTCATGATCGCCTCCAACGTCGTCGAGGCGGCGCGAATCAATGGAGTGGATCGGGTGGTGATGCTCGGCTCGTCGTGCATCTACCCGAAGGAAGCCGCCCAGCCGATGCGCGAGGACTCGCTCCTGACAGGACCGCTCGAGGAGACGAACGAGGGTTATGCGATCGCCAAGATCGCTGCCCTCGAGCTCGGGAAGATGTACCGGAGGCAGTACGGCATGAGCGCGATCTCCTTGATGCCGACGAATCTCTACGGCCCGAACGACAACTTCGACCTCGAGACCTCGCACGTGCTCCCCGCACTCCTGAGAAAGGTGCACGAGGCCAAGCTCGCGGGTGCGTCCTCGGTCCCCGTGTGGGGTTCCGGGCGGCCACGACGCGAGTTCCTTCACGTCGACGACCTCGCGGATGCCGTCGTGCATGCGACCACCCGCTACGACGGTGAATCCCATCTCAACGTCGGAACGGGGAAGGACATCTCGATCTCCGAGCTCGTCGACCTCATCGGCGACGTCGTCGGGTGGGAGGGCACCGCAGTGTTCGATCCTTCGATGCCGGACGGGACGCTTCGCAAGCTCCTCGACGTCTCCGCCCTGGCCGACATCGGGTGGACGGCCACGACTGGCCTGAGGGAAGGTATCGCCGACACCTACCGGTGGTACCTCGACAACGCCTGACGGGGCCGAGCGACGCCTTCGGGACGGTGATCAGTCCGTTGGCGCGGGTTCCCGGCCCGGGATGCTGTCGAGCCAGACGATGACATCCTTCCACAGCGGACGGCACGGCTCCGTGAAGTAGCCGGCGTGGCCGATCCGCTCGACGCCGACATCGCCGGGTTCGACGTGGATGCGTGTGACGTTCGGGTACGCGCCCATCATCGTGTCAACGGACTTCGACGTCCCCCAGTCATCATCCCCGAAGCTGAACGCGACGACCGGTGCCGTGAACGTTTCATAGCGATCGAGGGGCAGCGTGGAGTCGCTCAGGAGGTACCGGCGCTTCCGACACAGACGCGACCACTGCAGCGCCACGCCTTTCGGTAGGTCCTCCCCCGGCCCGATCATGTGCCACGGCGCATAGCCGTGAAGCCGTGACATCACGGGGAGCGTCACGGTGACGTGGAACCGGACGACCCACCTCTGGCCCCTGCCCTGCAACCTCCAATAGCCAGAGCCCGACGAGAACGTGGCCATGCCTGCGACGTCATCGGTCTTCTCAAGGAGGCCTGCGACTTGTCCGCCGAAGCTGTGCCCGACAAGGAACAGCCGACGCGTCGGGAAGTGGGTGCGTGCCCATTCGACCGCAGCTTCCATGTCGAGGAGCGCCCAGTCCGTCATTGTCGCGTCGAGCTTGTCGAGGTTCCTCGGCTTCGATCCCCCAACACCGCGGTAGTCGTACGTGACGACGCTGTACCCGGCCTCTGCGAGGGATGCTGCAAACCGGCCGTAGAACTTGTGCTGTATGGCGAAGGCGCCCGAGACCACGACGACGCCTCGCGAATACTCCGGCTCAGAGCCATCAGCCGTACCCCACTCCGAGACTTGACTCCCATTCCCTTCCCATGGCGACCGGATGAAGGGGAGGGCATCGTCGTCAGGGGATGCGACGATGCGGGCGTCGGCTTCGGGGGCCAGGAACGGATGTGCGTACCCGCCGGTCGGCCGTTCCACCGGTCGGGGTTCCACGGGTCTTTCGGAGCTCGGGTTCTCGTCGGCAATCTCGATGGGCATGAGAACCGTTCCGCGCAGGACGAAGGCGTCGCTCGCCGGAAATGTGAATGGCATCGAGGTGACCGTTTGCTCAGCCATCATCCCTCTCCCGCGTCCGAACCCGCTGACCGATTCGGTGGATGGGTACGAGAGCGAGCCTCCTTTCGACGCGCCTCCCGTCGCCCATACCCTCGGCGAACGCTACCCGCGTGCGCGCCGCTGCGCAGGGTCACGGGCGCTTTTCGCGCGCCCGAGACGGGGAGCAGGTCAGGAGGGCATGGGCTTCTTGTCGCCGGCCGCAGGTGGACGACCCTTGGCGGCAGTCATGAAGATCGTCGCATGCCGTGCGCACAGCGGCTTGTCGTCATCGTCGTACACGACGGC
>DATHUV010000148.1:0-13856 GCA_035461905.1 Acidimicrobiia bacterium | reverse complement strand
CCACGGCACGAGGACTCGGCACATCCCGAAGGAGCTCCGTACCGGAGAGGAGGGGTCCGGTGGTAATCCGGACCCCTCCTGCTGCCGCTTTGGTGGCCTTGGGCTGTTGGCCCTCGGTCGTTCGCCTGGTTGCTCCTACTTCATGAACACTCCGGGAAGCGGAATGTCGGTGTCGCCGCCTGCGATGAGGACACTGCCGTCGGCAACGCCCTGCGAATTCGTGTTGCGGAAGTAGAACATCGAATCCGAGGGACGGAGCAAACCGACCGTCTCGGTGCCATCGCCGTTCCAGTCGCCCGCGAACACCAGGTCAGCGGGATCTCCCCAGATGAACGAGACCTCGGCCGGTCCCGTCGTCAGGGTCGTGCGGTAGTACACGAGGCCCGTGGTGTCGCGATGCAATGCGACCTCGTCCATGCCATCACCGTCGAGATCCGCTGCGAATGGCTCATCGCCCGGATCGCCGAAGACGAACTCGAACGAAGCAGCCCCGAGGCCACCGTTGTTCGCACCGAGCTCATCGATGATGTAGAACGTCTGGTTCGATGGTCGATATATGGACACGGAGTCACACCCGTCGCCATCGAAGTCGCCTGCGATCGGCACGTCGCCGGGGTTCCCGAAGAAGAACCTGATGTCTGCGACACCCTGGGTGTTCGAGTTCCGTAGGTAGACGAAGCCGTCCGACTGGCGGTACAGACCCGGTGTGTCGACGCCGTCGCAGTTCCAGTCCCCGACGAATGGGTAATCACCGGGGTCGCCGTAGTAGAACGCCCCATTGCCGAGCTTCCAGATGCCCGTGTCCGGATCCATGAGGCCGAGCCCCGACTCGAACAGGGTCACGCCGATCCTTCCCTCGCCACCGACCGGATAGTCGGCCGCCGTGACGGTTCCGATGTGCCGCAGGTACTGCTCGAGCGCCTGCTGATACGTCGCACCGAGGACGGTGAACGGCAGGCCGCGGAACGGGTATTCGTCCCCGCCGCGTGCAAGGAAGTCGATCGATGCGATGTTCAAGGTCGCCTTGCCCGGAACGATCTCGCCGTTCTCGATGAGAACGGTTCCATCATCGAGAACGACGGATTGGATCCGCTTCCCCGGTGTGAGCACGAAGCCCGCCCCGTCCACCGCTTGGGCCTGCTCCTGCGGGTTGTACATCATGGAGAAGCCGGCGATCTGGGCGAAACGGCCCGTCCCGCCCGCGGGATTGTCGACCTGCGACACCGCGTTCTCCAGGATCTCCTTGAACTGGGCAATCGGTACGTCCTCGATCATGGCGAGGAAGTTCGGGAACGGCACCATCGAGAACGTGTCGAGCACGGTCACATTGCCCGCAGGGAGGATGTTGTTGTTCCTGATTCCACCGCCGTTGGTCAGCGCGACGTCAGGCATCCCTACACCGAAGTCATCGGCCAGATTCGATGCCAGCCAAAGCTGGGAATCGGCTATCAGGTTCCCCTGGTTCGTCTCGATGAAACGGATCGAGTCGCGCCGACCGTCGAGCGGAACCTCGCTGGTGGCCGCAACATCGGCCTGGAGGTCCGCCAGACCCGCAACAACGGGTTCGATGACGTATGTCTCCATGTCGGCGTCGTTTCCTGCAGCCGTCGAGACCATGAGCGGACCGCTGTCAGGTCCGATACCGACCACGTCGCCGTCCGAATCGAATCCGACCTGGAGCTGTCCCAGGTACTTGTACTCGCCGGAGGTCGTCACGATCGGCACGTACACACCCGCATCGTCCTGTTGCCACAGCGGATAGGTTCCGAACACGGATTCTTCGTCGCCGGGGATCAGATCGTCACCCGGATTCGCAAGGAGCTCGTCACCACCGCCCGCGATCACGACATCGACGCCTGTCACCTGGGAGATGAGTTGCATCTCGAGGCCGATGTTCTGCAGGTGGCTCGTGAGGATGATCTTGTCCACGTTGTACGGCGCCGCCGACAGCGCTGCGACCTGGGCCTTGACGACGTTGACGATGTCTGAGTCGATCACGACATTGCGCGGGCTCGAGATGGACGCCAGGCTCGTTGTCTGCAATCCGATGATGCCGATCGACTCCGCGCCGACGGTCACCACCGTGCTCTTCGCCAAGGGCTTCGTCGGATCCACGGCCGTCGTGATCGGTCCGAGGGGATCGACGAGCGCCGCGAGCGATGGCTCACCCGAGAAGTCGAGGTTCGCCGACACATACGGAGGAACGGTCCAGGTCCCCACGTACGGTGCTGGCAACGTCGGGGGAGTCTGATACCCGACGATGAAGTCCGCAAGGACATCGGGTCCGAAGTCGAAGTCGTGATTGCCGAGGTTCACGGCGTCATAGCCGATCAGCCCCATCGCGATCGTGTCGAACATCGGCTCGCCGGTATCGGCCCTGTGTACGAGTCCGAAGTTGAATTCGGGGCCTGCGAGGAAGTTGTCGCCTGACGAGATCATGAGTGAGTTCGTCGCGATACCCCTCTGCGTGTCGACGAGCGCCTTGAATCTCGCCGCCCCTCCATACTCCTCACGCCCGACGCCAGCGTTGATGAGTCGAGACTCACCGTCGTTGTTGTGGAGGATCGTGAGTTGGAACGCAGCACCTGCGTAGTCATCCGGTGGATCTGCCTGGGCGGGGGACGCGGCAAACAGCAGAGCCGCCAGGAGTCCGATCAGTACGACGATCGTCGGAACCCGCGACGTGCGGGGATGTGTGTGGTGGAGCACGGCTCCTCCTTCGTATCGAGCGCCAGTGTTCCCGTTCGATGCCGATCGCACGTCGCCCCCACGTATCACTCCTTTCGAGAGAGGAGCGGCCACGGACGCATCGAAGGCGCACCTCCAACCGTACACCTCGCGACGATTGGCTGCGCGAGGTCACGGACCAGGTCGAGGGGCGCCCTCGTCAGCACCGGTTGCTTGCATGTGACACAATGAGGTGGCCACCCCTTTTCGGTGGCATGGAGGCGATCATGGGTAGCAAGGACAAACGCGGAGACAAGACGAAGAAGGCGCCGGCAAAGGGCCTCAAGGAGAAGCGGCTGGACAAGAAGACCAAGAAGGCCGGCCACACCGGGAACTCCAACCAGTCCATGGACAAGACCTTCGGGCACTGAGCAGAACGCCCTCATGGGCGGGTCACGGGTCGCGGGGACGCAGATTGGAGCGATCGCAAGGCGGAGGTCCCGCGCGGTCGCGGTCCACGGCGTACCCCGACACCCCGGTTACATTGGCTCGCTGGAGAGCCAGGGGATTCCTTGACCGAACTCGACCCATATCACAGGACGGTCCGCGATCTGTCCGAGCGGATCGTGGAGGCACAGAGGCCGATCCGTGTCCTCGCCGCCATCAACTGGCACGACGGCATCAAGGACGCGTTCTTCTCCTCGGGGTTCAGGGAGCAGCCACGGATCGACCATGGTTACTACGAGTCGATCCCCCTCATGTTCGATCCCGAAACGACACGGGAGGAGTTCCGTGTCATCAAGTCGGACATCGTCGCCGAGCTCGGCCCCGTATCGGCCGCCGGAGAGATGATGCGCTTCATGTGCGACCAGTTCCGGCTCACCCTCGACATGCTCCAAGCGCGAGGGACCGATCAGTTCTCATCCATCAGCAACGTCCTCTACGGAACGCCGAACGATGTCTTCCATGCGGGAGGGCCGACCGTGTCGGATGTCGCCGCGCAGATGCGTTCGGTGCTGTCGGGGCTCCAGGTCCAGACGGCGGGGGAGCGTGATGTGCGCTCGATCACGGGTCCGGAAGCCGTCGGAATCCTCCAGGCGATGGTCGATGCCTCGATGGGTCCCGGGATGGTCGAGGTCCGTCCCGACGACCAGATCGTTGCCGACGCCGCAGCCGGAAGCGACTACATCAAGATTCGACAGGACAAGATGTTCTCCCAACGTGACCTCGCCGTCCTCGAGGCGCACGAGGCATGGGTCCATGTAGGGACCACCCAGAACGGCCTTGCCCAACCGACGTGCACCTTCCTCGGGAAGGCGGCTCCGAGGACCACGGTCACCCAGGAGGGACTCGCCGTCCTCACCGAAATGCTCAACATGCGCAGCCACCCCCGTCGCATCACGAAGCTGATGCACCGTATCGAGGCGATCGAGGCCGCCTCGAGCGGAGCAGCGTTCACGGAGGTGTTCGAGATGATGCGAACCGACGGGCTCTCGGAGAACGAGGCGTGGACCGCCACCAGCCGTACCTTCAGGGGAAGCCTCCCCGAGAGCGGTCCCTTCACGAAGGACCTGGGGTACGCCAAGGGCCTCGTCCTCACACTCCTGTACGTGAGACTCGCGATCGAGCTCGGCAAGACGGAGCGTATTCCTCTCCTGTTCTGCGGGAAGATCGACCTCCTCGACATGGGAGCCCTTCGCGACCTCTACGACGAAGGGCTCGTCGAGGCGCCACGGTTCATCCCGCCACCTTTCGATGACATCCCCGCTCTGGCTTCCTCCCTCAGCCTTGGTGGATTCAACGCCCTCCTCGATTGGGATCGGTTGGAATCTGACTACGCCCGCCTCATGTGAGGTGCGGGCCGGGCGATCCGGACGCGGATGCGCGGCAATCCACCAGCTCTACGCTTCCGCCGATGGCGTTCCGACCAAGTGAGACAGCAGACGAGCGAACGCTGGGAGAGATCGACTACTCGCGCAAGTGGTTCGTGCTCACCGCGATTGCCATGGCGATCCTCCTCGGGACGATCGACGGCTCGATCGTCAACGTTGCGCTGCCGACGCTCACCGAGGAATTCGGGACCTCGTTCGGGGTTGTGCAATGGGTTTCACTCGGATACCTCCTCACCCAAGCGACCCTGACGCTCGGTTTCGGCAGGCTGGGCGACATGGTCGGCAAGAAGCCGATCTTCACGGCAGGTTTCGCCGTCTTCACAGCATTCTCCGTGGCCGCGGGCCTTGCTCCCACCGTCGAGCTGCTCATCCTGGCGAGGGTGTTCCAGGCGGTGGGTGCCGCGATGATCTTCGCCCTCGGCTTTGCGATCACCACCGAGGCCTTTCCTCCGACCGAACGCGGCAAGGCACTCGGCATCAATGGGGCGATGGTGTCGATCGGGATCATCGCAGGGCCGGTACTCGGAGGTCTCCTCATCGACCTGGCGTCCTGGCGGCTCATCTTCCTCGTGAACCTCCCCATCGGCATCATCGGCACGATCACGGCGATCCGCTTCGTGCCGAACACCCGCCCAAGGGCGTCCCAGCGTTTCGATTGGGCTGGCGCCGTTGCCTTCTTCATTGCCTTCCTCAGTCTCCTCGCCGGATTGACCCACTCCCAGGAAGCCGGCCTCGGAGATCCGGTGGTCATCGGCGCGATCGTCGTGTCGATCCTCTCGTTCGTCGTATTCGTCGGCATCGAACGGACGACGACCCAGCCGATGGTGGACCTGTCCCTGTTCTCGAATCGCGATCTCTCCGCGGGTCTGCTCGTCGGGTTCTTGCAGTTCGTGGCGATCTCCGGGTTGTTCCTCATCCTGCCGTTCTACCTCGACAGCGTTCTCGGATTCTCGACACGACAGATCGGATTGCTGCTCGCATCCATCCCGATCAGCCTCGGGATCCTGGCGCCGATCTCGGGATCGCTGTCGGACCGCCTCGGAACCCGAAAGGTCACCACCGCGGGTCTCGTCGTGACCGCGACAGGGTTCACGCTCGCTGCGATCCTGTTCGACACGGACACGACGGCACTCCAATTCGTCGCCACAGGCCTCGTCATCGGTGCGGGTTTCGGCCTGTTCCAGTCGCCGAACAACAGTGCGATCCTCGGAGCCGTGCCTTCCGGTCGGCTCGGCATCACGAGCGGCATGCTGACCATCAACCGCATCACGGGTCAGATCGTCGGGATCGCCGTGCTCGGGACGCTGTGGGCCGCACGCACGACCGCCTATGCAGGAGGGGGGACGGCCGAGTCGGCTGGCCCATCGGCACAGGCTGCGGGCTTGCGCGACACCCTCATCGTGAGCGTCATCCTGACGACGATCGCCGTGGGAATCGCCGTCACGGGGTGGCGTCGCCAGCGTCGAGGAGGCATCGAAGCGGCACTGGAGCCGTCCGTACCCCTCTGAGGGCACCCGCGTTCGGCTTTCCTTTTCACGACTAGCGTGGGTTCCATGCACCACCCGATGACAACCATGCTCCATGGCACGGTCGAGATGCCCATGCATGGTCTCGGCGTCTTCAAGGTCGAGGATGGCGACACGGTCATCGACGCGGTGGTCTGGGCACTCGAGGTCGGGTACCGCCTCATCGACACGGCGGCGATCTACCGGAACGAAAAGGGCGTCGGGGAAGCCATACGACGATCAGGTATCCGACGAACTGAGGTGTTCGTCACCACGAAGCTCTGGAACACGGCCCAGGGCTACGAGTCTGCGCTCGATGCACTCGACGCGAGCCTCCAAACGCTCGGATTCGACTACGTCGATCTCTACCTCATCCACTGGCCGAAGCCACAGCACACCGCGGCCTCCTGGCGAGCGTTGGAGAAACTCCAATCAGAGGGATTCACGCGAGCCATTGGCGTCTCCAACTTCGAGCGCCACCACCTCGATGAGCTCATGGCCACGGCAACGGTGGCTCCGTCGGTGAACCAGGTCGAGCTCCATCCGCACCTCCAGCAACACGACGTTCGAGAGGCGTGCAGGGAACTCGGCATCGTTCCCCAGGCATGGAGCCCCCTCAAACAGGGTCAGGTCATTGCCGATCCTGTCATCGCCGGTCTCGCCCGATCCACCGGCAGGACGCCCGCCCAGGTCGTCCTCAGGTGGCAGCTCCAGGAGGGCATCGCCACGATCCCCAAATCGATCACGAGGGATCGGATCGTGGAGAACGGCGAGGTCTTCGACTTCACCCTCAGCGACGCCGAGATGGACCAGGTTCGGTCGCTCGATCGCGACGAGCGGGTCGGTCCCCACCCGGATCACATCACGTTCTGATCGCCAACTCCGCATGGAGGTCGCCGGGGCCAGGGCGTGGATGCCGACGCCCTCGGCGTCGTTACCATCAACAGCCACCGACGAGGACGACGGATGACCTGGACACCTGACAGCTGGCGCACGAAGCACGCGAGCCAACAGCCCACATACCCGGATCCGGACGCGCTCGCAGATGTCGAGAAGCAGATCGCATCCTCGCCGCCGCTCGTGTTTGCCGGTGAAGCGCGACGGCTCCGTGCACAGCTGCGCGAAGTCGCGACGGGAGATGCCTTCCTTCTCCAGGGCGGCGACTGCGCCGAGGCGTTCGCCGAGTTCCACGTCGACACGATCCGGGACTCCTTCAAGGTGATGCTCCAGATGGCGGTGGTGCTGACCTATGGAGCTGCCCTGCCGGTTGTCAAGGTCGGACGCATGGCGGGCCAGTTCGCCAAGCCGCGCTCGGATGACTTCGAGGTCCAGGACGGCATCGCCCTCCCGAGCTATCGCGGGGATATCGTCAACGGCATCGCCTTCGACGCCGAAGCCCGCATGCCCGACCCGGAACGCCAACTCAAGGCCTACTACCAGTCGGCCCTGACGCTCAACATCCTCAGGGCCTTCTCGTCCGGGGGAATGGCCGACCTCGAGAAGGTCCATCGCTGGAACCTCGAGTTCATAAAGGACACTCCCCAAAGCGAGCGGTACGAGGCCCTTGCAAGCGACATCGACCAGACGCTGGCATTCATGCGTGCGATCGGGCTCACTGCCGAGACCGCACCCCAGCTCGCCGAGACGGACATCTACACGAGCCACGAGGCGCTGCTACCCGGCTACGAGGAGGCCCTGATCAGGGTGGACTCGTTGAGTGGGGACTACTACGCCACGTCCGCGCACATGCTGTGGATCGGCGACCGGACGAGGCAGGTCGACGGTGCACACGTCGAACTCCTTCGCGGGGTGGGGAATCCCATCGGCCTGAAGTGCGGTCCCTCGCTGACGACGGATGACCTCGTCAGGCTCGTGTCGGTCCTCGATCCGGAGAACGATCCGGGCCGCCTCACCCTCATCACCCGGCACGGTGCCGACCAGGTGGAGCACTACCTCCCTCCCCTCATCGAGGCTGTCGAGAGGGAGGGCTTCGAGGTGGTGTGGTCGTGCGACCCGATGCATGCCAACACGATCATCTCGTCGAACGGCTACAAGACGCGCCCGTTCGAGAAGGTTGCACGGGAGGTCGAGTCCTTCTTCGAGGTCCATCGCAGCTACGGAACGCACGCAGGAGGAGTGCACTTCGAGATGACGGGCAAGAACGTCACGGAGTGCACCGGCGGATCGGCCCGCATCGACGAGGAGAACCTCTCCGACCGCTACCACACCCATTGCGATCCGCGCCTCAATGCAAGTCAGGCGCTCGAGCTCGCTTTCATCATCGGCGATCAGCTCAAGAAGGCTCGCCCGTCGGCGACCTGACCGATCGTGCCCAACGTCGACATCGGTATCGAGCTCGGCGGAACGAAGATCGTGATCGGCTCCAGTAAGGGTGGCAGGGACCTCACCCATCGCATACGCATCGATACAGGGAGTCCTGACGAGACGTTCCCGAGGATCGCGGAAATCCTCGACACCATCGGAGCCTCGCATGGGATCGCCGCGGTCGGGATCGGCACGTTCGGACCGGTCGACTTGCGTCGTTCTTCGCTGACGTTCGGTTCCATCATGGCGACCCCGAAGCCGCACTGGTCAGACACAGAGGTAGTCAGACAGATCATCGGCACGAGGGATGTCCCCTTCGCCATCGATACGGACGTCAACGCCTCGTTGCGTGGAGAGGTGGTCTGGGGCGCTGCGACGGCGACGACGGGCGCATACCTGACCGTCGGCACGGGCATCGGTGGGGGAATGTGGGTCGACGGCGACGTCGTCCGGGGTGCCAACCACCCCGAGGTCGGTCACATGCTCGTGCCCCGCCGCGAGGACGACGAGTTCGAAGGGTCGTGCCCGTTCCATGGTGCGTGCCTCGAAGGCCTCGCGTCCGGTACGGCATTGGCCGTGCGATACGGATCGGCTCCAGAGGCGATGTCCGCCGAGGAGAAGGCGCGCGCCTCGGATCTCGCGGCGCACTATCTGGCCGTCGGCATTGTCGGCCTCATCGCCGTTATACCCGTCGAGGTCGTCGTGATCGGCGGGGGAGTGGCCCACCTGCCCGGCTTCCACCAGCGTGTGGCGGTGTCGCTCGAACGCCTCTCCGGGAGCTACCCGACAGTTCCGTACGGAGAGGGAGGGCCACTCGTCGTCCCCCCGACACTCGGGGATGATGCTGGCGTGATCGGTGCGATCGAGCTCGCTAGGCGCGCAAGGTCAGGATCGGCAGCGAAAGCAGGATGATCGATCCCGTGATGAGGAGCAGCACGCCGAACCCGAGAACGAACACTCGGTTGCGGATCCGGACGAGCTTGGAACTCACCCCGGCGAAGAACAGCACGGATGCGAACAACACCATGGTGAACACGTAGTTGTCACCATTCTGGTTCGCAACCCTGGCGAGGGCAGCCGACTCGTCCGCCGCGATGGCGAGCCGGTCCGCTTCGATGCGGTCCTGGAGGACGTAGACCGGCTCGCCGGTGTCGTCCGTCATCACGAACGGCGAGGTTGGGGCTTCAGGATTGTTGACGGGATCCGTCTCGATCCACGCGTCGACCGCTGGCTTGAACTCGGCCCTGAAGCGGTTGTAGATGAACCCGGATGGCGTTCCGGGTGCCGGCTCGTATGACCCATCCGCGGGGAGGGTGGTCGTCCCTTCTCTGACCTCTTCGATGATCGACGTTGCCCAGTCGACGAACATGGCGACATCGATCTGGGTGAGTTGGCCCGCCTGGGTGTCCGCCCGTGTCGACTCGGTTCGTGCCGCTGCCGCGGCCGAGAAGTTGATCGACTGCTTGCCGCTCCATTTCGTGGATTGAAATGCCGACCATGCGGTCAGGACGGTGGCGATGGCGAGGATGATCGTCGCGACCAACTCCAGTCGGTCCGAGGCTCCGAACATCAGCGGGGCGCGGTCGGTTCCTTCGGGGTTGGAAGTGTTCGTCATGGCCGACGCATGCTACCTGTTGCCAAGGGCGTCAGTTGTGTGCGAGGTGTCCACCGAGATGCCGGTTGAGCACCGACCAAACGGATGCGTGTGCGAGTTCGTGGCGCATCGAACGCAGGGTCTCGAGGAAGGTCGGAATCGCCGCTCCTACGGACATCGGATTGGGTCTGGCATGATCGAGGACCTCCTCGTCAGGCCGCAGGATGAGGATCTCGGTGTCGGGCCATGCCTCCCTTATCTTGGTGAGTTCGCCAGCGAGCGCCGACCTGCCGACCCGATCGAACATGTCCTCGTAGAAGCGTCCACCCTGCCTCGGCACGGTGGCCGCAAGGGGCGCCAGAACGAGGACGAGGTCGAGCGGTTCGTCGCGCGCGAGGACGAGATCAGCAGATGTGCCGGATGCGAGGCCACCGTCTGCGTACCAGCGGTCACCGATCCGAACGGGCTCATACACGAAGGGGACTGCGCTTGACGCGGCAACTGCTTGGGCGAGTCGGGCCTCTGGTGCAGCTTCCGTTCCGAACGGGACGCGAATCCGTCGCTCGACGTCGTACGCGACGATTGCCGTCGGCTTGTCCGGCCACCCGTGGGCGAGGTCACCAGCGGCGAGCTCCACCCACTGCTCGATGCCGTCGGTTCGATACAGACCGGGGCTCGCCAGCGCCACATGGAGGCTGGGCCGACGAATAGCGGGGAGGAGACCTCTGCGAACCCACCGGACTGCGCCACGCGGGGCTCCCCTTCGGTAGAGGTACCCGTTCATCCAATCGTGGATCTCGGCCCGCGTCTCGCCCGTTCCTGCAAACGTGTCGAGATGGATCGCATCGGCGCGCACCATTGCGGCGACGAAGGCTCCGGAGGACGTTCCGATGACGACCTCGGACTGGTTCGGGTTCCATCCGGTGGCCATCTCGATCGCCAGAAGGGTGCCGAAATGGAACGCCGCGCCTGTGACGCCTCCACCACCAAGGACAAGTCCTACCGTGCTCACCACCTGCGAGCATACCGCCTCCATCACCGAGGTATCGGCATGGGTGCTCAGCGCCGGGCGATGCCACCCCGCCGGGTGTGATCCCCGACGCCCTTGTCCCGTCGGAGTTCGGTGGCTATGGTCGTGCCGGTGCAACGAGTGTGCGGTTCCTGTGGGCAGGACCCGGGCGCGGGAGTCTTCTGCCAACACTGCGGTACCCGGCTCACCGGCCCCGGCGACACGCCGTCCCCGACTGATGAGAGCCTTCCGCCACCGCCACCCCAGCCCGCCGTCCCCGCACCTCCACCCCAGCCCGTTGCGGCGAGCCAGGTGCCCACGAAACGCAAGGGTCGCGGGGCTGGTTGCCTGATCGCCGTGTTCGTCGTGCTGGCAGCCGTAACGGCCGGGATGTTCCTCGCGTGGCGCTTCATCGATTCTGAGATCCTCCCGAACATCCAGGGGGTGCAGGAGGTGGTGGACCAGTTCGGCGACCTCACGGGTGTGCCGGGACCGCCCGGACCGTGCTACGACCTGGACGTCGAGCGCGGCCTCGTCATCGGCTGGGTCGAAGTGTCCTGCGACGGCCCACGCGACGTTGAAGCGTTCTTCTGGGCTGACTTCCGTGACGAGCCGTACCCGGGTGACGTCTACATCGCCGACGCGGCAGCAGACACCTGCGCGGAAGCGTTCGCACTGTACGTCGGTGCCACGGTCGAGAGATCCCAGTACGCCGTCGACTGGATCGTGCCATCCGAGGCAACCTGGACCCGTGGAGACCGAGAGACGGTCTGTCTCGTCGTGTCCGGCACCGGTTCCCCGCTCACCGGCACCGTCAAGGGGTCGAACGCGTGACTCTTGTGCCCCCACCATCAAGGAGGAACAGCGGCGTGATCCTGCGGGCCCCAAGCAACCGACTCCGTCCGCTCACCAACCCACGGGCTCGTAGGGCGGTCATGGCCACCGTCGCGACGCTCACCCTGATCGGATGCACGTTCGAGCATGCGCTCCTCCTCCAGACGGTGGAGCGGTACTACCGCACCGGCGGGTTCGACCGGGACGTCGCCATTGCGGTGGACTTCGCGGAGAAGGTGATCGGCTCCGGCATGGTGCCGTGACTCGTCGTCGAGTCTGACGTCGCCCACAAGTAGCGACCGGTCTTTCGAGCGGGACTAGGTTGTCGCGCATGGATCCAGCCGCGGCAATCGCCGGCTTTCTCGACGACGTCGAGCGCCGTACAGGGAGAGAGCCGCTGAGCGAGGCGAAGCGCAGGCGCCTGAGGGGGGCACCGAGCGACACCGTGCTCATCACCGACGATGAAGGGCTTGCCGCGATCGCCGTGTCGGTGCCCTACGCCCAAGGCGATGGCTCCACCCACTGGGAAGTCGAAACTGTCGTGCGCTCCGATATGGCGTTCGCAGCGTTCGAATCGATGGTGGTGAAACAAGCCATCCCCTCCGTACCGAGGGGGGCACCGGCATCGATCTGGTCATCACGGCCCTCCCTCACGACGGCGCTCACCGACCTCGGATTGAAGCGGATACGGAGGCTGCTCCACATGGTGGTGCCGCTTCCGGTGACGTTGGAGTACCGGTCGAGCGTCATCCGCGCCTACCGGGCCGAGGACATCGGGGCCATCCTCGACATCCACCGGGCGGCGTTCGAGGGTCACCGTGAGGTTGCGTCCCTCGATCGCGAGGGCTTCGAAGAGATCGCACGATCCCCTTGGTTCGATGACGCAGGGATCGTGGTCGCAACAGACGATGGCACGGTGACGGGGTTCTGCTGGACCAAGGTCCATCCGAATGGCGACGGGGAGATCTACCGGATCGCCGTTGACCCCGGCCACCACGGAGAGGGTTTCGGTCGTTCGCTCCTCGGTGCTGGTTTGGATCTGCTCAGCGGCCGGAGCGACGTCACGCGGGGCACGCTGTGGGTCGACGACGCCAACGTGAAAGCGGTCGAGCTCTACGAATCGGTTGGGATGGTGACGGAGGCCGAGAACCTAGAGTTCGAACTCATCGAGCGTCCCTGAGCGCGCCGGAAACGTGGGTCGAAGGCCTCGGCGTCAACCGAAGCGTTGACCACACGACGGGCAGTGGTCGTCCTTCTCGTTCGTCTGCGCTCGACACCACGGGCACGGAAGGTCGCTCCCGTCGCCCCTGAGAGCGAGATTCGCCAGCGCGGGCGATTGGGTCGTCGTTTGCGACGATCCTCCGATCGCAAACAGTGCGATCGTCACGAGGAACGCTGCGAGTGCCATCTCCAACATGCTGATTCCTCCATCGGATACGGCAATGTAGGCGGAGACCGCGAAAACCAGTGGTATTTCCCAAACGACCAGGCGTTTCCCTACGACACCGCTCCGAGGACGGCTCGGTCGAACTCCGCAACGAGGTTGTCCGGGACGTCACCCGGTCGGGCGGAGAGATTCCGTTCGGCGTACCGGACCAACGTCTGGGCTGCGTGGTACACGATCCAACGATCGAGCTGGGTGCCGTCGAGGTCCCGCCCGTAGCCGGCGACAACCGCTTCGGCTGCGGCAGGACCAGCGTGCATGGCCGCCGACCAGATGATCTTCGTAAGGTCCCACTCAGGAGGTGCGAGCGTTGCCCATCCCCAGTCGATCAGGGTCAAGTTGCCGGCATCGTCCACGATGAAGTTGCGGACAACCGGATCGGTGTGCGCGACGACTGGCGCTCCCGCATATGGCGGATTGACTGACAGGGCAGCCTCGATCTGGCCCTGGCCGACGCCGACCCGTGCGCGATAGCGATCGAGACGCCTGAGCGCCGATCCGAAGTCAACGGCGATCCACTCTCCGTCGATTCCCCTTGCCAGATTCGAGAACGGGGTGGCATCCGCGGCGTGGATCTCGGCGAGGA
>DATHUV010000147.1:0-2356 GCA_035461905.1 Acidimicrobiia bacterium | reverse complement strand
TATGGCTGACGACGGCATCGTCCCCGCAGCGGACAGCGAGCTCGAGTCGCGGGTCGAGAGCGCCGCGAAATCGGGTGGACAGCGCGGCTTGGCGTTCGCGTGGCGGGGGGCAAAGCCGCCGAAACGCAAGCCCGTCTACTCCAAGCTGTCACCAGGCGCGTGGTTCCGCATGCTGGGCTGGCGCCATCTCGTCGCGATCCTCGCTGTCCTGTTTTCGCTGTATCCGGTGATGTACATCATCTCGTCGTCGCTTTCGGGTCAGGACAACCTCGCTGCGGCGACCTTCATACCGACGACCTTCGACACCTCGTCGTATGAGCTGTTCTTCTCGAACCCCACGCTCACGCCGTTCGTCACCTGGTTGCGCAACTCGTGGGTCGTGTCCCTCGGCGCGGCATCCTTCAACGTGATCCTGGCATCGATGGCGGCCTACGCATTCTCGCGTTTCCGGTTCAAGGGTCGCAGGGTCGGTCTCCTGACGCTGCTGCTGGTCCAGATCTTCCCCCAGTTCCTCGCCTTCGTCGCGATCCTCCTGATCATGATCGAGATCGGGAACGTCTTTCCCGCGATCGGACTCAACACCATTCCCGGTCTGATGCTCGTGTACCTCGGCGGGGCGATCGGTTTCAACACATTCCTCATCAAGGGCTTCATGGACACCGTGCCGACGTCGCTCGACGAGTCAGCGCGCGTCGACGGCGCACCACACGGCACGATCTTCCTGAGGATCATCCTCCCACTCGCGCGCCCGGCGCTGGCCGTGATCTTCATCATCAGCTTCATCGGCATCTTCTCGGAGTTCCTGCTCGCCAGGACATTGCTCTCATCGACGCAGAACTTCACGCTCTCGGTGGGGCTCCAGCTCTTCACGACGGCCAATTTCACGGCGTCGTGGGGTCTGCTGTCGGCCGCGGCGGTGGTGGGAGCGGCTCCGATCGTCATCACCTTCCTTGTCGCCCAGCGGGCGATCATCTCAGGCCTCACGGGTGGCGCCGTAAAGGGTTGAGCCCTCGGCAGCCCTCGGACGCCAGGAGTACGATTCGCGCATGGAGTACCGGCGCGCGGCCACCGTCCTTGCTGGTGTGACGCTCCTCGCCGCTGCGTGCTCGACACCCACCGATGCGCCATCGACGTCGACGAGTGAGCCACCCACCACAGCGACCACCACCTCCACGACGGCGGCAACCACCACGTCCACGTCCACCTCCACCACCACGGAGCCGCCAACTACCACGACCGAGGCACCACCGGGCGGGTTCCATCCCGTCGAGCCCATCGGCCTGCAGCCGCCTGGACCCCTCCCGGGATCCGACGGGGCCTCGGGTTCGGGCTGCCAGCCCGGCTCGGGTGACCTTCCCGACGGCGTGTGGTTCGGCTTCCTGCAGGCGGTCGAGACGGAGAGCGTGACCGTTGATATCGCGTGCTTCTGGTTCGGTGACATCGCCTACGAGGTGGGCGAGGCCGCAGGCCAGGAGGTGAACAACGACTACTTCATCACCAACGACTCCGACCGTCTCCGCTCGGTCCCGGTCGCGAACGACGCGATCGTTTGGACGATCGCCGGCGACGCCACCGAAGGGCACTCGGCGACGCCATTCGCGGTGTGGCCGAACAGCGAGCCCACATACGTGCAGTGCCCCGGCGATGGTTGCTTGGTCTGGTTGTACGTCAACGGTGGCAACGTGACCGAGGTCGTCGAGCAGTACACGCCCTAGTACGTCGAGACAGATCCGCTCGGCTCAGTTCGTGACGACGAATCGCACCTGGGCGAAGTCATCCGGTCCCAGATCGTCGAGGCTTCCCGATGCCATCGGCACAGCTGGGGTGAGCAGCTCGCCCTGAACCCCCTCGTCCGGCCAGAGAACGTCGATGATCCTCGTGGCGTTCACCGAGCCATCGGACCCACCGAGGCGGTACTGCTGAGCGCTCACGTCGACGTCGCGGATCCTCCGGACACCCGAGGACGGGAATCCCTCCTGGGACATGAGGGCAACGGCGTATCCCCACGTCGCGGGATCGCCCTCAGGGAACAGGTCGCGGGCCACCCGGGCGACAACCCTGCCCTTGTCACCGAACACGAGGATGGTGAGGGTCGGGAGTGTCTCGTTCACATCGTCATCGCTCGTGGCCGTGAACAGTGCGGACTCCCACCCTTCGATGGTCAGTGCCCGCTCCCAGCCAGATCCCGCCTCGAGCGCGGCGTTCCTCCCGTCGATCATTCGCCTCGCGCCCGAGGGCGCGCCGGGGTCCGTGTCCACATAGACATCGAACGTCTGGATGCTCAGCCCGGTCGGACTGTCCCAGGGGTTGGTGATCGGTGCCGCCACCGTGAACTCGAAGACGATCTCGTCACCCG
>DATHUV010000146.1:0-41993 GCA_035461905.1 Acidimicrobiia bacterium | reverse complement strand
GCCGTGTAGCGCCGGATCGGTGCATCCAGCCACTCGAAGGACTTCTCGGCGATCTGGGCGGCGACCTCGGCTCCGTACCCGACGAAGCCGTTGTCCTCGTGGACGATGAGGGCCTTCGAGGTTCTCTGGATCGCGGCCTCGATCGAGGGCCAGTCGAGGGGACGCAGAGATCGCAGATCGAGGACTGTCACATCGATTCCGTCCTGTGCGAGTGCATCGGCGGCCTCGACAGCGAAGTGGGCCATCGTGCCATATGCGATGATCGTGAGGTCGCCGCCGTCCCTCCGCAGCGCGGCCTGCCCGATCGGAACACGGTGGTCACCTGCAGGAATCACGCCGGTTGCGAGGCGATACAGCTTCTTCGGTTCGAGGATCATCACGGGATCGGGATCCTCGAATGCCGATCGGAGCAGACCGACGGTATCCGCGGGTGTCGAGGGCACGACGACCTTGAGGCCAGGCACGTGTGCGTAGAACGCCTCGATGGACTGGCTGTGGTACATGGCCCCGTGGATGCCGCCCCCGTAGGGGACCCTCACCGTCATCGGGAGCGACCACCGCCCGTTCGACCGGTAGTGAGTGCGGGCGAGCTCGGAGACGATCTGATCGAATGCCGGGTGGATGAAGTCGGCGAACTGGATCTCGGCCACGGGCCTGGCACCGGCTGCCGCCATCCCGATGCCGATACCGATGACGAGGGCCTCGGCGAGCGGGGTGTTGAACGACCGATCAGCGCCGAAAGCGTCGGTGAGGCCCTTCGTCGCCTTGAACACACCGCCCTTTGGGTCCGCGACGTCCTCCCCGAACACGACCATCCGGTCATCGGACGCCATCAGCTCGTGGAGCGTGCGGTTGATTGCCGTGATGATGTTGCCCTGTTCGCCTTCCGGATCTTGGGTGATCGCTGTCACGGGCTCCGTGGGAGTGATCGGGTTCGCGTAGACGTGGCTGAACGGATCCCTCGGCTCGGGTGCGGACTCGGTCTCCTTGACGGCCTCGGCGATCTCGGCGGTGACCATCTCGTCGATCTCCTGCTCGCGGGCCTCGGTGAGGATTCGCTGTTCCACGAGATACTGGCGGAAGTTCGGGATCGGGTCCTTCCGGCGCCAGATCTCGACCTCCTCCCTGGATCGATATAGCTTGTCGTCGTCGTCGGAGGTGTGGGCGTAGTAGCGGTACGTCTTGGCCTCGATCAACGAAGGTCCCTCTCCTGCCCGTGCACGCTCGACGGCGGCCGTCATCGCGCCGTACACCTGGAGGACGTTGTTCCCGTCCACCACCACGCCGGGCATGCCGTATCCTTGGGCACGGTGCGCCACCTCGCCGGCCACCTCGGAAGCGGCGGGCACCGAGATGGCGTAGAGATTGTTCTGGATCAGGAAGATGACCGGAAGGTCATGGATTCCTGCGAAGTTCATCGCCTCGTGCCAGTCCCCTTCGGACGTGGACCCCTCACCTCCGTCGACGACGACGACGGCATCGCTGCCCTGCCGCTTCAGCTCCGTTGCGATACCGCATGCCTGTGGATACTGGACACCGATCACCGAGGACTGGGTGAACATGTTGAGCTTCGGTTCCGACCAGTGATTCGGCATCTGTCGCCCTCCACTGGACGGGTCGATCTCCTTCGCGAAGACGCCCGCAAACACGTCCCTCGCGGACATTCCTGCAGCGAGTGCGTACGCGACATCGCGGTAGTACGGAAGCGACCAATCCTTCGTCGGGTCGATCGCGTACGCCGCCCCGACCTGGGTGGCCTCATGTCCCGACACCGATACGACGAACGGAACCCTGCCCTGGCGATTGAGGGCCCACATGCGTTCATCGAGTTTCCGTGCGAGCAGCATCAGGCGGTAGATCTCGACGAGGTCGTCGTGCGTCAGCCCGAGGGCCTCATGGTCGATGACACTGTCCAGGCTCAAGGTCACGCTGTGTCTCCTTTGGCGGTCGCCGCCGCGATCCGTTCCTCTGCGATCAATTCTGCCGCCCGCTCCGTTCCGATGCCGAGGCGGTCGGCGGTTTCGAACGTCTCGGTGAGGTTGTCGAAGATCCGGTCGACGAGGGTTGCCGCCCGATTCACGTCGTATCCCCCGTGCTCGGCGGCGATGTTGATGATGCCACCGGCGTTGACGACGAAGTCGGGTGCGTAGAGGATCCCACGGGCGACGAGCCTGTCGGCGTCCTCGGGGGTCGCAAGCTGGTTGTTCGCACAGCCGGCCACGGCTGCACATGCGAGCTCGGGGATCGTCGACGGGTTCAGATCTGCGCCGAGGGCGCACGGTGCGAAGATATCGCAGGTCACGGTGTGGATATCGCCGACGGGAACCACCTTTGCCCCGAACTCTGCCGCGGCGTGCGCGGCTGCAGCGTGGTCGACGTCGGCGACGATCAGCTCGACGCCGAGCCTGTGAAGGCGCTCCGCAAGGGACATGCCGACCTTCCCGACACCCTTGATGGCGACGGTCCGACCCATGAGATCGGTGGTCGACCACAGGCGGGCCGCGACCGCCCTCATCGCCACGACGACGCCTCGAGCAGTCGCAGGGGACGGATCTCCCGAGCCTCCCCGATCCCTCGACAACCCCGACACATGGCTCGTCTGGGTCGCGACGATCTCCATATCGGCGACCGTCGTGCCCACGTCCTCGGCCGTGATGTACCTGCCTGCGAGCCCTTCCACGAACCTGCCGTAGGCACGGAAGAGATCGGGGTTTGCGTCTGTCGCCGGATCACCGATGATCACGCCCTTCCCGCCCCCCTGGGCCAGTCCCGCGCATGCCGCCTTGTAGGTCATTCCCTTCGAGAGGCGGAGCACGTCGACGAGGGCCTCCTCCTCGGTGGCGTAGGGATAGAAGCGGGTGCCTCCGAGGCTGGGTCCGAGGACGGTGCTGTGGATCGCGACGATGGTGCGAAGTCCCGACACGGGCTCATGGCCGAAATGGACCGACTCGTGGGTGTCCGATGCGATCGTCCCGAATACTCCCACCGGATTCCTCTCGTACGCGATTCCGGGTCGACCCGGCAACCCCAGTTTAGCGAAGGGGTGCCGACGAACCGGGCAGGGGTGAACAGCGCGTGGACCGCGGCGTACCATGGGGGCGTGATACGGACTGCGTACCTGAGGGTCTACCTGCCGGCTTCCGCCGTCGCGGGACTGCCACCGTACCGCCTCGTCGACGATCCCGGCAAGGTCGTGCAGTCGCCCGCCTTTGTGTGGACGGAGTCGTTGGACGACGACGCGATGTACACCGAGTGGGACGACAGGCAGTATGTATGTCCGCGCAACGCCCGGCTACGGCTCCTCGAGGGGATGCTCGCATTCACGAAGGCGAACCCCGAGCTCGGACTCCTCAGCGCCGACGAGAGGATGTCATGCGCGGGCGAACTCGCCGTGCTCCGACGGTCGTCACACCATGCAAAGGGTCACATCCTCGCATCTGCGTGGCACGTCCCCCTCCGGTGGTTCGGTGCATTCCATCGCAGCGAACGGGAGCTCTACGACCGGCGAGGGGAGACCTCCATCCGGTATAGGGCATCACTCGGCGATGCCGTCGATCGAGTCCACTGGTCCACAGGGGTCCTGGAGGCTGCAGGCTTCGCTGACCAGGTCATCGAGCGCGTCGCCGACCTCGAGCGCTGGCTCGCATCCTTCGGAGCGGACTCGATGGTCGAGCTCGACTACGGTTCCGCAGCGAGGAGTTTCCGGCCCGCCGACCTCGTCTTCGACGAATCCGCCGAGGACGTTCGACTCAGCCTGCTCGCCCTCGAGCAGGGGGACTTCAACGCATCGGGCGAGGCCTACGAGCGGGTGTCGAGGCGCTGGGCCGATGCCCAGTCGTACACCTACTCGAACTGAGCCAATCGGTTTCCGGTCGGCCTGAGATCGAGACCCACATCGAGCGCCGGGGCCGAGTGGGTGAGCCATCCGACAGAAATGACGTCCACCCCGGTCTCTGCGATGGAGCGGACCGATTCGAGCGTCACCCCACCTGAGGCCTCGGTGAGCATGCGGCCGCCAACCAACGCCACGCCGGCAGCGAGGTCGTCGATCCCCATGTTGTCGAGAAGGACGGCGTCGGCGTCGGTGGCGAGGACGGCAGCGAGTTGATCGAGCGTGTCGACTTCGACCTGTACGGTCACTGAGGGCCCGACGCTGGCCCGAGCGGCGCGCACCGCGTCCGCGATCGAACCTGCCGCAGCGATGTGGTTGTCCTTGATGAGCACAGCGTCATACAGACCGAAGCGGTGATTCCTGCCGCCTCCTGACGCAACGGCGTACTTCTCCAGCGCCCGCATGCCGGGCGTGGTCTTGCGGGTGTCGCTGATGCGCGCACCGGTGCCTGACACTGCATCGACATAGGTGCGGGTGGCCGTTGCGATCCCGCTCAGCCTGCCGAGCAGGTTCAGGGCGACCCGTTCGGCGGTGAGGATCGACGCGGTCGAACCAGACACCGTCGCCAGCACCGATCCGCCCTCGACGACGTCGCCGTCGGTCCTGTGCCGGTCCATGGTGATCGCCGTGTCGACGTGGAGGAAGCACGCCTCCACCACGGAGAGACCGGCGATGCAGCCCGCCTGCCTGGCGACGAGGTCGGCGGACGATTCAAGGCGAGGATCGATCACGGCAGCCGTCGTGATGTCGCCGAGCTCCCCGAGGTCCTCGGCGTATGCATTGGCGATGAGTTCGGCGGTCCCGCGAGGCAGGGACATCACATGCCCACCGGCAGCGCCCTGGCGACTGTCACGAACTCGGCTGGCTCGGGAATGAGGAACGTGCGATGGGCGGCTTCAGGGCTCGCATTCGGGTGATCCGTCCGGTAGTGGGCGCCACGCGACTCCGTGCGTTCGAGCGCGGCCGATGCGATGAGCGATGCCACGAGGGCAGCGTCGTGTTGGGGTCCCGCGAGCGCATCGAGTTGACGGATCGCAGCCTCGATGCCTTCCCCCGAGCGAACGATGCCGAGATGCCTCCATGCGATGGATCGAACCGTCCGGGCGTGCCGGTCGGATCCCGCCCTCGTCCTCTCCTCGGCGTCCCAAGGTACGAGGAGCTCACCTCGTGACGGCGGCGTGTGGTCGTGAAGGATCGACTCGGCGACGCGCTGGCCCATGACAACGCCTTCGAGGAGTGAGTTGCTCGCCAGACGATTCGCCCCGTGCATGCCCGTCGATGCGACCTCTCCTGCCGCCCACAGGCCGGGGAGGCTGGTGCGCCCGTCGAGGTCTGTCGCGACTCCTCCCATGTGGAAGTGCTCGGCGGGGGCAACCTCGATCGGCTCGATCCGAGGATCGATCCCGTGACGCATCGCAGTCGTGAACGCAGTGGGGAACCTTTCGGGCATTGCTGCACCAATGGCAACGGTGGCGTCGAGGAAGACCCGATGGCCGGCGGCCATGTGCTGCCAGATCGCACGGGCGACGACGTCCCGTGGCCCCAGTTCGGCGTCCGGGTGCGCTCCGAACATGAAGCGGTTGCCGAGCTCGTCGATGAGGGTGGCCCCTTCACCTCGAATCGCTTCACTGATGAGGGGTGCCGGATGGTCGGTCGCGGCGAACGCAGTCGGGTGGAACTGGACGAACTCCATGTCGGCGAGCCTCGCCCCCTGTCGGGCGGCGGCAGCGAGGCCCGTCCCTGTCACGTCCACCGGGTTCGTGCTGCGTGCGTACACGCCGCCGATGCCTCCCGTGGCCAGGACGACGGCAGATCCTAGGAAGGCCGTGAGACGTCCGTTTGGTCCGACGGCGAGCACCCCGACGATGCGGTCGTCGGAGCGGAGGAGGTCGATCAGTCGAGTCCCCGAGAGGAGTGCGATGTCGGTTCGCGCCGCGGTGGTCGTGCGCAGGGCGCGCATGATCTCGGCCCCGGTCGCGTCACCGCCCGCGTGGACGATGCGACGGCGGGAATGCCCGGCCTCTCGGCCGAGGGCCACGGCTCCATCCTCGTCGGTGTCGAATCTCGCTCCGATCGCCATGAGCCATTCGATCCGATCGGGAGCCAGGGACGTCAGGAGGTCGGCGGAATGCGCGTCGGCGATGTCCCCACCCACGTTGACCGTGTCGGATGCGTGGTGTGTCGGATCGTCATCGGTTCCGATCGCGGCTGCCAGCCCTCCTTGCGCGAGCCACGACGATCCCTCACCGACCGTCGACGCCGTGATCACGGTCGATCCATCGAGCGATAGGGCAGTCGTCAAACCTGCGATGCCGGACCCGACGACGATGGGCCTGTCGCCCTCAACGACCCGGATCGTCCCGTCGGTCATCGGATCGCCAGCATTCGCTCGACGGCCATGCGCGCCCGTTCGGCCACCTCGGGAGCCACAGTCACCTCGAACTGCAAGTGCAGGAGAGAGTCACGGATGTTCTCGAGGGTGATGCGCTTCATGTGCGGGCAGAGGTTGCAGGGACGGATGAATTCGGTGTCCGGTGCCTCGACGGTGACGTTGTCGGCCATTGAGCACTCGGTGACCATGATCACCTTCTCGGGTGTCTCCGTCCGCACCCAGTCGATCATCCCCGCCGTCGAGCCGACGAAGTCCGCCTCGGCGAGCACGTCGGGCGGGCACTCCGGATGGGCGATGATCTGGACACCGGGGTGCATCGCTCGATACTCGCGAAGCTCGGTCCCGGTGAACCGCTCGTGGACCTCGCACGCGCCATTCCACAGGATGATCTCCTTGCGGGTCTGGCCCGCCACCCACCGCCCGAGGTACTGGTCGGGCAGGAAGATGATCCGATCCTCCTCGAGCGACTCGACGACCGCTACGGCGTTCCCCGAGGTGCAGGTGACATCGGACGCAGCCTTCACTTCCGCCGACGTATTGACGTACGTGACGACGGCGGCATCGGGATAGCGCTGCCTGAGGAGCGAGACATCCGCTGCTGTGATCGAGTCCGCGAGCGAACACCCTGCACGTAGGTCGGGGATCAGGACGGTCTTGTCGGGGCTGACGATCTTGGCCGTCTCAGCCATGAAGTGGACACCCGCCATGACGATGACGTCAGCGTCCGTCTCGGCCGCCATCCTGGCGAGGGCGAGGGAGTCCCCGGTGAGGTCGGCCGCGCCATGGAAGATGTCGGGCGTCATGTAGTTGTGGGCGATCACGATGGCGTTTCGCTCGCGCTTGAGCTGCTGGATCTCGTCGATGATCGGGGATGCGATGGCGATCTCGATGTCCGGGAGGACATCGGAGAGCCTTCTGGAAACCATGGGTGCGATTGTCATGCGATGCTCCTACTTATGCTCTCAATGAGCATTAACGGAAGGATAGCGACTCGCAGAGATGTCGTGACCGGTTTCGTCCCCGTTCGGCGTTCATGCGTAGCTGACGCCCCGGAGAGGACGTGACTGGTGCAGGAACGCAGTGGTGGGCCCTCGGGGTCAGAGGTTGCGTGGCCGGGGGAGGGGGAACCCGGGTCTCGGTCGCTGCGTCACGACATCGGACCGGAATCGAAACAACTCGGCGGGCCTGCCCCCCGTCGAGGTCGTGACCTCACCGGTCGGCTCGACGAGGTCGCCCCGATCGACGATCCGCCGGAAGTTCTGCTTGTGGAGCCCGATGCCGACGATCGCCTCGACGGTCGTCTGGAGTTCGGTGAGGGTGAACAGCTCCGGGAGGACCTCGAAGATGACGGGTCGGTACGTGAGCTTGCCGCGCAGTCGCCCGAGTGCGGTGGCAGCGATCCTTCGATGGTCGCGCACAAGCGGCCTCCCCGTTGCCGCGGGGGCCTCCGCAGTCGCCTCCGACACCATGCCTGCCTCGAACAAGAGCTCGTAGCGGTCGAGGACGCGGATGGGATCCCATCCCGCCCCGATCCCGAAGTCGAGTCGCCCTCGGGCCTCCCTATCGCCGTCCCCTGCGGACCAGCGCTGCAGCCCAGGATCGATCAGGTCGGGAATGATCGTCGGTGGACCTGACCGATGGTCCTCCCAGGGAAACAGCTCGTAGATGTCCGTCCACCTGGCCCCCTCGATCGTCGTTGCCTCGTCGGTGAGGGCGACGTAGCCGATTGCGAGGTCTCTCGTCCTGGCGCTCGAGGATCGGGACCTGTCGCCGAAGGTGTACAGCTGCTCGACGTACGTGACGTCGACTCCCGTCTGATCCGACACGAGCCGCTTCAGGCCGAGCGTGAGCGTCTCGTCGGCGTCGACATCGAGGGGCCCAGCGGGGAGCCCGAGGCCCTCGTCGCGCGACACGAGGAGGATTCGCGGTGTGTCCTCGGTGACCGCGAGGATGACGGCGTCGAGTGACACGGAGAGGCTTCGCACAACCGGATGCTATATCGTCCCATTGGACTCAGGAGGGTCACGTGCGAACCGGAAAGCTGATCGCCCTGATGCTCGCGTGGGTCCTCGCCTCGGTGATGATCGCTGTCGTGACCGCCATCGTCGTCGTTGAGCTCCTTCGCCTCGTTGGAATCGCGGAGTCGGGCACCTCGGGGTACACGGTGGCACTGAACGCGGTGTTCGGCGTGGTTCTGGCCGTGCTCGTTGCGGTTCCGTTCCTTTTTCGTCGACGATTCAACGCCTACGAACCCCCACCGGACGCGTGATGTCCATGCCCGCCGATCTCCCATCCCCACCCACGCTCGAGAATGTCGAGTGGCGTCCTGCCGTACCCGGAGACGCCGCGGCGATCGCTCGCCTCGAGGAGACGTGCGTCGCCGTGGATCACACGTACAGGGAGGTCGAAGCCGAGGTCCTGGAGCGATTCGCAGACCCGGCTGTCGATCCTCGTGCGGATTCATGGCTTGGAGTCACCGAGGCCGGAGACGTGATCGCGTCCGTGTGGACGTTCGTCCCCCCGACAACGGGAACGAAGTGGCGCGGCTTCGGGAGCATCCACGTCCATCCCGAATGGCGGTCCGATGAGGTCATCGACTACACGATCGACTGGTGGGCGGCCCGGCTGGCGCAACGACTCGAGCCATTGGACGCGTCGCTGCCAAAGGTGCTGTGGTACCCGGAGTATTCGCACCGGACAGACATGATCCAACGGTTCCTGGCGCGTGGCCATGTCATCAGCCGATACTTCGATGAGCTGATTCGCGACCTCTCGCAGCCCATAGATCCGCATTCGGTACCCGCCGGCATCGAGGTTGTTCCGGCCGAAGAGGCACGGGTGGGCGACGAGTTGGCCGTGCACAACGAGGCGTTCCGCGACCATTGGGGCAGCCAGCCATTCACCCAGGAGCGGTGGGATCTCTTCAAGAACGAGTTCTACCTCCCCGATGCGTCATGGGTCGCGTACGATCGGGGAGTTCCGATCGGTCACATCATGTGTGCGACATGGCCCCACGACTACGCCGATCGTGGGTTCTCCCACGCCTGGATCGACAGCATCGGTGTGGTGAGGAGCCACCGCGGGCGGGGCGTCGCATCAGCGCTCATCGCACGCGCCATGGAACGCTTTCGGGATCTCGGTTTGGAGTACGCCATGCTCGAGGTGGACTCGGAGAACCCCACCGGGGCATACGGCGTTTACGAGCGCCTGGGATTCCGCCGCACCCCCGACCGGAGCACGGTCGCCCTGACCAAGCCCGTCTGACGCAGCATCACGCGACGCCGTCAGATGACGTCGTCGTCGTTAGATCGGTTGCCGAGATCGAGCCAGATCAGGAACATCAGGATCGCCGTCAGTACGCCGACCCAGCTGAGGGGAGTGCCCGCAGCGAAGAGCATGGCGGCGAGCACCAGGGCAGCGACCGTTCGGAGACCGCGCCGCACCGGCCGCCGCGGCACGGGGTGGTCGAAGCGCTCCCCGTCCTCGACGAACTCGTCCTCCCAGTGATCGGTCGGCTCCCAGTTGGTCATGATCGCCCTCAACCTACTGCGCGGCAGGGTGTTCCCCGACGGTCAGGGTTGTCACCGAGCGCCCTTCGCGAGATCGTTCGAATGCGGCGGGAACTCCGCGATCGCTGTACTCTTGCGGAACCGCACCGGGTGGAGGCTGACGCATAGACGTTTCCCCGGTGGATCACGGACCAATTCTCGACGGTTGAGCTGCCTCATTCTTCCGACTCCCCGCTGACGATGTGGATCGCTGCGGCTCGGAGCGAGATCAGCACGAAACCCAACCACTGGAATCGAGAAGACATGTCCTCCAACTTCGCCACCCTGGGTCTGTCGACGCCCATCGTCGACGCCCTCCACCGAAACGGCATCACCGAGCCGTTCCCGGTACAAGCCGCAACCATCCCCGATGTACTCGCAGGTAGGGACGTCTCCGGACGCGCCCCGACCGGCTCCGGTAAGACCCTCGCGTTCGGGCTGCCCATGCTCGATCGGGTCGCCGTTGCCAAGTCCAGGCGCCCAACCGCCTTGGTCCTCACGCCGACGCGTGAGCTCGCCGCCCAGATCCGCAAGGATCTCGCACCGTACGGAAAGGCGACAGGACGCCAGGTCTTCGCCATCTTCGGAGGGGTCCGCTACCAGGCACAGAAGGATTGGCTCGACCGCGGTGTCGACATCCTCGTCGCCACTCCGGGTCGCCTCGAGGACCTCATCGACCAGAAGGCCGTCGACCTCCGCGAGGTCGCTATCGTCGCCGTCGACGAGGCGGATCGCATGGCCGACATGGGCTTCCTCCCTGCCGTGAGGCGGATCCTCGACCAGACATCGCCGGATCGCCAGACCCTGCTCTTCTCGGCAACGCTCGATGGGGACGTGGCCGTCCTCATCCGCGCATACCAGAAGGATCCGGTACGCCACGAAGCCGGGAGCATCGAGCCGGACGTGTCGGAGGCCGAGCACTTCTTCTGGGACGTCGAGCGTGAGGAGAAGGTCTCCCACGTCGCCGACGTGATCAACGCAACCGGGTCCACCATCGTGTTCACCCGGACCCGTCACGGCGCGGACCGCCTCGCGAAGCAACTTGCCGGGGAGGGTGTCGCCGCGGTCGCCATGCACGGAGGACGTAGCCAGAACCAGCGCAACCGAGCGCTTGCCGACTTCTCAGTGGGCAGGGTCGCAGCACTCGTCGCCACGGACGTCGCAGCACGAGGCATCCACGTCGACGACGTCGCGACCGTGATCCACTACGACCCGCCGAACGGGCACAAGGACTACCTCCACCGATCCGGTCGCACGGCTCGTGCGGGTGCGTCGGGCACGATCGTGAGCCTCGTCACGTCGGGTGAGCGAAGGGCGGTCACCCGGATGCAGCGAGATCTCCAGATCGAGTCACCGATCCGCAAACCCCATTCGGCGAGCCTGTCGAACCGCGGCGTGATCGGATCGTCGACATCGCGCCATGCAGTCGGCCGACCCGTGGATCTCGGCCCCGAGCGCACGACGAATCCGCCGGCGTCGACCCGATCGGGGCAGGCAAGGCGCGGACAGGCCAGGTCCGCGCAAGCGAAGGCCGGGCAAGCCAGGTCCGGGCAAGCCAGATCCGGGCAGGACCGGCCAACACGACGACCCGAGCGGTCGAACGGGACATCCCGTGGTACAGGTGTCTTCGTCTCGAACCTCCCTTGGACCACAACGGACAAGGAAATCCACTCCCTGTTCGCCCGATTCGGGACCGTCCACGACGCCAGGATCACGATGGACCGCCGCGGTCGCTCGAAGGGCGTCGCCATCGTCCACATGGACGATTCCGCCGCTCGCCTTGCAGTGAGCGCACTTGCGCGCCGCAAGGTGGATGGCCGCCCCATCGAGGTTCGCCTGGCCCGCTGATCAGCGGGCGAGACCGGTGCTGACCGGGGTGTCGATGGGGCCGATCGACCGATAGCCTTTGCTTCAGGACGATCGAACGTGCCAGGAGTTGAGGGTCCAATATGGGTCCCGCCAGCCGACGACGTGCGCGACGCACATGGCTACTCCTGTTCGGCGCCATCCTCGTGGCTGCCTCGCTCCTCGGCTCCGGAGCCCCTGCGCTCGGCGTCGACGAACCGGATGACGCTCTCCCTGGTGCTCCATGGTTCGGTGTCGATGAATCCGGGGATCCCGTGGTCGAGCTGTACTTCGTGTACACGACGACGTGCCCTCATTGCAGGGCCGCCACGCCGTTCGTCCAGGAGATGCAGGACGCCAGGCCGTGGCTCAGGGTCTGGTGGCTCGCCGCGGACAGCGGGGATTCCAGGGTCGCGGAGATAGCGACCAGCGTTGCATCCGCCGCGAACGAGACGATCCGCGGCGTACCCACGTTCCTGTACTGCGGCACCATGGCGACGGGGTTCGACGACGCCGAACACGTAGGGGCAGCCATCGCGGCCGACCTCGATGCGTGCCACGCTGCGTTCGTCTCCACCGAGCAGGTCACGACGACCACGATCATCGAGGAGGAGTCGATCGCGGTTCCCGGTGTCGGCGATGTCGAGGCGAGCAGTGTTCCGCTGCCCGTGTTCACGGCCATCGTCGCGGGTCTCGACGCCTTCAACCCGTGCGCGTTCTTCGTCCTCCTGTTCCTGTTGAGCCTGCTCGTGCATGCCAAGAGCCGCAGCCGCATGGCGATCGTCGGGATGACATTCGTCGCCGTGTCGGGGGTCATGTACTTCGTGTTCATGGCCGCTTGGCTCAACCTCTTCCTCGTCACGGGGAACCTGAGAGCGGTCACCCTCGGCGCAGGGATCGTCGCCGTGGTCCTCGGGATGCTCAGCGCGAAGGACTACTTCGCGCCTGACAAGGGCCCCTCTGTATCGATCCCCGAAGGTGCCAAGCCCGGGCTGTTCGCCAGGATGCGTGGCCTGCTTTCGATCGACCGGTTGTTTCCCGTGATGATGGCGACGATCGCCCTCGCCGTCGTTGCAAACAGCTACGAGCTGTTGTGCACTGCAGGGCTCCCTATGGTCTTCACGCGCGTCCTCACCCTCAACGACCTCTCGACACCCGGCTACTACGGCTACCTCGCCCTGTACAACGTGATCTATGTGATTCCGCTCATGGCGATCGTGGGTGTGTTCGTCTGGACGCTCGGATCCCGCAAGCTCCAACCCGCCGAGGGTCGTACGCTCAAGCTCCTCTCGGGATCGATGATGCTCGGCCTCGGCCTGGTCCTCGTCGGCGCCCCCCAGCTCCTCGAGAGCGTGGGCACGGCGCTCATCGTCATCGCTCTCGCCATCGGCTTCACCGCAGCCGTCGTGACCATCGACCGCCTCATCCTCCGCCGATCGGATTCGATCGCGAGCCCGTGAACCCGAGACCTCGACAAAACGGCGGATTCCCGAGCTGGGACGCCACCGGGGTGACCACGCGACCTACCATCCGGCTCGATGGGCAGCTTGAGCTTCGGAGAGATTCTCACGATCGTGGTGATCATCCTGATCGTGTTCGGACCGAACCGCCTCCCTGAGTTCGCTCGGAAGGTCGGTGAGTTTCTCGCGAAGGCGCGGGGAGTGACACGCGAGTTCTCACGGGCCGTCCAGGCCGAGTACGGCGACGATGCCAAGCCACTCACCGACGTGATGAAGGAGTTCGACGGTGTCCGCAAGGACCTCTCGGACGCCGTCGGTGCGGTCACAGGGTCATCGGGATCTACTCGAGCGCCCACAGACGACCCGTCGTCGACCGGATCCTCCGACGGTGACCACGCCGACAATGATGCGGCGATCACCGACATCACGGCGTCGAGTGACCTCGATCTCGACCGATCGGATGAGCCGCGAGATGGCGCGGACTCCGAAGGACGTACGGGATGACCGCGGGAACAGCTACCTACCTCGGGCACCTCGGCGAGCTACGCAACCGGCTCATCAAGTGCTCGATCGCGGTTCTCATCGGTTCGATCATCGGATTCGTCGTCCACGAACAGGTGCTGTCGTTCCTCGCCGAGCCGTACCAGATCGCCGTCCCCGACTCGGGTCTGAGCTTCTTCCGACCCTCCGAGGCCTTCTCCGTCGTGATGAAGATCTCGCTGTGGACGGGATTCATCATCGCATCCCCCGTCATCCTCTATCAGACATGGCGCTTCGTCGCACCGGCCCTGACGGCCCGTGAGAAGAAGTGGGTCATCCCGATGACCGGGATCTTCGCCCTGTTGTTCCTCGCGGGGATCACGGTCGGCTATGTCGCCCTCGAGAGGGGACTCGTATTCCTCCTCGGCTTCGGGGGAGACGCGCTCCAGCCCGTCATCGGTGCGGACCTCTACTTCCGATTCGCGATGCGATTCATCCTCGCCTTCGGCATCGCGTTCGAGTTCCCCGTGTTCCTCTTCTCGGCCGCGGCGTTCGGGGTCGTGTCGAGCTCTGCGCTGCGCTCGAACAGGCGGTGGGCGCTGGTGATCATCCTCGTCGTCGCTGCCTTCATCACGCCGACAGGCGATCCGTTGACCTTGCTGATGCTGTCAACGCCGCTCTACCTGTTCTACGAGCTGACGATCCTCGCCGTGCGGTTCATCCTGAAGAAGTGAGGTCCACCCCGGTATGCGTCGTGCCGGAATGCTGCCCGGCTCGCTAGGGTTTCGAGCGACGCTTCGACGACAGCGGAGAGCACCATGCTGAGGAACATCGGGGGACCGGAGATCATCCTGATCCTCGTGGTCGTGCTGCTCCTGTTCGGTGCCACGCGACTTCCGGCTCTGGCCCGCTCGATCGGCCAATCGGCCCGTGAGCTGCGCGAGGGTTTGAAGGAAGGCGCCACCGACGACGAGATCTCCGAGGAAGCATCCGAGGAGTCTTCGAAGCCGCCAAACGGCACTTCAACGTCCTGATCCGCCCCCTGCGCGTGTCGTACTGCTCTACCGCTTCACGAGTCGGAACAGGATGAACCCGGGTTCTGTGGATAACCGGGTGAAGCTCTCGGGGTGGCTCTCTGCCATCTCGGGCCGTGGAGCAGGCTCCACCAATCGCTCGATGAGGAAGCCCGCGTCCGCGAATTCCGCCGTCATCTGAGTGAGTGGCATTCGCCAGGCGGTGATCTCCCAACCCTTGCTCCAGGTCTCCGTCACAGGCTCGACAGCGAAATAGGAGCCTCCGAGCCGATGCCAATCGCCAGTTGGGTGGTGGGTGCTGATCACCAGAACGCCGTCTGGTCGGAGCATCCTGTGGACCTCGCCGAGAAATGCCATGCGGTCATTGAGGTAGTGGTAGGCGAGAGCACAGAGGACCACGTCGATGCTCTGACTCTCCACCCAGTCGAAAGGGTCTTCGAGGGCGTGGACACGGAGGTCGGCCACCTCACCGATACGCTCTCGTGTGAGGGTGACCATGCTGGGTGAGGCATCGCATCCGAGTACCTCGGCTCCCCGCCTGATCAGCTCGGTGGCGTAGAGCCCCGGGCCGCATCCGGCGTCGAGCACGCGCAGACCAGCGACGTCGCCGACCAGATCGAGCGTTGCTGGCCGGTCGTCGAGGGCGTTGTACGGCGCAGCCACGGCATATTCTCCGTACTCGGCGGCGAATGTGTCGTACTGGGTCGGATCAGGAACCGGCATGGGTCGCCATTCTGGTCGGTCGCGGGAAGGCGCCGCATCGTGATCCACACCTCCCACGAGCGGCCATCCACCTGGTTGTCACACCTCGTCGCCGACGAACGATCCATCAGGTGCCTTGATGAAGTTCACGACGAGTGGTGAGAACGCGCTCCACCCTCCGTCGTCGATCGCCACGAGGACACGAATGTCACCGGGTTCGCCCGAGTCCCACAGCGCATCGATCTCGATCTGGTACGCCGTCCCGGACCTGCCAAACGCTTCCCGGTGGATGTGGGCGTCCAGGTACCCGTCGACCAGATGCTCGTAGGTCTCCTGCTGCAGAGAGTCGAGGATCGATCGGGCGATGGTGCGAGCCTCATCCTTGTCCATGCCGCGGTCATCGGCCCGAGACTCGGCCCGCAACACCCGAAACTCGCCCAACTTTCGGACCTCTCCCATGCCACGCTGCCGCGAGAACGCGTCCAGTGCGGGTGCGAGAACCGATTCGAGTGTGGTTGACCGGCGTTCGTGATGGCCGGAAGGCCCAATGGGAATCGAGGACTTGGTGGTCAGGGGCGGGATCGAACCGCCGACCCCCGGTTTTTCAGACCGGTGCTCTACCAGCTGAGCTACCTGACCGGTTCATGACCAACGCCCGGATCGAGGATCCGAGCGTTGCATGTGGCGGGAGCGACGGGATTTGAACCCGCGACCTCCGGCTTGACAGGCCGGCGTGAACTCCAGGCTTCACCACGCCCCCACGTCGTGCCCCCAGGGGAATTCGAATCCCCGTTGCCGCCTTGAAAGGGCGGAGTCCTAGGCCGCTGGACGATGGGGGCAAGGCGCCCGCAGTGTACAGAGCCGGACCGGCTACGCCCGGGCAGTATATGCCCCGAGGCGCGATTGCAGCCACCCGATACTGCCCGTCTCCGCGGCGCTGTAGTGTGCCGTCGATGAGCGAGAACGCCGACGCCGATTCCAGCGGCATGACCCCTAGGCGAGACGCGTACACGACCATCGTTCGGCTCGTCGCGGGCGGCATCGGGGAGGGCATCGACAGGCTGCTCGCCATGTCGAACGAGCTCGACGACGCCGACGTCGCCCCGAGAGGAGAGCTCGTCGGTCCCATCCACGCCGATCCCACGCTCATGGCGGCCGTGGGGTGGGTGTCGGAACTGCCCCAAACCATCACCGCAGTCGGCACGACGAGCTATCGGATGGCCTATCCGGCCATCCGTGTCGCCGGTGTCGCCGTGGACACCGCCGCGTACCTCGCTTCCATCACGGGTGTCTCGTCCTTCCTCGCCGGTGTGACCGAACCGGCGCGCACCGCCTTTGCGCAGGAGAGGCTCCGGCTCTCCGACGTCGGAACGGCCGAGTATGCGAGAGGGCGTGTTCTGGCCGTCAGCGCCTTCGAGAGCTCTGTCAACGGCATCGTCGGGCTCCTGAGCGAGTCGGAGGAGCTCGGCGATCTCGTTCGCGAGCAGACGCTCGGCATCACGGGATCGGCCATCCAGGAGATCCGCGAGACGGGGGCGGCGGCAGACCGGCTCACCGAGGGCATCTTCAGGCGGATCGGACGACGCCCTGCGAGGCAGCTCCCCCCGAGGCCTGCGATCGACTCGTGACGAAGAGGACCGAACACATTCTCAATGGTCGGACCGCAGGGTTCGTGACACGCCTCTTCGCGTTCGTCGCCGACGCTGCTGTCGTTGCCGGCATCATCGCGATCGGTGGATGGATCGCCGTACTCATCGACAACGTGATCGCACAGGTCGGCCTCGACCTGAGGATCAGCCTCGGCGCGATCTACGTCTTCCTCATCCCGCTGATCATCGGCCTGTACTTCGTGATGTTCTGGTCCCTCACCGGCCGCACGATCGGCAAGTGGCTCCTGGGTCTGCGTGTCATCGGCCACGACGGGCACCCACCGACGATCGGCCGTTCCATCCTCCGCGTCGGCGGCTACGGGCTGTCGGCCATCGTGTTCTGGATCGGGTACGTGTGGGTGCTCTTCGACGACGATCGTCAGGCGTGGCATGACCACATCGCCCGCACGTGGGTCATCTACGACTACTCGCGTCAACCGGCCATCGAGTTCGTCGAAGAGGTGTGACCGGTCACCCGGCGCCGAGGGTGCGGATGTCTCGGGCGCCCATGCGTGCAGCGTCCGCAGTGCGGTCGTCCGGCATGGTCTGGGATTCGCGCTCGGCCGCCACCCTCGCCTCGTAGTGCTCCAGCTCCCGCTCGATCGTCGCATCGGTCCATCCCAGGACGTCCCCCATGATCGCTGCCACGAACGGGGCGCCGAGGACGGCACGATCCGGGCATTCGATCGAGAGCCTGGTCCTTCGGGTGAGGACGTCGTCGAGGTGGAGGGCGGCCTCGTGCTCGACGGCGAAGCGGACCTCGGCACCGAGGTACCGACCAGACGGGATCTGTTGGGCGAGGCGGGGGTCTGAGGCTGCCATGTCGAGCACGATCGTCGCTTCGTCGCCATATCGGCGCGCCAGCCGGTGAACCTCATCCGGCTCCACGCCGTAGGTTGCCGCAACCTCGCCGACCCGTGCCATCAGGTCCGCATAGCCCTCTGCCCCGATGAGGGCGATGTCCTCGGTCCGTGTGTCGGGAATCGGCACACCGATCGATTCGAACGCCCTGTCGATCGTGTCCTGCGCCATCACCCGGTATGTCGTGTACTTCCCCCCGGCGATCGTGACGAGCCCGGGTGCGGGAATGGTGATGGAGTGCTCCCGGCTCAGCTTCGCCGTGGATTCAGAGTCGCCGCTCACGAGAGGGCGCAGGCCCGCATAGACGCCCACGACGTCGTCGTGGGTGAGCGGGGGTTCGACGACGCGATTGACCTGCTCGAGCACGTAGTCGATGTCCGAGCGGCTGGCGGCCGGGTGGGCGAGCCCGAGGTCCCACGGCGTGTCGGTGGTCCCGATGTGCCAGAAGTGCTCGTGGGGGATGAGGAACAACACGCTGGTGCTCGTCTTCGTGATGAACCCGACCTCGGATCGGATGCGCTCGCGCGGAACGACGATGTGGATGCCCTTCGAGGCTGTCACATCGGTCGTCTTGTCCCCGACCTTCGCCTCGACCGAATCGGTCCACACTCCCGTGGCGTTCACCACGACCTGTGCCGACGCCTCGAGCTCACGCCCTGTCTCGAGGCACCTGGCGCGCACTCCCGTGACCCGATCCCCCTCACGGGTGAAGTCCTCGACGCGCGCACTTGTCAGGATGTTTGCTCCCATGGCGGCGGCGGTCCGGGCCACGGCGACCACGTATCGTGCGTCATCGCATCCGGCGTCGTAGTACCGGATGCCGCCGACGAAGGCGTCCTTCCGAATGCTCGGGAAGACCCTCCGGAGCTCCTTTCTGCCAAGGTGCCACTGACGGGGGAGCGTGTTGCCGCCGAGCTTGGCGAGCGCCTCGTAGAGCGTGATGCCGGCACCGACGTAGACACGCTCCCAGACCCGGTGCTCGAGGGGATACACGAACGGCACCGGCCACACGAGATGCGGAGCAAGGCGTTGGCGGATCAGCTCGCGCTCGTGGAGGGCTTCCATCACGAGCTTGAAGTCGAACTGCTCGAGATAACGCAGCCCGCCGTGGAAGAGCTTCGAGGAGCGGCTCGACGTCCCTGACGAGAGATCTCGCTGCTCGATGACGGCGACCGACAGGCCCCGTGACACCGCATCGAGTGCGCAACCGACACCGGTGATCCCGCCACCGATGACGATGACGTCGAAGGAGCCGCCATCGATGGCGTCGAGGGTCTCGGCTCTTCGGACTGGACCGAGTGAGCCCGGTGACGAACCCAATGACGAACCCGGTGGCGCAACGTCCATGGTCCAAGGCTATCGCCGACGCAGGGCGTCCCGATCGCCAGACCCACCGCGACGGCGGCTGCCCTCTCTCAGGGATCGGGTCGGAGGTAGCCTCGGGGCATGAACGATCTCGTCTCCCGCGCCCACACCTGGATCGAGGGCGATCCCGATCCTGTCACCCGTTCGGAACTGGCGTCGATCATCGCGTCCGGTGACGAAGCCCAGCTCACCGATCGGATGACGGGGTTCCTCGAGTTCGGAACTGCGGGCATTCGGGGCGCCGTCGAGGCTGGGTCCAATCGGATGAACCGAGCCGTCGTGATCCGCACGACCGCAGGGCTCTCGGACTACCTGAGGGCGACCACGGACCCCACGGCTCGATTGGTTGTCGTCGGTCGCGACGCCCGACCCTCATCGGCGTCGTTCATGGAGGACACCATCGGTGTCCTGAGCGCGGCCGGATTCACCGTGAAGTACTTCACCGACCCGACACCGACGCCGCTCGTTGCGTATGCAGGGCTGAAGTACGGAGCATGTGCATCGATCGTGATCACGGCGAGCCACAATCCCCCGGCCGACAACGGGTACAAGGTGTACTCGTCGACGGGTGGACAGATCATCCCCCCGGCGGACGTGGCGATCGCTGCGGCCATCGCTGCCGCCCCGGCGGCGAACACCGTCCCCCGGACAGCCATGCCTTTCGACCACCCGAGGGTCGCCGATGTCGGTGGCGACCTCTTCGACGACTACCTGAGGGACGTTGCCGGCGTGCTGCCCCCGATCACCGGTGACCGGAGCCTTTCGATCGTCTACACCGCGATGCACGGTGTGGGCGGCCGTGCGGTGATCGACGCCCTGAGATCGTTCGGGTTCTCGAGGCTGCATCCGGTGGCGCGTCAGTTCGAGCCGGACGGGACCTTCCCCACCGTGTCCTTCCCCAACCCCGAGGAACCGGGTGCGATGGACATGGCACACGAGCTCGCGATGGCGATCGATGCGGACATCGTGTTCGCCAACGATCCGGATGCTGACCGTCTCGCCGTCTCCATTCCTTTCCCCGGTGGGATGTGGCGGGCGCTGACAGGCAACCAGATCGGATGCCTCCTCGCAGACTTCCTTCTCTCCTCCACGCCCGGCGCAGAGGGTCCCGTGATCAACTCGGTCGTGTCGTCACCGATGCTCGGGATCATCGCCGATGCGCACGGAGTGGACTGGGCGCAGACGCTCACTGGCTTCAAGTGGATCTGCGCCGCTGCCCTCGACCTCGAGGATGCAGGACAGCCACCGATGGTGCTCGGATATGAGGAGGCTCTCGGATACAGCATCGGGACAACGGTCCGTGACAAGGATGGGATCTCCGCAGCCGTTGCGTTCGCAGTCCTCGCCGCATCGGCGGCTGCCGATGGCGAAACGGTCCTCGACCGGCTCGGACAGCTCTACGAGCGCTACGGGATCTGGACCTCGACCCAGGTCTCGATCCGCAGGGAGGGAGTCGAGGGCATCGATGACATCGGTCGCGCCATGACGGCCCTTCGCTCGGCTCCGCCGATGACCCTTGCCGGGCACGAGGTCGTCGGCATCACGGACTTCACTGAAGGCGCCGATGCACGACCGCGGTACCTCGGAGCGACGAACCTCATCGAGCTCGATCTCGGTGACGCGGGGCGGGTGCTCGCACGTCCTTCGGGAACCGAACCGAAGCTCAAGGTGTATGTGGACCTGAGGGCGCCCTTCCCCGTCGCA
The DNA here is from genome assembly GCA_035461905.1 of Acidimicrobiia bacterium. Lineage (GTDB taxonomy): Bacteria > Actinomycetota > Acidimicrobiia > Spongiisociales > UBA5794 > SZUA-442. Next base: position 21,061 of record DATHUV010000146.1, on the reverse strand, counting down.
GGGTCTTCGGGAGGCGCTGGTTCGGCAGGCGATTGGATCGGCGCCGAGGCGGACCTCAAGGAGGCCGCGGGAGTCGTAGGGAACGCCCTCGCCGAATGGCTGGAGGAGGCCATGGGAGGCTGATTCCCGCCCGTCTCTAGCGCCTCCTCTCGCTGTGTCGCGTGGCTGGTGACTAGCCACCTCGGATGTCGTGCGATTGACCACGCATGAACCCGTAAAGGCCGTGACACGTACCGCCGACACCTATTCGAAGAAGCGAATGGACGGTACGTGACCACCCATGATCCCCACCTGCCCGTATCGATCGAGGAACGCGAGTTCTCGACGTCGCGCAAGGGATACGACAAGCGAGAAGTCCGCGCCTTCCTGACCGAGCTCGAGACGAACTTCCGGGAGCTCGAGGACTGGGCGCAGGAGGCGAGGCTCAGGCTCCAGAGGGCCGAGTTCGAGGCACAGAAGGTGAAGGACGAGACGGGTCAGTCCGTCGACGCAGCCATCGGCGCCGTTCTCGAAGCCAAGGACCGGATCCTCGAGCGTGCCCGCGATCAGGCGTCCCAGATCGAGGCGGATGCACGCAAGCGAGCGGATGCGATCCTGTCGGGAGTCGGTGTCGCCGCAGGAGACATTCCCGAGGACCTCGACGAGGCGCAACGACGCGCCACTGCGATCATCGAGGAGGCCCAGCGCGAGGCTGCCGCAATGCGCCAGACCGTCGCCGAGGCCGAGGAGCGAGTCAAGGAGCTGAGCCTCGAACGCGACCGTGTGCGCGAGGAGATCGACGCCCTGATCGCCGAGACCCAGGTCACCGACTCGGTCGCCGGCGTCGAGATCGACCCCGTCGGGACCATGCGGCGGGTCGAGGAGCGCTCGATGGAGATCATCTCGGACGCGGAGGCAGCAGCCCGTGCGATCCGGGACCGTGCCGATGCGGAGGTCGAGGAGGCTCAGCGCGAGGTCGAGGCTGCACGCACCCGAGCTTCGGGAATCGTCGCCGAGGCGGAGGAGCGCGTCCAGGAGATGCTTCTCATGGCGGAGGATGCCGCGAGCAAGTCGATGAATGACGCCGACACCAGGGCGACGAAGCGCATCGAGTACCTCGTGACCGAGGCCCAGGCCCAGATGGACGAAGCGCGAGCAAGGGCAGCGGAACAGGCCGAGTCGCTGTTGGGAGAGGCCGAGAGGATCCGGGAAGACGCGATCGCGGAAGCGGTCTCGATCAAGGACGAGGCTCTTGGTCTCCTCGCGGAGGCCGAGCGCGCCGCCGATGAGCGAGCCGCCGAGCTCGCGGCCCAAGAAGCCGAGGTCGAGCAGCTCAAGGTGATGGCCGCGGCAGCTGAGGAGCGCGCAGCGGAGACACTCGCGACCGCCCGCGACGGGGCGGAGGCTCTCCGCGTCGAGGCGCAGGAGTTCCGCGACGACTCGAGCCGCAAGCGTGACGAGGCACAGGCCGCCCTCGAGGCTGCCCGTGCCGAGGCAGCTGAGATTGTCGCTGCTGCGCGGACGACCGCTGACGACCTCGCGCAGAAGGCTGACGCCAGGGTGCGCGAGGCAGAGACCACCGCCGCAGGGCTCGAGGCGCAGGCACAGGCGATCGTCGAGGTCGCCCAGCGCGACGCGGAGACGACGATGGCCGAGCTCCAACTGAAGGTCATCGCGGCGAAGAAGGCCATCGTCCTGGCAAAGAGCGAGCGCCACGCCGCGATCGCTGCGACCCGTGAGCAGGTCGCGTCGCTCATCCAGGATGCAGAGGACAAGGCCGCCGTAGTGGAGGAGCGGTCGAGGGCCGTAGAGGCGCTTCGGCGTGATGCCGAGTCCCTGAAGGAGGCTTCCGAGACTGATCGCACCCTTGCGCGATCCGAGCTCGAGGAAGCCGTGGCCACCGCCGAGACCCTGGTGGCTGACGCCGAGCGTCTGGCTGATGCCGCGCGGGTCGATTCCGAGGCTGCAATGGCGAAGCTCGCCGAGACAGAGGCCGAGATCGCGGAGCGGGGAGCCGAGTTCGACGCGGAGGTCGCCAACATTCGTGCAGCGGTGGACGCCGAGCTGGCGGACGCAAGACTGGCGTTCGACCAGGATCTCGCCGTCAGGCGGCGGACCGCCGTGGACGAGATCGCCGGCGTGCGCGAGGAGGCGGCCGACATGCGGGCCGCGGCCATGGCCGACGTGACCCGCATGCGGGAGCAGGCAGCTGCGGCCCGTGAACAGATCGAGCAGGCCGAGATCGTCAAGGCACACGCATCGGAGATCCTCGAGTCCGCGACGCGAGAAGCCGAGGACCTGCGCAACGCCGCAACCTCCCAGCTCGAAGCAGCAGAGATGCGTGCTGCGGCTGCGAACGCGTCCGAGGAGCAGGCGACCCTGGTGCTCCAGTCGGCGCGGGACGAGGCGGAGCTCATCAGGATCGAGTCGTCGACGATCCAGGATCAGGCGAAGAAGATCCTCGAAGCCGCCCGTAAGCAGGCAGATGAGCTCGCGGAGGCAGAGGAACATGCCCTCGAGCTGGTTGAGAAGGCACGGCAGGAAGCCGCGGGTATACGTGCATCCGCGGAGGGAAACGCCGCGGCCGTCGAGCAGAGGAGCAGGGAGCTCGAGGAGCGCATCGCGGCCTTCGACCAGGCCCAGGACGAGGCGAGGAGGTCTGCGGAGGCCGAACGCGATCAGGTCGAGCAGGACCACCGATCCAGGATCGAGGCTCTGGAGCGACGAGAAGCACAGATTGCGGAACGTGCACAGGCAATTGAGGCGAATCGGATCCAGGTGACCGAGTCCGCTGCAGCGCTTGGCGAGCTCGAGAACAGGCTCTCACTCAAGGAGACAGAACTCACCGAAGCTGCATCCGCCCTGGCCGATCAGCGTCTGGCCGTCGACGAGATGGCTTCATCCTTCGAATCGATCCGCCAGGAGCTCGAAGAGCGCGAAGCGGACGTCGCAGACGCCAAGCATTCCCTCCTCGAGCGCGAGCGAGAACTCGAGGATGAGCGGACCGCGATCGAGGTGGCCAGATCCGAACTGGAGGCTCGCGCAGCCGAGAGGGACGACAGAGCCACGGCCCTCGCGGACCGACTCGCGACGACCGAGGCTGAGATTGATGCCCTCCGGGAGCGGTTGGCGGAGATGGAGGCCGTGGGTTCGGAGGCAGAGGCGTTGCGGGGTCGGTTGGTGGAGGTCGAGGGTGCTGCGGCGGAGTCTGAGGAGCTGCGTGGTCTGATCGCTCGTCGTGATCAGGAGCTGTCTGTGATGGCCGTCGAGTTGGAGTTGGCTCGTGCCGAGGTCGCTGAGCGTGAGAGTGCTCGTGATGAGCGTGTTGCCGAGCTCACGGCGGAGGTCGAGGCGGTGCGTGCGGACGCTGATGGGCTCCGGGAGCGGTTGGCGGAGATGGAGGCCGTTCGTTCCGAGGCAGAGGCGTTGCGGGGTCGGTTGGTGGAGGTCGAGGGTGCTGCGGCGGAGTCTGAGGAGTTGCGTGGCCTGATTGCTCGTCGTGATGAGGAGCTTTCTGTGGTGGTGGCTGAGCTGGAGTTGGCTCGTGCCGAGGTCGCTGAGCGTGAGAGTGCTCGTGATGAGCGTGTTGCCGAGCTCACGGCGGAGGTCGAAGCGGTGCGGACGGAAGCCGACGGACTCCGCGAAAGGCTTTCCGACATCGAGGGTGGAGCGGCGCTGTCCGAAGAACTCCGCGATCTCGTCGCACAGAGGGACGAGGAGATCTCCGAGCTGCGGGCGAAGGCCGAACGGACGCAGCAGCTCGAAGGCGAGCTCGCAGAGCGCGATGGCATCATCGCGACGCTCCGCGAGGACGCAGTTGAGCTTGCCGGAGCGAGCGACGAGGTCGCCGAGCGGGACGCTCGGATCGCGGAGCTCGAAGCCGCGATCGCCACACTCGAGGAGACTGCCGCCCACGACGAGGAGTCTTCTGCCCATGATGCCGAACTCGCAGATCGGGTCGCGACGCTCGAAGCACGAGAGGCGGAGCTTCTCGACCAGATCGAGAACCTCACTGCCGAAGCATCCAGGATGGACGCAGAGCGCGCCTCGCTCGAGGAACGAGATGCACGCCTCGAGGCTGAGTACGGGGCCCTCGCCGAGCGTGAGGCGGACCTCGGACGCAGGATGGCGCTCCTCGAGCAGGGTCGAGCGCAGGCCGGATCCGGGAACACTCTCGATCCGGCACCTCACCAATACGTGGGGCCAGACAACGAGCACGAAGCTGCTTACGAGTACGAACGAGCACCATCCAGCGACGACGGACAGTCGCTGTCCGAACGAATTGCGGCAGCCGACGCGGTTGACGGATCCGGGGATTCCCTGGACGCGATTCGCAGCGCAGCGATGCACGCGCTCGAGGAGGCCCGATCGATCACGCAGCGGTCGTTCGTCGAGACCCACGAACCACGCGAGAGTGAGAGGCCTTCAACCATCGAGGAACGGGTCGTCGAGGACGCGGTGGTGACCGATTTCGGGACCCATCATGAGAGTGAGGTCATCGAACCCCGCCCCGTCGTGCACATCGACTACTCACCGTCCGTAGAACCGTCTCCGCGCGATGACGTCGAGGAACCCAAGGATGACGAGAGGTCGCAGGAGCCGACGAGGATCGAGAGCCGATACAGCCGGAACTCGGCGAAGCTGCCGCGAATCGGCGTCGACCCGAAGAACAGCACGAGTACGATCGCCAACCTGCGTAAGCAGATGACATCGGACACCTGAGTCGTCGGGGGCAGTCCTCGATCCAAACCCGACGATCATCGTGCCGCACGGTAGGCGGCGGTGACAGCTTCCGCCTGCTCCGGTGGCAGCCGCTTGACCACCTCGCGGATGGTCACACCTGAGGCCCTCGCCGCGCGAGGAAGGATCCATCGAAACACCATGTCGGGCCGTCGGCGGGCGGTGTCACGGAGGATCCAACCGATCGCCTTACGGATGAAGAACTCCTTTTCCTCCAGCATGGCGTCCGCATAGCGGGTGAAGCGGTCGAAGTCGCCACCTCCGGCCCGCAATGCGAGGAGGTGGGCGAGGAGCGCCGCGCGGCGAATCCAGAAGTCGTCGTCTCGAGCCCAGCGGTCGAGGAGAGCGTCGGCGTCCGGATGGCGATCGAGCAGGGGGCCGGCCACCGAGGCGGCAAGTTCGTCGACGATCGCCCAGGTCCTCGCCTCTCGCAGCAGTCGCTCCACAAGGACGATGTCCCTCGGCTGCAGTCGATCGAGGCGGAGCTCGAGAACATACACTCCCGCCCCCCTCCGTTCGTGGACGGGTATCGACCACAGCTCCTCGACGAGGGCGACGATGTCGTCGTGGCTGATGTCGTCGAGGCTCGCCAGCCACGACCGCACGATTCGGTTGCGGGCGGGCACCGTGACCCCGTAGAACTCGAGGTCGCTCTTCAGGTATCGCTTCTCGTTCACCGCCCGCTCCTCGATGCCTGCCGCCTGCAAGAGGCGGTCGAGGTCGGCGACGGCACAGGCTATGGCCATAGCCCGATTGTCCCATCCTCCGACCCGTTTGGGTCAACGGTGAGCTTCCAGGCGGTGCCCATCACCACGGTCGCCGTTCCCACGGGACGACCAACCGTCTCCCGAGTGCACCTGCGTGATGACCGAACACACCTAGGTTGTGGAGATGCCCGAGATCGTCGTCACGAGGGTTCCGCCGGGATCTGCCATCGATCGGATGTCGGGCGTTGCGGAGACGTGGACGTGGACGGAAGATCGTTCCATAGACCCCGAAGTACTCCGAGATGTGATCGTCGATGCGCGGGGCCTCTACTGCATGCTCACCGATCGGATCGACGCCGACCTCCTCGACCACGCAGGAGATCTCGTCGTGGTCTCGACGATGGCGGTCGGCGTCGACAACATCGACGTGGAGGCATGTCGGAAGCGGAGGATAGCGATCGGGCACACCCCCGACGTTCTCACCGACTCGACGGCGGACATGGCATGGGCACTGATGATGGCATCGTCGCGTCGGCTCCGTGAGGGCTTCGAGTACGTGACCTCGGGAGCTTGGGGTGAATGGGAGCCCGACGCCCTGCTCGGACACGACATCTCCCATACGACGCTCGGAATCGTCGGCATGGGGAGGATCGGGAGCGCCGTGGCAGCTCGTGCTCGGGGCTTCGGCATGGACGTCGTGTACACCGCTCGTAGCGATCACGATGTCGACGCGATCAGGCTGGACCTCGACGAGCTTCTGGCACGGTCCGATCATGTCGTGATCGCTGTGCCGCTCACGGACGACACCCACCACCTCATCGGATCCGACGAACTCGCGGCGATGAAGCCGACCGCGAACCTCGTGAACATCGCTCGCGGTCCGATCATCGACACCGACGCCCTCGTCCACGCCCTCGGATCGGGGGTGATCCGATGTGCCGGCCTCGACGTGAGCGATCCCGAGCCGATTCCGCCGGATCATCCGCTCGTCGGGCTCGCGAACTGCATCATTGTCCCGCACGTCGGGTCGGCGACGCATCGCACGCGGATCGCCATGGCGGACCTCGCTGCCGACAACCTCATCGCCGGCATCACCGGACAGCCGCTTCCCGCACCCTTCCATCGGGGAGCGTCGTAGGCGTCAGGTGAAGGCGGGGAGTGAGCTCTCCTCGGCACAGACCGCCTCGATCACATCCGGATCCACGGGGACGAGGCTGGTCAGGTTCTCGTAACCGTCCTCCGTGATCAGGATGTCGTCCTCGATCCTCACCCCGATCCCCAGGAACTCCTCTGGGACGGTGTGCTCGAACCGGCCGGCCTCGTCCGCTGCGCGCTCACGGGCCGCCTTTGCCTCGGCGGCACCAAGCTCGAAGGTCGCCCGCAGCATCTCATCGGGGTCATACGGAGCATGCGACAGTGTGACGGTCGCCTTTTCCCTCGAGACGTAGATACCAGGCTCGATCGTGAAGGCCATTCGGGGCTCGAGCGGGCGCCCAACGCCCGCGACGCGATAGGCGCCGGCGTCGTGGACGTCGCTTCCGAGCCAATGGCCGGTCCCATGGAAGAAGAACTGGCGGTACCAACCCTTCGCCACGGCCTCATCGATGGGTCCTGGAACGAGGCCGAGGTCCACCATGCCCTCGCTGAGCGTCTCGACAGCCACCCGATGCATGTCCGTGAACGGGAGTCCCGGACGGCATGACGAGATCACCTTGTTCATTGCCGCCAGCACGACGTCGTAGATCGCTCGCTGGGGAGCGCTGAAGGTTCCGTCGACGGGGAAGGTTCGAGTGATGTCCGCCGTGAGGTGGCGGTACTCGGCGCCTGCGTCGACGAGGAGGAGGTCACCTCCGGCGAGCGGCATGTCGTTCTCCACGTAGTGGAGGATGACGGCGTTGTCGCCGCCGGCGACGATCGAGCCGTATCCGACGCGCTCTGCGTCGTGTGCAGCGAAGACATACTCGATGACGGCCTGGACCTGCCGCTCTGTCCGTCCCGGGGTCGCGAACCGCATCGCCTCGATGTGGGCGATCGCGCTGATCCGGCACGCCTCGCGGAGGGCATCGATCTCATCATCGGACTTGATCAGGCGCATCTCGGAAAGCATGGATCGAACGTCGACGATGTGGTCGGGCCATTCTGATCCGAGTCGCTCACCGGCATCCCGTGCGGTGGAGATGGCGCCAAGGACGGTCGAATCCAAGGTACCTCCCAGCGCGTACCCGACCGAGCGGGTACCGATGAGGCGGCGCTTCAGCCATTGCTCGAGGTCAGCGACGTCGTGGGACTCGTCCGCGCCGTGGCGTGAGATGGCGCCCTCGGTTCCTGCGCGTAGACCGTTCCACGCCTCCATCTCGGGATCCCGGGGACGAACGAACAGGACGTATGGCGAGTCCGAGTGGGGGTCGAACACGGCGACGGCATCCGGTTCGGTGAACCCCGTGAGGAAGAAGAAGTCGGAGTCCTGGCGAAACGCATGGCCCACGTCGTCGTTGCGTGTCTGCTCACGGCCTGCGGGCACGATCGCGATCGTATCCCCGAGCCGATCGAGGAGCTGGCGGCGTCGAGATGTGAATCGGTCAAGCATGGGCGCCAGCGTACCCGCGTCGTGCGGATCTGGTACGAGAGATGAGTGACCCCCAGTGTGGCAACATGCGCCGAACAGAGGAGGATGTGGGTGACGATCGGATCGCTCGAGATGTCGTTGTTCGTCCTCTTGGTCATCGTCGTGTTCGGCCCCATCATCTCCGAGCGTTTCGGAATCCCGGCGATCGTTGGCCTGATCTTCGGAGGCGTGCTGTTCGGCCCGTTCGTGATCGGCTGGCTCGAGCAGGGAGGCGTGGTGTCCGACCTCGGCGCCATCGGCATCCTGTACCTCATGTTCCTCGCGGGGTTGGCGTTCAACATGCGCGCGTTCCTCGAGAACCGCAACAGCGCCATCGCGTACGGATTGCTCGGATTCATCCTTCCGTTCGGCCTGAGCATGGTCGTCGTGCTTTCGTTGTCCGAGATCAGTGTCCTCGGGGCCGCACTCATCGGGGCCATGTGGGCATCGAACACCCTCGTCGCCTACCCGGATGTCAAGGCAGCAGGGCTCGCGAACAATCGCGGAGTGAGCGCCGCGGTTTCGGCGGGTGTCGTGGCCGACCTCCTTTCATTGACGGTGCTCGCCTTCGCGACGGCCACGGCCGTCATCGACCTCGAGCCGGAGCTCTTCGACACGAGCGGCGAGGCGATCGATCTCGTGGGGTCCGTCACCATCCAGCCGACGAACCCCGACCCCTTCCTGTCGCTGTGGATCGCTCTGCCGCTCCTCGGGGTCTTCTGTTTCTGGATCCTGCCAAAGGTGACCAATTGGTTCTTCGTGAACGTCGGGCGCAGCCGGATGCAGCGGTTCGTCTTCGCTCTCGCGGGCATGGCTGCAGGTGCGACCGTTGCATCCCTCGGAGGCATCGAGGGGTTGATCGGTGCCTTCCTCGCCGGTCTCGGCATGAACCGTCTCGTTCCGGCAAACGGATCCCTCATGGACCGCCTCGACTTCGTCGGTGCCGCGATCTTCGTCCCAGCGTTCATCGTGTCGATCGGCCTCAACATCGATCCCGCCGTGCTCTTCGACGTCGAGACACTGTTCCTCGGCGCGCTCTTCACGGTGTTCGTGGTCGTGGGGAAGACGGCAGCCGCGGTCATGACGGGCCTGGCGTTCCGCTTCAGCTGGGACGAGATCGGGATCATGTCGTCGTTGAGCTTCGGCCAGGCTGCGTCCACACTTGCGATCGCCCAGGTCGGCCTCTCCCTCGGCATGTTCGATCAGCTCGTCGTGAATGCCGCCGTCCTCGCGATCGTCGCCACTGCCCTCATCACCTCGTTCGGGACCCGCTTCTTCATCGAGAGGGTCCCACGCCCCGCGTCACCCGAGACCGTCGTCGGCGAGAACGTGCTCGTCGATGTCCGTGACAACGGTTCCGCCTCCGAGGTGTTCCTCGCCCTCGCCGCGGGGATCGCACGTCCTGACAACGGCCTCGTCATCCCCTATGCGGTGACGGAGCGTGGAGGGAAGGAGATAGCGAGGTCAATGGTCGATCGAGCGACGGCGGCGGCGTCGGCCCACGGACTCGACTCGGAGGGAGTCGTTCGCGTCGACGACTCCTTCACCGATGCCACGATCAACCTGATCGAGGAGATCGGCGCCTCGCTCGTGATGCTCTCGTGGTCGGGACCTCGATTCGCAGCCGACTACGTCCTCGGCAACGACATCGACAAGGTCGGCGAGCTATCCCCGGTCCCGACCATGGCCGTGCGTGTCCTCCGACCCTGGCGTCGGATTGTCGTCGCCCTCGGAGACGTGTCGGCTGACTGGCGCAAGGACGACGCACGACTCGTCCTCTCAGCGGTCCGGAGGCTCCGCAGGACGAACCCGGTACCGCTGGTCGTGTTCACGGGCAACCCCGAGCTGCTGGTCGGCCGGGTGGGGGACGAGGAGTTCGTCGAGGTTGTGTCGGATTCCTCGCAGAGGCGTTCGCTGATCGATCGCCTCGAGCGGGACGATCTGCTTATCACGGCGGCGTATGTCCTGCACGACCTTCCTCCCATGTCGGCATGGCGGATGGCACGTTCACTCCAGGATCTGAACGTCGCCGTCATTGCAGGTCCGCACCGCCTGACGGTGTCGCGAACCCCGGCCCCAAGCCTGCTCGGAACGTCCAGCACGTAGCGGTCGCGGCGCTTCCTCGCTCGGCAGAAGCCACCTCAATACTGATTGCGCGCGGTTGGCCACGCTGAGTATTGTCATCGGGTGTTTGGAGTGGGACGTGAGAGAGGAGACTCACATGTTCAGAAGGTTGACGCTCGTTGCCCTGACCGCGGTTCTGCTCGTCCTACCCGCCTTCCCGGCAGGAGCTGCTGAGGAGGGGGTTGAAGCACCGGTGATCGCCCCGGGCTTCCTGCTCGCTGTGGAGGTCGTGGAGTCGAACTCCGACTTCACGAACAGGATCTACCTGCAGCGGCCCGCCTACTCGCGGTTCCTTGCGACGGACAACAATTGGGGGGCGACTCGTCCGTTCGTGGCCGCGCCGGGAAGCGAGATCACCTTCAGAATCGACGTGTACGACGGCGCAGTCTTCACGGGCAACTCCTTCGTGACGGGGTCGGAGAATGCTCGGGTCACCGAGCCGACGCCCGGCTGCATCCTCATCGAGTTCGAGGACAAGCCCTCTACCGAGTGGGGGTCCGACGGCGAACCCAACTATGTGGACGCCCGGTTCTTCGTGCGAAAGCTCCTCGCCCCGAAGTGCGGGCCATCAAGTCTGTAGGACTCGAACGGACGATGGGTCGCACGATCGGGTGCGACCCATCGTTGCCGATCGTGACGACGGTCTCGGCGGATCGTCGGCGACCGGGGATCGAGGTCGAGTCGAGTCGAGTGGGCCCGGTGGGATTCGAACCCACACACGTCGGATTAAAAGTCCGCTGCTCTGCCATTGGAGCTACGGGCCCTGCTCTGGAAGTCTAGGACCGACGAGCTTTGGCGCCAGGGTGTGGGTCCCTCGGTTCTCATGCACGTCTCACGGTGTGCGACGGTGCGTAGGTGGCGTGGTGCCATAGCCTGTTGACGTCTCCGATCCCCCGAGGTCCACGTGAACCGACTCGCCATGCTCGCCGTGCCCATCGCCCTCGTGCTCGCATCGTGCGGCTCATCGGGAGAGGTTGCCGCCACGGTCAACGGTGAGGAGATCACCGCCGACGTCACCGCGCAGCTCGCCGGAGAGGACGCCACGCCCGAGGTGCAAGCCCAGGCGCTCGGCACTCTCGTGCAGTGGTCGATCACCGCCCAGGCAGCCAAGGAACAGTTCGGGTTCGAGCCGACCGAGGACGAGATCCAGGCAGAGGTGGACGGCATCGTGACCCTTGCAGGGGCCGAATCGCTCTCCGCCCTTGCGGAGACCGAAGGGGTGTCCGAGGACATCCTCCGCCGGTACATCACACAGCTCATGATCCAGGACGCCGTCAATGCGGAGCTCGAGGCCGTCATTCCCCAACCGGCCGACGAGGCCGTTACTGCCGAGCTCGTGGACAACGCGCCCGACTGGACCGTCGTGTGCGCAGCCCACCTTCTCGTGGAGACCGAGGAGGAGGCGCTCGCGGCCCTGGCGAGAGCGGGGGACGGCGAGGATTTCGGAGCCATCGCCGCCGAGGTTTCGACCGACACGGCGAGCGCGACGAACAACGGTGACCTCGGATGTGCCGCTGCCGGCGGATTCGTCGACGCGTTCGCCGAGGCAGCGATGACCGCTGAGATCGGGGTTCTGACCGGACCGGTACAAACCGAGTTCGGCTACCACGTCGTCCTCGTGAACTCGCGGGAGATCGCGACGACTGATCAGGTGCGCGAAGCGCTGGTCACTACCGCCGTGAGCGAAGCGGCCGATGCCTGGTTCGTCGACGCCATGCGTGCGGCGAACGTCGTCATCACCGATGGATTCGGTACCTGGGTGACCGAGCCTACGCCCGCAGTCGTCCCGCCCGTCTCCTGAGGCCGGCTGGATCCACTCAGCGAATCCACGAAGGGGTCGGGGCGTCTATACGGTCGAGCACCGAGGCGAACTCCGGATAGCGGCCGGTGTTCCCGTCCTGCCAATCACGCCAGGCGTCTGTGATCTCATCCTTGGACCGACCAACGAAGTTCCACCACATCGTGAGCGGCTCCCCCAGGGGCTCACCGCCGATGAGCAGAACTCGTGACGGCCCCTCGGTCTGGATCCTGAGTGATTCGGTCGGTGAGGTGATCATCCCGAGGAAGCCCTCGTCGACGATGGCGCCGTTGAGCATGACCCGACCGTCCACCGGCACGATCCCGTACTCGAAGCCCGGATCCGCTTCGAGCATCACCGAACCACGATCGAGGCTGATGTCCGCTCCGACAAGCCGCGTGTCGGTGCGCGCCGGTGAGGTCTCACCCGCAAGGGAGCCGACGAACACGGTTGCCGATCCCGAACCGAGGTCCGCGACCGGAAGCTCCCGGTGGTGCTCGAATGCCGCCGCACCGAATCGGGTCGACTCGGGTTGGGCGATCCACATCTGGATCCCGTGTACCCCTCCGCCCGTGCCAAGTTCGGCGTGGGCAACCCCGTTCCCGGAAGTCATGAGGTTCACCTCGCCCGGCCTGATGAGCTGCTCGGTTCCGAGCGAGTCCGAGTGCAAGGCCTCGCCCTCGAGGATCCAGGTCACCGTCGAGAGGCCGATGTGGGGATGCGGGCCGATCTCGAGCGGATCCGGATCGAGCTCGTCACCCGGCAGCATGACGTCGATCAGGCACCACGCGCCGATCGTGCGTCGACCCTTCGTCGGGAGTGCCCTCACGATGCCCATGGCGCCGATGCGCGCCGTCCGACCCTCGCGGACCTCAACGAGATCGTCGTACGCCTCGATCGGCGTCAGGTCGTCGTCACGAACGAAACCGCTCACGGGATCCTCCTCGGTCACGACCGACCATAGTCGGTGGCCCGGTGACCATGGACGGCTCGCTGATCACACACGGCCGAAGTCGGACCCTCACTCCTCTGCGAGTCCCTTGATCCCATCGACGACCGCCTGCATGTGTGCGCGGTGGACCTCATCCCTGCGCGCGACGATCTCCTCCTCACGGTCGGGGTGCCTCTCGATCGCCATGGACAGCCCACTCGGGCCGGTGCCGATCACCCTGTGGTAGGTGAGGAGTGTGCCCTCTTCTGTGGGCTGGAGGAGAAAGGTCCAGGTGGCAACGGGATCGTCGGGATCGTTCACGACCCAGCTGAAGATCGAGTTCTCCTCGTATTCGACAACCGTGCAGACGGTCTCCCACTCGAACCGGGAGTTCGCGTTCCTACCGACGAACCGCGAGCCGACCGCGGTACCTTCATCGAGCCAATCCGCAGCCTTGAACTCGTCCTGGAACCGACCCGAGATGTTGATGTCGGTGACGAGCGCCCAGACCCGGCCCGGTGGCGCCCCGATCTGCGCGGACACCTCGACGGTGGGCCCATCGGACAGCCGCGTCATGTGCACCCCCTCGGCGAGTTATCCACAACGATACGCCGTGCACCGTCGGGTTGCCCGTCGACTCGTCCCGTGTGGCCTACGATCCGACGATGGCGTCGACATTCGGCACGGAGCTGCGCGCATGGCGCGACGTGAGAGGGCTGAGTCAGACGGAACTCGGGGCGCGAGCCGGGGTGTCCCAGCGTCACATCAGCTTCCTCGAAACGGGGCGCTCCCTGCCTTCGCACGAAATGGTTCTCTGCCTTGCCGGAGCGCTCGGCGTTCCGCCGCGGGAGCAGAATGTCCTCCTGGCGTTGATTGGCCACGCGCCGGAATATCCCGAGACGCCGCTGCACTCTCTCCCCGCCGTACGGGACGCGCTGGCGTTCATGACGACCGCACACGAGCCGAACATGGCGTTCGCCATCGATCGGCGCTGGGACGTCGTCGCGTCGAACGCACCGGCCAGACGCTTCATGAAATGGGCCTTCCCCGTTTCGCCCCCGTGGCTGACGTCGCCTCCGAACGTCATGCTGATGTGCTTGCGACCAGACGGGCTCCGACGACTCATGGTGGATTGGGAGCGACCCGCCGCAGCTCTGCTGAGGTGTCTCGAGCGGGACGCGGCATCGCTCCGGAACGACGAGGAGCTGAGGGCGCTCATCACCGAGGTGCGTGCCCAACCGGGTTGCGAGAGGCTTGCGATCGATCGCTACGTTCCTGGTACGCGTGAACCGGTAGCCCAAGTGGCCTTCGTCGTCGAAGGAGAAGAGATCTCTCTCTTCACGACGGTCGCCGTTCTCGGCGACGCCAACGACCTGACGCTCTCGGAGCTGAGGATCTTGACGCTCTGGCCCGCGGACGAGGAATCCGCCGATCGATCGTCGAGGTACATCGGATGAGTGGCTGGGTCGGAGACTTCGGTGCGAACATGACGGACGGTGCAAGCTAGAGAGAGGCCGTACGTGCACGATCACCCCATCAGCAGATTCCGGGTCCCAGACCCATCCGAGCTCCCCGACGACCTGCAGGCAGTGATCGAGGCCGTTCGCGAGCGAACGGGGTTCGTCCCGAACGTGTTCCTCGCCCTGGCGAACCGACCGGATGAGCTCAGGGCGTTCATGGCGTACCACGATGCTCTGATGGAGCGTGAAGGTGGCCTGTCGAAAGCCGAGCGGGAGATGATCGTCGTTGCGACGTCCGCAGTGAACGATTGCCAGTACTGCGTCGTCGCACACGGTGCGATCCTTCGCATCAGGGCGAAAGACCCGCGAGTCGCCGATCAGATCGCCATCAACTACCGCAAGGCAGACATCACCGACAGGCAGCGGGCGATGCTCGACTTCGCGGTCAAGGTCGCACTCGACTCCCGTGCTGTTGACGATGCCGACTTCGAGACGTTGAGGGGACACGGATTCGATGACGACGACATATGGGACATGGTGGCCATCACTGGACTCTTCGGCATGTCCAACCGGATGGCCAACGCCCTGTCGATGAGGCCGAACGACGAGTTCTACGCCATGGGGCGGTGAGCCCGGACCGTCGAAGGCCTACATCCCGGTACGCAACGGAAGAGGGGCCCCCAGCGGGGGCCCCTCTTCTCCCGGACGTCTGGATGTCAGACGCTTGCGGGCTCCGGCTTGTTGTCGGATGCGACGACGAAGACGTCGCCTTCTTCCTTGCCAGTGGCGACCCAGATCATGCCTGCGCCGAGGACGATGATCGTGAGACCGAGGCCGAGGATCATGGCCGAGATTCCGCCAGCGAGCTGGAGGGTCGAGGCCGTGACCGTGCCAACACCGAGCTCACCGAACAGGCCGTGTGCAGTGCCGGTCCATGCGAGGCCACGTGCCGGACCCTCGATCGGGTGCATCCGGTCGAAGTCGGTCCAGTATCCACCGAGGCCGGCGGCCAGGCGCTCTTCGCTGCCGATCGTGTTGATGACGACGTCGTGTGGGCCTGCGGCGAAGGTCTCACCGTTGTATTCGACGGCCTCATCGAGGGTCACGGTCTGGGTCCCGTGGAGGATGTGGTATCCGACGGTTGCCATCTGGAACATGTACTCGGTTGCCGTGTTGACGAGTGGATCGTTCGGGTCGAGGTCAGCCTCGTTGACGGGGTAGCCCCAGTCGTTCTTGAGCAGCGACATGATCGCCTCTGCGCCTTCGGTGGTGCCGCGGTCGACGAGTTGTCCGTCCTCGTTGTAGCTGAGAACGACGTTCTGTGCCTCGCTGAAGGCCTGGAGCGAGTTGGCGCCCGACTGTACCTGCGTGAACGCGTAGACCCCCGCACCTGCGAAGACCACGCCGAACACGACCATGACGATTCCGAGCATCCGGAGCCGCTTTGCCATGATGTTTCCTCTTTCCTCGTTGGGCTTGTGAAACAATTCACAAGTTACTTCATTGCTAAGTCAGAGACTAACCAATTCCGGAGATAATGTCTAGTGACTTGCTAAGGAATTATCGGATTTCTTCCAACCGGCGACCGGGCCGACGGTGAGGGGGTACCGAATCGCCGAATTCTCAGGCGAGGGAGGCGTCGACGAGGGCTCTGGCGTGCAGCGCCGTTGTAGGGAAGTACGGGACCTCGAGGTCATCGGGACCGACGAGGAGTTCGATCTCGGTGCAGCCGGCGACGATCCCCTCGGCGCCGCGATCGACAAGGCCATCGACCACCCGGAGGAACTCAGAGCGCGACGCATCCGAGATGATGCCCCTGACGAGCTCATCGAAGATCGTGTCATGGACCACGGTGCGATCGGCATCCTCGGGAACCACGACGTCGATTCCGCGCCGCTCCAGGCGGCCCCGGTAGAACTCCTGCTCCATCGTGTACCGGGTGCCGAGGAGCCCGACGGTCGAGATGGCTGCCCCGTGGATCGCGGCCGACGTCGCGTCTGCGATGTGGAGGAAGGGGACGTCGATTGCCTCCTCGATCGCCGGCGCGACTCGATGCATCGTGTTCGTGCACAGGGCGATCAGCTCAGCTCCGGCGGCGACGAGGGTCACAGCATCGGCCGCCAGCAAGGCCCCCGCATCGTCCCATCGGTCGGCCTCCTGGAGTTCCTGGATCACCGCGAAGTTGTAGGAGCGCACGACCAGGTCACCGGACGCGGAGCCACCGAGCCGCTTCCGGACCTCCGTATTGATGAGCCGCTCGTACTCCACCGAGGACTCCCAGCTCATGCCACCGAGCAGACCGATGCGCTTCACGTCGACCGACCGAGGTGCGTCGTCCCGCGTGCCGTTGCGAGGTCGATCTGTTTCTGGCGCTCCGTGAACCGCTCCATCCGATCCTGCGAGATCTCGTTGTGGCAATCGCCGCACATGACGCCCATCCGATACCCGGGGGCGGCGCGCCCTGCGTCGTCGACGACCGTGTTGCAGTTCGGGCAGATCTCCATGGCGCCGGGAACAAGGCCGTGGCCGACGGACACGCGCCTGTCGAACACGTAGCACTCGCCATCCCACAAGGACTCCGAGGCGTCGATCTGCTCCAGGTAGGCGAGGACGCCGCCGTCGAGCTGGAACAGGTTCGAGTAGCCCCGGTCGGTGAGCCACGCCGAGGCCTTCTCGCAGCGAATGCCCCCCGTGCAGAACATCGCGATCGGTGCATCCCTGTCGATGCCAGATGCTTCGATCCACGCGGGGAAGTCGGTGAACGACTCGGTTCCCGGGTTGACGGCACCTTGGAAGGTTCCGATGGCGACCTCGTAGGCGTTCCGCGTGTCGACGACGATCGTGCCTGGTTCCCTGACAAGGTCGTTCCAGTCGGCAGCCGGGACCCGGGTCGCGGTGATCGACGGGTCGACGTGGCCTACGCCGAGCGACACGATCTCCCGTTTGAGACGGACCTTCAGCCGGAGGAAGGGATCCTCGTCCGATGTGGCCCACCTCACCGCCATCGCTTCGAGTCTCGGATCCGCTCGAAGGTGCGCCAGGACGGCCTCGACTCCGCCTTCCGAACCGGCGATCGTGCCGTTCAAGCCCTCAGGGGCAAGGAGGATGGTGCCCTTGACAGCGTTGTCCCTACAGACCTCCACGATCCCGGCCCTGAGTCGGGCGTGATCGTCGAGGGATGTGAAGCGGTAGAACGAAGCGATGTGGAACACGACCGAAGTCTACGAAGGGTCCTACGAGGAGCGCGCTGTTGCCGGTTCGGGTTGGACGCTATCACCCCATGCCTGTTGCGCCCATGTTGTCAGGATGAACGCCACGATGCCGAGCACTCCCGCGGCGATACCGAAGGGGAGCACCGACCCGTCGTAGGCCCGATCGACGAGCGATCCGATGATGGATCCGCCGAGCAGGGTCGTCGCGCCGATTACAGCGGATGCCGTTCCGGCAATCGCACCCATCGGCGCCAAGGCCGCCGAGTTGAGGTTCGGGATGAGCATCGCGTAGGTGAGTGAGATCGGTACGAAGCCGATGGCGAAGGCTGTGAACGAAGGGGTTCTATCGCTGACGACGATGACCATCATGAAGGCAAGTGACGCTGCCAGGTGTCCCACGGTGGCGGTTCGGATCACGCGACGGAGGCCGAACCGCGTCAACCAATAGGTGTTCATCAGGATCGCGACACCGATGAGCGCTGCCGAGCCGGCAAAGATGACAGGGAACCAGGTTCCGAGGTCGAAGACATCGTCGACGATCAGCTGGGAGGAGGCGAGGAACGAGGTGAAGAAACCGAACATCGCGGTCTGGGCGAGGGTGAACCCCATCGTGGTCTTCGTCGAAAGGACCATGGACGCTGCGCGCCTCAGTCGGGTGAACTCGAGGGGTACGCGATCGGGCGGAGCGAGCGTCTCGGGCAGCCGAATGGACCACACGCCGACGGTGATGGCGAACACCACCATGACCCAGAACACCATCTGCCACCGGCCCACCTCGAGCACTACCGCACCGAGGGTGGGTGCGATGATCGGCACCAGGAGGAACACCGCCATGATGAACGAGAGCGCCCGGGCCATCGCCTCCCCCTCGTAGACGTCGCGCACCACGGACAGTGCAACGACGCGCGGTCCTGCCGCACCGAGGCCTCCGATGAATCGGAAGAGGAAGAGCAACTCGAGACTCGGCGCCCATACGGCGCCAATCGCTCCGACGACGTACACCGCGAGACCCCAATACAGGATGCGCTTCCGACCGAGGGCATCCGACAGCGGTCCCCAGAATGGTTGGCCGACGGCGAGGCCGATGAAGAAGAACGTGACGATTGGTGCCAGTTGGTTCGAGTCCTCGACCAGCCCGAAGCTCTCCCGGATCTCTCCGAAGGCAGGGAGCATCATGTCGATGGCAAGAGCGACGATCGCCATGATCATCGAGATCAGGATCGTGAACTCCACGCGGGACAGGCGACCCACGACGGGACTTCGAGGAGACGTCACGGCGCCTCGCCGGTCGCGACGGGTCGGTCCGTGCCCGACCACTCGCTCCACGAGCCCACATAGAGGTCGGGGCGCCCGAGTCCGGCGATCTCGGCGGCCAGGATCGTGTGGCACGCGGTGACTCCGGATCCGCAATGGGCGATGACCCGGGTATCCCCCGCAACACCGATGCTGCTGAAGCGCCACGCGAGGTCGCTCGAGGGGCGGAAGCGGCTGTTCTCGTCGAGGTTCGCTGCCACTGGCAACGACACCGCCCCCGGAATGTGCCCCGCTTTCGAGTCGATCGGCTCGATGTCGCCGCGGTACCGCTCAGGCTCACGGGCATCGATCACCGTCGTTCCCGGCTCGCGTTCTGCGACTTCCTCGAGCGTCACGATTCCGGTCCACTGCACCACTTCGTACTGGGTCCGTTCCAATGCCGGCACATCCGTCGTCAGTGGTCGACCCTCCATCGTCCATGCCTGGATGCCACCGTCGAGTACCGCAACCGCAGCGTGTCCCTGTGCGGTGAGCATCCACCACAACCGTGAGGCGATTGCCCCGCCACGGTCGTCGTACACGACGACCGTGCTCTCGGGGGAGATACCGAACGACGACAGCGTCTCGGCGAACTCGTCAGGGGACGGGAGCGGGTGGCGGCCGGGACCCGTCGTCCCGGAGAGATGGTCATCGAGGGACGCGTGAACCGCTCCGGGGAGGTGCGCCCGTCGGTACGCGGCGGCGCCCTCGTCCGGATCGGCGATGTACCACCGACAGTCGACCAACCGAAGTGCTCGATCGTCGATGATCCGCGCAAGATCTTCCGGGGAGATGAGATGGTGCACCATTCGGTCAAAGGTACCGCCCTACGGTCGCGGTGCCACCATTGGTCGGTATGTCGCTGGAATCCCAGCGCAAGGCAGCCAGCCGTCCCCGCCGGGGTCTGTAGGGTTGGGGGATGACAACGGTTCACCTCGTCGACGGGACGCACGAGCTGTTCCGTGCCCACTTCGGCGCACCTCATGCGGCACGGGTTTGGTCGCTCCAGCGGCTCGGGGAGACTCGTCATGGACGTTCGTAGGGCCTATCACCGTTACGTTCCCCGATCGATACGGACCACTGTTCGAAGGGCCCGTGGCCGAGGGGCGGCTCCCGATTCGACGGACGTGCCCCGGTCGGGATCTGCTTCGAGCGGCTTCGAGGCGGCGGTCAGGAAGCTCTACGAGCGACCCGACGGAAGCCCGGTCCACCCGATGCACGAGACATGGTTGAACTACGCGTTGGAGACGAACGCGCGAGGCGAGGAGGTCGCCCGAACCGTGTCCGAGTTCAGTCCCCTGGTGGGTCGAAGGCATCTCGATATCGGCTCCGCCTATGGGGGAACGGTCCTCGCTTTCGCCGCAAGAGGCGCAACGTCGATGGGTGTCGAGATCGTGCCGAGCCTCCTGAAGCTCAGTCGAATCAACGCTGCCGACTTCCCCGGCGTGGCGGTCGAGATGATCGAGGGCGACATCCTCGACGAGGACATCCATTCAGGTCTGGGGACGTTCGACATCATCACGTGTGAGCATGTGATCGAGCACGTCAGTGATGTGAGGAAGTTCCTCGGAGTGCTTTCCGGCCTGCTGGGCGACCACGGGTTGGGCCATCTCCTGATCCCGAATCCGTTCAATCCCAAGGAGGTGGCGGGCGATGGCCACTACGGACTGTTCGGGCTCACCATCCTCGAGCGCGATGTCGCTGAGGCGTACTTCCATGCCACGGGATGGAACGAGGAGTACGGGGTGGGGGAATACTGCTTCACCTACCGCGACCACGAGATGATGTTCAGGGAAGCAGGGATGTTCCTCGAGCAGATCTATCCGCCGGAGGACGTCAACCAATCCGAGGCGCTGGAAGAAGTGGCCGGAAAGGTTCGGGGCCTGGCCTCGACCTTCGAATCGAAGGTTGCTTCGGGTGAGATTCCGCCGGCGTTCGTCGAGAACGTGAGGCTGGCACTCGGCGACTATGCGGCAGGCTTCGAGCGGGCTCACACGCGGTTCTTGGACAGCTCCGACGGTCTGAGGAGATCGATCGGGCGCGACCTGCTCGTCCAATACGGACAGGATGCCTGGTACGTGATTGCCTACAAGGAGCTGGGTCCGGCCATAAACGCGGTCGGCGACCCGCGGGTCTGAGTCCACCGGCGGCCATGCTGAGGTGCCCACCGGTCGCGCTGGCACCACCGGTGGGTGTGTCACGGGATTCCCCG
>DATHUV010000145.1:0-7730 GCA_035461905.1 Acidimicrobiia bacterium | reverse complement strand
CCGCTGACGACACCGACTCTCCCGAGAGCACCTGGAGCGCAAGCGCATCGGAGATCACCGGCAACTCGAAGCGAAGCCTTCTCGATCGCTGCTCTTGTAGGGTCGAGCGACGGGCGGAGAAGCCGAACCATCCTGCGGCAGCGCCGAGCGCGGCAGATACCGCCACCGACCTTCCCGGCCCCGCAAGGAACAAGTCACCCTGTGCCAGCAGCAAACCGGTGAACGTCCCCAGGACCACCCACGCGATGACGCCAGGGTCGATCTGGACGCGAGCCACGGCCTGCTGCTTCGGGGCAGAGGGAGGATCCAGGTATGCGCCGACGAACGCCGCCAGGTCGGGCCGGCGAACGGCCAGAGTCAAGAGGCTGACGCTCGAGATAGCGAGGCCCACGGCGAGCCATCTCATCGGAACACCGCCGGAGGTCGACTGAGACGAGCGGCCCTCGTCGACAACGCCCAACCCGACACGGTCGTCACGACCCCGATCATCACGATCACCGCTCCGGTCGACGTGCTGAACGCCTCCTCAGCCTGTGGGTTCGTTGCGATGGCCAGTACCAGCATCGCCCACGGCGCCACGAGTGCGACACTCACGGTCAGACGTTGCTCGGTGAGGGCCGCGTCATGGGCTCGGCGGAGCCTCAGCTCGTCAGCAACGGAACGGGAGAGCACTGCGACAATCTCAGCCACGCGGCCACCGCCGGTTTCGCTCGCAGCCGCCAGCGTCACGAGGATCCGACGAGACGTTGCGTCAGGGCTTTCTGTGAGGAGCCGGGTGACGGCCGCACCGAAGCCGCCTCCGAATGCGGCTTCCGACCTCATCACCGAGGCCATGTGGGTGAACTCTCCGTCGGATCGCTCGAGCGCGTCGACCAGTGCGTCGGCAAGCGTCGAGCCGGATGCGAGGGTTGCGCGAACCTGGGTGAGGACGTCAGGCCACATCTCGAGCCTCGCCAGCTCGGCTGCCGCCGCCCTCCGTCGCATCCACGAGATCGGAGCGATCGACGCCATGATCCCTCCTGCAAAGCCGACGGCCGCTATCCCGGAGAGGGCGTAGGCAACGACCGTGCCGAGCGCAGCTGCTGCAGCGCTCAGAAGCACCGAGGACATCGGGGGCAGACGAAATCTCATCCCCCTTGCTGGTCCCGCTACGGGGAATGACCCGGCGGCGATCGTCCACGCCGCGCCGCCGGCAAGGAGGACGGCCAGTCCCCTCACTTCCACCTCCTTGGCACCGCCGAGGGTGGTGCGAGCATTCGGTTCACGCTTCGACCGTCGTTCCATGAGAAGACGCTCCTCGTCGTGAACACCTCGGGGTCGGCGTTGTCGACCACCTCGATGATCTCGGCGACGTGACGGTGGCCCCCCGTTCGGGTCAGATGCACAACGAGGTCGACGACGGACGACACGGTCCGGCGCAGGTACGGAATCGATACGTTCTCTCCGGCGAGCATTCCGTAGGAGACGAGCTTTTCGAGGGCGTCACGGGCCGAGTTCGCGTGCAGCGTGGCAATGCCGCTGCACCCGGCATTGAGCGCCATCATCATGTCAAGCGCCTCAGCGCCCCGAACTTCGCCGACAACGATCCGGTCCGGGCGCTGGCGGAGGGCTTCCCTGACGAGGTCGCGCAGTGTGATCCTCGCCCCACCGTCGAGGCCTGCCTCGCGCGTCTGCATCTGAGTCATGTCCGGTAGGTCGACGCCGATCTCGAAGACCTCCTCGCATGTGACGACCCGCAGCGCCGGATCGACCTCCCGGAGTAGGCAGTTGACGAGCGTTGTCTTCCCTGCGCCAGGCGCTCCCGACACGAGGACTGTTCGGTCGGAGGCGATCGCGTCTCTCAGCAGAGCCGCTGCCGCCGGGGTCAGGGACTCCTTGGCGACGAGGTCATCGAGGTTGGCCGCGGCAAGGACGAACTTCCGGATCTGTATGTTCATCCGATCCGGATGGGTCACCGGCGGACCCGTGATGTGGACCCTCGAACCGTTGGGCAGCTGAGCGGACACGATGGGATCTGCAAGGTCAACTCGACGGCCGGTGCCAGCGAGCAGCTGATCGGCGATCCTGCGGACGTCGTCCGGGCTCACGACGGCGCTGACAAGCTCCTTCGACCCGTTGCGCACGACGAACGTGCGGCGTCCACCGATCACGATGATCTCCTCGACCTCGGGGTCGTTGAGAAGCTCGGCGAGGTACCCGTACCGAACCGGAGCGTCAAGCGTCACGACTCGTCCCTGAGACGCCCGACGGCCTGCGCGAAGCGGCGCTCGGGAAGGCGAGCTGAGCACGAGGCCTTTCGCACCGCGGGGCGGTCATGCACGATCACCGCCGGATCGAGGCCGGTCCAACGTCGCACGGCTTCAACGGACTGGGCTCGATTCGATGGTGTCACACGGTTGAGAACGAGAGCCGGTGCAGGTCCCATCCAACCGTCCGCGAGCCTTGCCGCGCGCACGATGCCGAGTGCAGACGCGTCGACCACGAGGATGGCATCGTCGAGGTCCCCAACCACCGACGATGCCATCCGGGACGCGCCGATGTCGACGATCACGGTTCGCCACCGGTTTCGGGCGGCCCTGATGACGCTCTCCAGGTGGATATCGCGGAACAGCGCCTCCCCTGGTCTGTGGGATCCGACGATCACGGCGAGGGAGCCAACACTGTGCACGGCGCCCAGCGGCACCGATCCGTCCTGGCGGACCTCGTCGGCGGCATCTGTGATGTCGGGGCGCGGCGGGAGACCCAGCCGGATGGCCACCGACGGTGCTTCCACGTCGGCGTCGATGAGAACCGTCGATCGCCGTTCCGCCGTGGCGAGGGCGAACGAGATCGCAACCTCGGTACTTCCGGGAGCTCCTCTGGCCCCGAGGACCCCGATGACGGTCCCTGCCGTGTCCGAGCGCGCAACGCTCGACTCAGGCGCGACGAAGCGGATAGCCTGCACGAGTGCGCCGATGTCGATCGTATCCGGTACCACGTCGTCTGATCCTCCGGCCAACAACAAATCCCTGGCCGGCGCGTCACCTGCGGGCACGACACCAAGCACACCCAGACCGGATGCCTTCCACGCGCGGATGTGGGCAGGCGTCACCCATGAGATCTCGCCGCCTGCGACGACGACGTCGATGCCCTCAATTCTGTCCTCGATGTCCCTCGGCTGGAATGCCCTCACGACGATGCGAACCGCGACGCTGTCACGTGCGTGCGCGACGAGGTTCGGCTCCCAGTCTCGGGATGAAAGAATCGTCGCAACACGGACCGTCACGGCGCCCTCCGGACCACATCGATCGTGCCGGAATGGATCGCGCTGGCCAGGATCGGGGCAAGCTCGTCGTCCACGGCGAGCAGCATGCTGACAACGGGATCCCCTCCAGCCCTCTCGCTCGACTCGACAGCGACGACGTAGATGCTCGAGGCCACGAGCGTCGTGGCGGGACTCTCGTCGAATCCGCCCGTACTCGTGAGGTAGACGTCGATCCGATCCCCCGAGCTGATCCTTCCCAGCGCAGCGTGCTGTGAGGGAAGGGCCATCGCAAAGACATGAGGGGCCTCGACGACCTCTGGGGGTCGGATCGCCGATGCGAGGATCGGCTCTCCCGCTGCGAGGGGAATCGTGAGTGACCAGTCCCCCAGCTCGCCGACGGAGTCGCCCTCAACCAGCCCCTCCGGGTTCTCGACCCAGCGGACTCCGACGTCGAGCGCAGCGAGCGGCGTGCCAGCCGCAAGGTCGGAGCCGGCCACCAACACCGGTGTCCGAGCCGGGGGCTGGGTGACCATGAGGACGAGGATGGCGGACAGGCCGGCGAGGATCCCTCCGATCAGGTAGCGCCGATCGATGTGGGGAATCGCCCTTGACAGGGCCATCGTGCGGACGGCCATCAGCGGCTCTCGAGGGTCACGAGGTGCCCGATCGCGATGTACCGATCACGAACACCGTCACTCAGCACGACGTGGTCGACGCCAACGGCAGTGACGGTACCCGAGGTCACCTGACCGTCGGTCGTGGCGAGGATGACCCTTTCGCTGCGATCCTCGGCTTCGATGAGCCTGTCCCGGATCGTCATTCGTCTGAAGGCTGCGGACCGTGCGGCTTCCTGCTCCGACTCGAGCGTTTCGTCGAGCCGGTTCCGCAGGGTGCGGCCGAGCCTCTGCAGGTCGGGATGACCGAACGGGTCCATGCGCGATCTCCTCGCTCTGGCCCTATCCGATTCCCACCCGGGTCGACCTCCACCCGGACAGCTTCCCCACCCGGGTCGACCTCCACCCGGACAACTCCTCTGGCATGAGCGAACACGCTGCGTGGCCGTGGTGCAAGGGTGCCGTGATGCATTTTCTTCGCGGGATAGGCATCGGTTTCGCGGATCGATGCGCGACCGCCCGGCTTGGCCCGGCTTCAACCTCGCTCGAGGAAGCCCTCGATCTCGGATCGAATCCGGTCGGGCTCGGCGCCGAATGGCCACACGATTTCGATCTCACCGGTGTCGTCGACTCCGTAGAGATAGGCGGTGTGGGTCACCTCGACGTTGCCATCAGAGGCCTTGATGACGTCGTAGTCGGCACCGAACGCGTCTGCAGCGGCGCGCAGGAGGGCGTCGTCTCCCGTTCGGAGGGCATGGCCATCGGGGACGAAGAAGCGCAGGTAGGCGTCGAGGGTGGCGTCGAGATCCCGCTCAGGATCGACAGTCACCATCGCCGTCGTGACATGGTCGCGTGCTTCTCCGAGCTCGGAGAGCGCCGACTTGACATCCGAGAGGGTCGTCGGGCAGATGTCGGGGCACGACGTGAACCCGAAGTACACGATCAGGAGGCCATCGGGTTCTGCCCGCAGCGTGAAGGGAACACCGCCATCCGAGACATCGGGCAGGGCGATGCCGCCGACGGACCGGCCGATGATGCCCTCTGTCGGCAGCGCCTGTGAGAGCGACTCGTCGTACTCGGCAGTCACAGGTGTGGTCGCTGTCGAGCATCCCGTCGCGACGAGGACGCAAGCAAGTGTCGCGAGCATCACGTCCAATCGCATCGTCGAACGGTAGGCCTGCCCGCCGACAACGATGCGATGAGGCCTCACCGCTGCAATCGCCATATCATCCCGATCGGTCCGGGCACCAGCTCGGGTTGCTGGTTCGGACCCCCCCTCCATCGATCGAGGATCTCGCGTGAGCATCACCTGTGGCATCGTCGGCCTCCCGAACGTCGGGAAATCCACGTTGTTCAACGCGCTCACCGGCGGCGAGATCGCTGCTGAGAACTACCCCTTCACGACGATCGACCCCAATGCAGGGATCGCGGCTGTTCCCGACACGCGGCTGGCTTCTCTCGCCGCGATCGTGAACCCGAAACAGATCGTCCCGACCGTGGTCGAGTTCGTCGACATCGCCGGTCTCGTGGCGGGAGCATCCCAGGGTGAGGGTCTCGGCAACCAGTTCCTCAGCCACATCAGGGAAACGGACTCCATCGCCCATGTCGTGCGGTGCTTCGAGGACGGCAACGTCGTCCACGTCGAAGGCAGGGTCGACCCGCTCGACGACATCACGACGATCTCGACCGAACTTGCACTTGCCGACCTCGACACGGTGACCCGCGCTCTCGACAAGCAGACACGCAAGGCCAGGTCGGGCGACAAGGAGGCCCAGGCATCCGTCGGTGTGATGGAGCGGTTGCTCGCCCACCTCGCAGATGGCCGCCCCGTCCGCACGATGAGGATCGACCCCGGCGACCGCAGGACCGTACGCGACCTCTTCCTCCTCACCGCGAAGCCCACGATGTACATCGCGAACGTGTCCGAGGACGGTCTGGGAGAGAACCCGCTCGTCGATACGGTTCGGGAGACCGCCGCGACGGAGGGCGCCCAGGTCGTCGTCATATGCGGTGCCCTCGAGGCTGAGCTTGCCTCCCTCGATCCTGCTGACCGCGACGACCTCCTCGCCGAGTACGGCCTCGACGAGCCCGGCCTCCACAAGGTCATCCGCTCCGCCTACGAACTCCTGGGCCTTCTCACCTTCTTCACCGCCGGTGACAAGGAGGTGAGGGCATGGACCGTGGCCGCGGGTGCAACTGCCCCCCGGGCGGCAGGCGTCATCCACACGGACTTCGAGAAGGGGTTCATCAAGGCCGAGGTCATCGCCTATGACGACTACGTCGCCCACAACGGTGAGGCAGGAGCGAAGGAAGCCGGCAAGTGGCGCATCGAGGGCAAGGACTACATCGTCGCCGAGGGCGACGTGATGCACTTCCGATTCAACGTCTGAGCCCAGCGACCCAACACGATCACGCTCCGATACGTCCGGTGATCGCCGAGTGGAGGCCATCGACGTCGTTGGTGCCGATGCGGAAGCGCTTGCCGTCGGTGAGGAGGAGCTCGACGGCATCGAGACCCCAGGCGTTGTACATCCACCCTTGTGGCGTCCGTCGGATCCCGAACCCGTACCACCACTTGTTCCGGACCGCCGTCGCCTGCGAGATGGTGTGGAGAGGAAACGTCCGGTGGGGCTTTCCGGCTCCGAACACCACGTGAACCGCCTCGCCGTCCACGCGGACCTCGAGGCGGGAGAACCAGACGACCAAGCCGACCATCGCCGAGAGGAACACAACGAGGAACGGAACCAGCCACGGCGTCTCGCCGGCGTCGGCCATCACGATGACAACGAAGAGGATGAGCTCACCGATGGCGACAACCACACCAAGCGGGCTCCATTGCACGTTCCGGTACCCCATCGGGGCAGTATTCCACACGCGCTGCCCGCAACCCGAGAAGGTGGGATTCAGGCCGCCCGAGCGTTACGGTGCTGTCGATGCCGGGATACTTCCAGAAGCCTGACGACGAGCTCGTGGATCCAGCGGCGATACAGAACGCGTTCGACTGGATCCAGCTCAAGCACTCCGGGACCACGTTGCGATGCCCCGTGTGTGAAGGGGTGGTCTGGGGATATGGCGGTCGGGTCGGGATCACCAAGGAGTCCGAGGCGTTCAGCCCGAAGAAGCAGCGCAAACTCGTCCAGATCATCTGCAAGAACTGCGAACACGTGCTCCTGTTCTCGGAACGCATCCTCAAGGGACCACTCGAAACCGAGTGACGGTGTTGGCGCCGGTCGGTGCACCCTCGACAGTGGGACAATGACGACATGAACGTATGGCGAATCGCACGACCCCCGCTCGCGGCCACGGGAATCCTCGCTGGCCAGGTGCTCAGGGCCGCCTACCGGGACGACCTGCCCTCCTACGGAAACCAGGACCCCTCGGGAACGTTCGGGGATCCCTCCCTCCCGCCGCTGCGGATCGTCTTCCTCGGGGACAGTTCCGTCACCGCACCGGGCGTCGACCCCCTCGACCACTGTTGGGCTCGCCAGATCGCCATCCACCTCGGTGACCGGTTCCACGTCGACGCACGGTCGGTCGCCCTGGGCGGGTCACGGGTTCGCGATGTCCTCGAGAGCCAAGTGGATCGTGCCGTGGCGCTCGAGCCCGACATCGCCTACGTCTCGGTCGGGTCGAACGATGCCCTTCGCGCCACGCCGATCCATCGCTTCGAGGCAGAGTACTCAGCGGTCGTCGAACGCCTGAACCGGCATGTGGCCGCCATCGGGCTGTCGGGGATCGGTGACCTCGGAACCATTCCACGATTGCCGGAGCTCGCACGCGGCATCGCCCGCATCAGGGCGCGTGCCGTGAACAACGCAGTCGCGAGGGTCGCAGCCCAGTACCCGAAGACCGTGAAGTCGAACGCGTGGGGG
>DATHUV010000144.1:0-6191 GCA_035461905.1 Acidimicrobiia bacterium | reverse complement strand
GGAGTTCGACATCTCCCGTGAGGACCAGGATGCGTTCGCGCAGAGGAGCCAGGAACGCACGGCGGCCGCGACTGCGCGCGGGTTCTTCGCTGGAGAGATCGAAGCCGTGAGCATCCCCCAACGGAGGGGAGATCCGGTCCTCGTCTCGGTGGATGAGCATCCGCGACCTGAGTCCACCCTCGGCGCCCTCGCCGCCCTCCCACCCATCTTCGAGGGGGGGACCGTGACCGCGGGCAACGCGTCCGGTATCAACGACGGCGCTGCGGCAACCGTCGTCGTGAGCGAGCGGGCCCTCGAACAACTCGGCCGCACGCCCATGGCACGGATCGTCGGCATGGCGACGGCAGGCGTACCCCCGCGCATCATGGGCATCGGCCCCGTACCGGCGACCAGGAAACTGCTCGAGCGAACCGGCGTTGCGCTATCAGAGATCGAAGCGATCGAGCTCAACGAGGCGTTTGCCTCCCAGTCCCTTGCGTGCCTCCGCCAGCTCGGTCTGCCGGACGACGCCGACCACGTGAACCCCAACGGTGGGGCGATAGCGATCGGCCATCCCTTGGGCATGTCGGGAGCCCGCCTCGTCGGCACCGTCACACGGGAAACGAGCGCCCGAGGGGGCCGCTACGGGCTCGCGACGATGTGCATCGGCGTCGGCCAGGGAATCGCGATGTTGGTGGATGCCCGCAGGTAGCAGCGTCGACCTTGCTGGCCCGAACGCTCGCACATCTACTACTCCGGCAAACGGTCATCCTTTACTTCGTCGTAGTAGTCGAGCCGATCGAGTGGTTGCACGAGCGCCGTCAGCACGTTCATGACGTGCGCCGTCGTCCTCTGGAGGAAGCGGTAATAGAGGGCCCTGGCAACAGCGTCGGCCGTATCACCCTCGAACGAGAACTGCTCGCGCACTCGGTCGTCGTAGTCGTCGAGAAAGGCGTCGGCCTTGCCGATGAGGGCTCGCGCACGCTCGGCGTCGAATGCCGCGAAGACGTCGGCCGCCTCGAGGATGAGGTTGCTGACGGCGACGCGATACCCATCGAGTTGGTCCTCGTCGGGTGCACCGTCGAACGATGCACCGTAGAGCACGAGGTCGTAGAGGTTCTTGGCGTAGTCCCCGACCCTCTCAGCGTCCTTGACGATCGATGCATACTGGAGGACGAGTGGCAGGTCGGCGGGGTTGACAGCGGCATGCGTCACCAATGCCCGCCGCACTTCCGCCTGCATGGCATTGATTCCCCGATCGGTCGACTTCACCTCGCGCTTCGTGGCTTTCGACCTGCCGCCACCGAAGAGCGCATCGAGGGACGTATTGAATACGTCGTTTCCGTCGCGGAGCATCTGGACGAGCGTCTCTTGGACCTCATCCATGAGTCCGCGTGAACCGCCTCTGAAGAACTCGAGGACCACGGGCCCCTCCTCCTAGCTGAGAGTGACGATACCAACAGCAGGCACGACGATGAAGACGGTGACGGCATAGGTCACTGCGAGCCACCTGCGCGTCACGGCGATGGACGCGAGTCCTTCGGCCAGGTGAACCGGCACGTAGCGAACTCTGGGTACCGGGTAGAGGATGACGATGCCCACGACATTGAAGAGCACGTGGACGAGGGCGATGGTCATTCCCTCGACCGTTCCGGTGGCAAGCGCTGCGAGCAAAGCCGTGATGGTGGTCCCGATGTTTGCCCCCAGCGTGATGGGATATGCGTTACGCAACAAGAGGATGCCGGAGCCGACGAGTGGGACGAGGATCGATGTGGTGATGGACGAGGACTGGACCAGGACCGTCACAAGGATGCCCACCATCATCGCCACTGCCGCACTGTTTCCGAGGGCGGCGTTCATCGATTTCTCGATTCGCTCCGCGATCAGGACCCGCATGTTCCGCGTGATGTAGGTGAGCGTCACGAAGATCACAGCGATGCCCACAATGATCAACAATGCTGCGAGAACGGTCGGATCGCCCGTGATACGACCGACGAGCCGCTCGACCTGCTCCGCGCCCCACGCCACGATCGACTTGATGGGCGAATTGAACGTCGCGTCGGAGCCCGCCGGCAGGAGATCTGCGATTCGACTGGCCGTGCCGAGGAGGAATCCCGTAGCGAGCTCGAGAGGGAGCAGTATCGCGACCGCGAGGATGTTGAAGAAGTCGTGCATCGTGGCTGCCGCGAACGCGAGGCGAAAGGTCTCGGATCGACGAGGGGACCCCAGGGACACGATCGTGTTCGTTACTGAGGTACCGATGTTCGCACCCATGATCATGGGCACGGCGACCTCGATAGGTAGCTGACCGGCCGCGACGAGCCCAACGATCGTTGCCGTCGTAACGGACGACGACTGCACGAGAACGGTCGCGAGGACGCCCACGAAGAGCGCAGCAAACGGGTTCGTGATGCCGTCGAAGAGGCCACCGGCAGTGTCGGATCCGAGTCCCTTCACTCCGTCCTCGAGGAGCTTGACCCCGACGAGGAACGAGTAGAGGAGCAGTACGACGAGAGCGGCCCGCAAGCTGGAGGAGGACGTCCTCGTCGGCTGCTCAGCTATCGGTGACGAGGCACCGGTCTCGAGGTTTGGCATGCGCGCGGCGAGGTCCTGTGGGAGGGGTCGCACGGGCGCAGGTTAGGAGTCAGGCAGGGCTGCCGCCAACGGGCAACGTGGCGCGGCGAGACTTCAGGAGTCGCGGGTGAAGGTCCCCTTGACCGCGAAGGATGTGTCCTGGGCGATGTTGACACCGTGATCCGCGATGCGCTCGAGGAATCGCCCGATACGTGACAACTCAATCGATGCGGCGAGCCCGAGGCGATCGCTGTCGCGAGCGAGGTCGGTGTAGAACGTGCTGCACACATCGTCGACCACGTCGTCTTCGATTTCGGCCCGTTCGCCTGAGAGGGGATCCATGTCGGCGAGCCCATCGATCACACGGCCGAAGAGGGCCGTGGACTCGTCCACGAGGCGCCCGAGCGTCGAATGGAGCTGGGGTGACATGGTGAATCCGCCTGCGCGTTCCATTGCCTTTGCACAGTTGACGGCGAGGTCACCGGTGCGCTCGAGTTCGTACAGCATCCTCGTGGCAGCGACGAGAAAGCGCAGGTCCTTGGCCACCGGCTGCTGGAGGGCGAGGACCTCGAATACCCGATACTCGAGGTCGGCGTGACGTGCGTTGACCTCCTCATCGGCGAATCGAATGGCGTCCACGTCCGCAAGGCGATTCTCCAGAACGGCTTCGCCCGCGCGCCTGGTGTTCTCGAGAACGAGGGATGCCATCTCGACGAGACCCTGGTGGATATGGTGGAGCTGCTCTCCGAAGGAGTGCCTCAGCTCGGCATGCTCTCCGGCAATGGGCGTAGGGTCGGTCATATCCGTCATCCGAACCGTCCTGTGATGTAGTCCTCGGTGGCCTTTTCGCGTGGTGAGGTGAACAACTCGTCCGTTGGGCTGTATTCGACGAGATACCCCGTGCGCTGGCCCTTCGTGTCGAGCGCGACATTGAAGAACGCTGTCTTGTCGGACACTCTGGCAGCCTGCTGCATGTTGTGGGTGACGATGATTATCGAGTACTGCTCCTTGAGCTGGATCATGAGCTCCTCGATTCGGAGCGTCGCAATGGGGTCGAGGGCGGAACACGGCTCATCCATCAGGATCACATCGGGCTCCGTGGCGATCGCCCTCGCGATGCACAGTCGCTGCTGCTGGCCTCCCGAGAGCGAGAGCCCGCTCTCCTTCAGTTTGCCCTTGACCTCGTCCCAGAGAGCGGCGCGGCGCAGGGCCCCCTCGACCAGGTCTCCCATATCTGCTTTCGATCCGCGGAACCCGTTGACCTTTGCCCCCCAGGCGATGTTGTCGAAGATCGACTTCGGGAAGGGGTTCGGCTTCTGGAACACCATGCCGATCCGACGGCGGATCTCGACGGGATCGACGCCCTGGGCGTAAATGTTCTCCCCGTGGTACCTGACTTCCCCCTCGACACGGGCCGACGGTATGAGATCGTTCATGCGGTTGAGGGATCGTAGAACCGTCGACTTCCCACAGCCCGACGGCCCAATCAGTGCGCTGATCTGGTTGAAGGCGAAGTTGAGCGAAACCTCGGCAACCGCTTTGAAGTCGCCGTAGAAGACGTCCATGTCGTGGGTTTCGAGGACACCCGGAGTGCTGGCCACGGGCACCTCGTCGACGCGATGGGCGGGCAGCGTGAAGCCGGCTTCGATGTCGCTGTGGTCCTCGGTCCGCCACGCCGTGTCGACACCTGCGGGCTCTTTCCGTTCGTGGTCAGTCACTGGGTCTCCTCGAATATCGATTACGAAGAAGTACGGCACCGGCATTGAGCAGGAGAAGGAGGATCAAGAGCGTAAGGCTCGCGGCGGCTGCGAGGTGCCTCCACTCGAACTGCGGGAATGACGACCATTGGAAGATCTGAATGGGCAGCGCCGTGAACTGGCTGAACGGACCCGACGGGCTCGTGGTGATGAAGCTCGCCGCCCCGACAAGGATGAGCGGAGCCGTCTCGCCGATCGCACGCCCCACGGCGAGGATGCTGCCGGTCAGGATTCCGGGGAGGGCGAGGGGGAGGACGTGGCTCCGCACCGTCTGCCACCTGGTTCCACCGAGTCCCATTCCTGCCTGCCGCAGCGAGTTCGGAACCGCGCGAATGGCCTCCTGGGAGCTGATGATCACGACGGGAAGCGTCAGTACCCCCATCGTGAGCCCCGCGGACATGATGGTCCGACCGTTCGGCGCACCTCCCCCGAACAGGGAGCCCGAGGTAAATGGCTCCATGACCCTCACGAACACAGCGAGCCCCAACATGCCGTACACGATCGAGGGAACCCCTGCGAGGTTGTTGATGTTCGTCTGGATGAAGTCGTTGATCCGGTTCGGTCGGGCGAACTCCTCGAGGTATATCGCGGCACCCACGCCGACCGGAACGGCGAACAAGACTGCGATGAACACCAGCCACAGCGAGCCGAGGATGGCTGTCCTGATGCCGGCGATCTCCGGGGTCGAGCTGGCGGGAGTCGTGACGAACCTCCAGCTGAGCCATGCCCTCCACTGAAATCGCACCTGGTCGAAGGTGTAATCACCGTACCGTTCGGGCGACGTCTCGAAGGTCGTCCTGACTTCCTGTTCGAATCCGCCCGGATCGAGGATCGACGCGGTGAGAGTCGCCGAGTCGATGATGTCGGGATTGATGATTCGCTCCTCGACGAGGAGAAGGACATTGGGCTGATCCCTTGGTTCCCCCGTGCACCCGGCCGGGGCATCGCTGCGTGTGCACACCTCATCCCAGACCCCTTGGGACTCGAACACGAGCCGGTCGGCGAAGAATCGCTGCTCCCGCTCGAGCCTGCGCCCGACGTTGTTCGAGATGCCCCCCTCGAGTGTGGTGACCAGCTCCTCAATGGTGAGGTCGCCAAGCCCAACCTCAGCAGGGTCATACCCGGCATCGGCCACAATCTCCTCAGGCTCGACCTGGTTCACCTGCGCGACGAGGCCGAACGAGTCGTTGATGATCGTGTACAGGAGGGTCGCCAGAGCGAGAACGGCGACGACGAGGGCGCCGAGGAGGAGGACCTGGATGATGAATCCGCGACGCTTCCGCTTCGCCAGGAGTCCCTCGAACTCGTCCTCCGTCGGGAAGTAGGTCTTCTCGGCAGCTCTCGGAGGTGTCGTGGTCATTCGTACTCCTGGCGGAATCGCTTCACGAACCTACGGCTGAGGGAGTTGAGGCCGAGGGTGATGAAGAAGAGTGTCAGGCCGATGGCGAAGATGGAGTTGTAGTCGATCGTGTTGTAGCTGAGGTCGCCGTTCGCGGTGATCGCGATGTATCCGGTCATCGTCTGGGCGCCCTGGAACGGACTGAGAATGTAGGCGAGCGAGTCCGAACCGAGGGTGAAGTTCCGTGGAGAGGCACCGGCAGCGAGGGTGACGACCATCGTCTCCCCGATGGCGCGTGACGCCGCGACGACGACGCCTGCCGCAATGCCGGAGAGGGCTGCCGGCACGACGATCCGAAGGGAGACCTCGAGCTTGGAACCTCCAAGGCCGTACGCAGCTTGGCGAAGGGAGTCGGGGACCGCAGACATCGCATCCTCGGAGAGTGAGCTGACGAGGGGGACGATCAGGATGCCGACCACGATGCCAGCGGAGAGCACGTTGAAGAAGCCGACCGTGCTCGTGCCGAGCATCGATCGGATCAG
>DATHUV010000143.1:0-93380 GCA_035461905.1 Acidimicrobiia bacterium | reverse complement strand
GATCCTCGAAGTGGGAACGACACCCCGTCCGGCGAGAAGTGGTACGCAGCGTCGAGGTGTGCAAGGTCCTCCCACGTCCAGTCCGCGACGGCACCGAACCCGTTCGTCGTGCGATCGAGCGTGTCGTCGTGGAAGACGATGACGACCCCGTCCCTTGTCACCTGGACGTCGGTCTCGACGTACACGTACGAGAGGTCGTTCACGGCTGCATCGAACCCGTACCACGTGTTCTCGGGCCACAGGTCCCTGCTGCCGCGATGGGCGAACCGGAGCGGATGCTCGGCGTCGAGAAATGATGATGTTGCCACCGCGCAAATCTAGGTGTACCCGCGAGCGCCAACTCCGAGAACGCGTGCGGTCCGTGCCCTCCCAGGGACCCAGCGACGTCTACTGGCGGGATCGTGCGAACTCGTCGACGTACTTGAGGACGAGTGGCATGCTCTCGGCGGACGGGATCTCCGGCATGCGCAGCGTGATTCCGTAGAACGCAAGGTACGAGATGTCACTGCCGATCTCCCGGTGGTGCACGAACATGAATGAGCGGAAGTCGCTGGTGTACTCCCACCAGGTGTCGAGGTCTGCCACCGAGCTCACGTCGACGACCTCTCCGTCGGCGACCACCCACTCGAAGGACTCGGCGAGCGACACGTTCGATGCGCCATGGAAGGCGTCCGTGAGAACCGTATCGCATGTGAAGCGATGGCCCACGGTCCCTCCCTGGTCGAAGATATTCCACGTTGCCTCACCATATGACCGGCATCCGATGACGTCGTAGCGCGAGCCTGCCGCTTGGTTGGCCTCGAAGACGCGCAACAAGTGGTCATCGCGGTCCCGATCGTATTCAGGGTCGGAGCCGAGAACCTCAGCCCAACTGCTGGTTGCGGCGTAATAGGGATCCGTCGTCCTCTTCCTGATCTCGATCCACGCAGCGTCGCCGTTGTTGTAGGCCGCATACGCCGCCTGGACGGCTTCGAAGGCTTCTTGGGCCTTAGGATCATCCTCTGCACCCGCCAACGGGATGCCCCCATCGCGGTTCAGGACGACGATGAGACCGGCCAGTGCCACGACGGCGAAAGCGGCCGCCGCGACGAGTCGACTCATCGATGATCGTCGTGGTGTGCGTGTTCGCAGGCCCGGTTCGGTGTGGGCCGGCTTGCTCGTTTCGAGGGACATGCTCATCTCCTTGGTCGACGCGAGGAAGTCCTCCGGACGGCGCATCGAATCCACGGCGACGATGGGGTCAGGGACCGGGTTGGCCCTGCGCATCGCCTCTACCGCACGGTCAACAGCGCTGTTCATGGTCTTCCTCCTTCCTGGAGACGGTGGGGAGAGAGATTGGATCGGCCGGAGATCGATGGAGAGAGTCTGGCTGCGAGGCGCTTCTTCGCCCGATGGACGCGCTGCTCGGCGGCAGACGTGGAACAGCCAACGACGAGGCCGATTTCCTGCGCCGATAGCTCCTCCCAGATGGACAGACGCAGGATCTCCTGGTCGGACCAGCGCAGCTCTGTCAGCGCATCCAGGACACCGGTGTCATGTTCATTCGTCACCACGACGACATCGGTCCCCGGAAGGTGACCGTGCTGGTACGACTGGAGTCGATGGAGGAGGGCAGTTGCGCGCCGGGTCGCTCGCCTTCGGTTCCTGACCTGGCCGAGCGCAACTCGGTACAGCCACGGCAGAGGCAGATCCAGATCGATCGAACCGACCTTGCGCCACAACACCGCGAACACCTCGCTTGCCACATCCTCTGCTTCGGAACGGTTCACCCGGCGGAGGCAGTACGCCAGCACCGCTGGGTAGTGCGTTTCGTAGATCTGGGTGAACCGTTCGTCCGCAGTGGGATCCATCACTCTCTCCAACGTCTCCCTTGCCCTATAACGTCCGGCATGGCCCTGATCCTGACACCCAAGCACAAATGCTTCGTGCGAGGCGACCCGCCTGGGTAGCGGGTACAGCCGGAGCCACCCCATGGGTGGGTGGTGTCGGAGGCGCCCCCGGCGAGAAGGAGCCGGTGGCACCAACCACATCTCACGCGACGACGGCACCGGCCTTGACGACTCGTGCGACGATGGCGGCGTCCGGCTTGTACGCGAGGTGGATGTGGGTCGGTGCGTCCACGATCACCAGGTCGCCGACCGCACCAGGAACGATCATGCCGCGATCGTCGAGTCCGAGGGCGAGCGCACCTCCCCTCGTCGCCGCCCATACGGCCTCACCCGGTGTCAGTCCCCCTTGGATGACGGCGAGGGCGATCATGAACGGCATCGTCTCGACGTAGGCGGTGCCGGGGTTGCAGTCCGTTGCGATGGCGACGCGTGCTCCGGAATCCCAGACGCGTCGGCCGTCGGGCGGTGGGGTCCTCATCGAGAAGGAGACGCCGGGGAGCAGAACGGCCACCGTCCCCGCCTCCGCGAGCCGTTCGAGGTCGTCGTCGGTCGCGTGGTCGAGGTGGTCGGCGGACGCGGCGCGAACCTCGGCGGCTAGGGCAGTCGCGCCGATCCGTGCGGTCTGGTCCGCATGGATGCGGAACCCTAGCCCGGCCCGATACGCGGCCTCGCAGACGCGCCTCGCCTCCTCGACGGTGAAGGCAGCGGCATCGCAGAACACGTCGACGAATGACACGTCACCTGCCACGGCGTCGAGCATCGGGCCTGTCACGAGATCGAGGTACCCGTCGCGATCGTCGCGGAACTCGGGAGCGACCACGTGGGCACCGAGGAACGTCGAGACGACATCGGATGGCAGGGCCATGTCGATCGCCCTCGCGGCGCCGATCATGGCAACCTCCGACTCGACGGTCAGGCCGTATCCCGACTTCACCTCGATGGTGGTCGACCCGGATCCGAGCATCCTGCGGAAACGGGCCATCGCCTGGTCCATCAGGTCGACGAACGATGCGTTCCTCGTTGCGTCGACGGTGGAGAAGATCCCTCCGCCCGAGGCGAGGATCTCCTCATAGGTCGCTCCGATGAGGCGCCGTGCGAACTCTTCCGCGCGGTCCCCTGCGAACACGGTATGCGTGTGGGCATCCACGAATCCCGGTACCACGCAACGACCACCGGCATCGATAGTTGTGTGGTCGTTGTAGTGGTCCGGCACCTGAGACGATGGCCCCACCCAATCGACGACCCCGTCGACGATGGCAACGGCGGCGTCATGGAGCATGCCGAACGCGGCATCACCTTCGGGATCGTTCGTCACCAGCTCGGAGATGTTCGACACGACGAGGGACCCGCCCTCGGCGGTCGCTGTTGTCTGGGTCACGACGCTGAGCCGGGTGCGACTGGTTTCTCCGTCATCGGAATCCTCACCCCTCGTTCCCGTGCGACGGCACGCGCTCGCTCGTAGCCAGCGTCGGCGTGCCTGATCACACCCATTCCGGGATCGTTGCGCAGCACCCGTTCGAGCCTCGCCGCGGCGTCGGGGGTTCCGTCGGCCACGACCTGGGCTCCTGCATGGATCGACTTGCCGATCCCGACGCCTCCCCCGTGGTGGACGGCGACCCATGCAGCCCCGGACGCCGTGTTGATCAACGCGTTGAGGATCGGCCAGTCGGCGACTGCATCCGATCCGTCGAGCATGTCCTCCGTCTCGCGATACGGCGACGCGACGGAACCCGAGTCGAGGTGGTCCCTGCCGATCACGATCGGCGCCGACACACGGCCCGTCCGGACGAGCTCGTTGAAGGCGAGCCCTGCACGATGCCGTTCGCCATAGCCCAACCAGCAAATCCGCGAGGGAAGCCCCTGGAACTCGATCCTTTCCTCTGCCATGTCCAGCCAGCGCATGAGCGGCTCGTTGTCGGGGAACAGTTCGCGAAGGGCGTCGTCCGTCGCCGCGATGTCGGCAGGGTCACCCGACAGGGCAATCCACCGGAAGGGGCCCATCCCCTCACAGAAGAGATCCCTGATGTAGGCAGGCACGAACCCCGGGTACGAGAACGCATCCGAGTACCCGCCTTCGAGGGCCTCACCTCGAAGGTTGTTCCCGTAGTCGAACACTTCGGCGCCGGCCTGCTGCCACCCGACCATCGAGCGACAGTGCACGGCCATCGAGGCGCGCGCCTGGTGCACATACTCGTCGGGATCCTCGACCCTGAGCGCGTCTGCCTCCGCCAGCGTCATTCCGTGTGGCACGTAACCGTTCAACGGGTCATGGGCAGACGTCTGGTCCG
Source organism: Acidimicrobiia bacterium (assembly GCA_035461905.1). Lineage (GTDB taxonomy): Bacteria > Actinomycetota > Acidimicrobiia > Spongiisociales > UBA5794 > SZUA-442. The sequence goes on along the minus strand of DATHUV010000143.1, from coordinate 89,203 downwards.
TCACGATGTCGACAGCGACGCCCCGGGCGAGCAGGGCAGGAAAGACGTCCGCGGCGTTACCGACGACGCCGATCGAGACGGCTTCGCCCTCCTCTTTCGCTGAGACCGCCCGTGCGACCGCCGCGTCGAGGTCCGGTGCGAGCTCGTCGAGGTATCTCGTGTCGAGCCGTTTGCGTATCCGTTCGGGATCAACGTCGCATGCGAGGCACACTCCACCGTTCATCGTGACGGCGAGCGGCTGTGCGCCTCCCATTCCACCGAGTCCCGCGGTGAGGGTCAGCGTCCCCGTGAGGGTCCCTCCGAACCGCTTGTCGGCGATCGCGGCGAACGTCTGGTACGTGCCCTGGAGGATGCCCTGGGTCCCGATGTAGATCCACGACCCTGCCGTCATCTGGCCGTACATCATCAGGCCGGCATCCTCGAGCTCCCAGAAGTGCTTCCACGTCGCCCAGTCCGGCACGAGGTTCGAGTTCGCGATCAGGACACGGGGAGCACCCTGGTGGGTTCGGAACCGCCCGACCGGCTTTCCGGATTGCACGAGCAGCGTCTCGTCATCCTCGAGATCGGTCAGGGATGCGACGATCGCGTCGAACGCATCCCAGTCCCGGGCGGCCTTCCCCCTCCCCCCGTAGACGACGAGTTCGAGCGGGTTCTCCGCGACCTCAGGGTCGAGGTTGTTGAGCAGGCACCGGAGCGCTGCCTCCTGCAGCCATCCCTTCGTGTTGAGTGCAGTCCCTCGCGGTGATCGCACCGTCCGGGGACCAGAGCCGTAGGCGAATGCGGGATTCGTCGGGTCCCGTGTGTCGTCAGCCATGCTTCCTCCCCATCATCGATCCGCGAAGGCATCACGCTCGATCAGCGCCGCGATGCTCTCGATGTCGGGACCGGGTGGCCGATCCTCGGTGAGGGGCGCGCATACGGAACGAACGGATTTCAGCACACCGGCCGTGCCAGGAGCCGGCGAAGGCTCGCGCTGCTCCACGCCCTGGGCCGCACACATCAGCTCGACGGCCAGGACACGGGAGGTGTTCGTCAGGACGGTGTCGAGTTTGCGGGCGGCGCCCCAGCCCATCGATACATGGTCCTCCTGGGCACCGGACGTCGGGATGGACTCGACGCTTGCAGGATGTGACAGGACCCTGTTCTCGGCAACGATGGCGGCGGCCGTGTACTGGGTGAGCATGTAGCCGCTCGAGACCCCTGGCTCCGAGGCGAGGAATGGCGTCAGGCCGCTGGAGCGGACGGGATCGAGGAGCCTGTCCGTGCGTCGTTCCGAGATCGATCCGAGCTCGGTGACCGCGATGGCGAGGTAGTCCAACACGAAGGCAAGCGGTTGTCCGTGGAAGTTTCCCCCCGAGACGACATCGCCGTCGCCCGGGAAGACGATCGGGTTGTCGACCACCGAGCCGAGTTCGATCGTGAAGACGCTTCGGGCGAAGGCGATCGTGTCGCGGACGGCGCCGTGGACCTGCGGGGCGCACCGAAGGCTGTACGCGTCCTGAACCTGGTGCGTGAAGTCCTCGTGATGGGACGCATCGATATCGGAGCCCTCCAGCAGGGAGGCGATCCGCGCCGCAGACACGCGCTGCCCCGGGTGGGGTCGCAGGTCGTGGATGCGGGACTCGAACGGCCGTGAGGAGCCCATGAGCGCCTCGACCGAGAGGGCGCAGGCCGCATCAGCGGTATCGGCGAGGGTCTCCGCTCGATGCACGGCGAGGCACCCGTGGGCGAGCATGCCCTCGGTCCCGTTGAGGAGGCTCAGGCCCTCCTTCGGCTCGAGGAACATCGGTTCCAGGCCGGCTGCTTCCAAGGCATCGGCCGCAGGCACCGGGCCGCTCGGAGACAGGACGAGGCCCTCACCGATCAATGGAAGGGCGAGGTGGGCGAAGGGGGCGAGATCTCCCGACGCTCCTACCGACCCCTGTGAGGGAACGGCGGGAAGGATGTCATGTTCGATCATCGAGACGAGGAACCGCACGATGTCGGGGCGAACACCCGAATGGCCCTGAGCGAGGGTCCGTGCACGGCACAACAGCATCGCCCTGACGATCTCCGGTTCGAGGAGATCCCCGACACCTGCCGCGTGGGATCGAAGCAGGTCGTACTGGAGTTCTGCAGCGCGCGTCGTGGGGATCCGGGTGTTCGCGAGGGCACCGAAGCCGGTGGTGATCCCGTACACGGTCTCGTCGCCCGAGATGACCGACTCGACGAGTGCCCGGGCTGGCAGCATTCGGTCCTCGAGGCCCTCACCGACCGCGACGCGGGCATGACCGTTGGCGACGGCCACCACCTCCTCGATCGTGAGTGGGGAACCGTCCACGATCACCGTCGCGGCGCTGCCCTTTCCCGTCCCCGTCATGGCCGAACCTTCATGGACTCAGGCTAGGGAAGGCGGTCGCGTCATGCAGGGTGGAGGGCGCCGCCGACACGCTCGGCCTCGCGCTCACGCAGGGCGACCCTCACCGCGATCATCTCGAGCCGCTGTGCGACCGCCTTGTCGGCACCGGGGATGCCGTGGTCTGTGAACCACTCCGTGATCGATGCTGCGAGCTCAGGCTCGGACCGATACTTGAGATGATCGAGGATCCGGTGCCGATGGTTCGGCGCTAGGACCGCCATCAGCTCGTCCCAGCGTTCCGTGAGGAGCCGCCACGCCCTCGGACCGTTCTCGCGGTGTCCGAGGAGGAGAGCGATGACCCAGAACGAGTCCTGCGAGCGGATCGAGCCGTCGAGGATCATGCCGAACAACCGCGGTGGCACATCGGGGTGTGGCACGCCCGCTGCGGCGCGAAGGTACTTGACCAGGACCTGCGGGGACTCGGCTGTCTCGGAGAGACGAAGGAATCGCTCGAAATCGGAGAGGTCGCCATGCGCTGCCGTGATCGCAAGGGCGGCATCCGCGACTTCGGCATCGAAGGCTTCGGTGGACGCCTCGACCTGCCTGGCCATCGAAATCGTTTCCGCGTCGTCCCCGAGGTTCCCAAGGGTCTTGAGGATCAGTCCACGCAGTGCCCTCGTCCGATCCGACTCACCGTCCTCGGGGATCCAACCGAGCTCATCCGCTTTGCGGGTGGCGAGGTTGCGCACCCAGGATCGCAGCGCACCACGGTCATCCGACGAGATGATCCTGTCGAGCTCGTCGACACCGCCGATCGCGGCCATCCACACGTCGATCTCGGGCTCGGCCTCGAGCCTGCCGACGAGATCGAGGTAATCCGAAGCAGGGATCCCCCCTGCGAGCATCTCTGCCGAGGCGTCGGACACGATGGAGAAGCGCTCGATCGGATCGAGGTCCGGCAGGCGGGACATGATCGACGGCAGGAGGTCCTCGTCGTAGGCAACGCGATAGAAGCCCTCGCCGCCTGCATTGACGATCACAGAGTCGCCGGCATCGATCGCCACGGGGTCACGCCCCAGCACGATCCTGCCATCCCCTGCGTCCGACCGGTATAGCACAGGGATCCTCCACTCCCCCTCGCCATCCCCGATGAACCGGAATGGTCGTTGGCTGACGACAACGCCGTCGTCGGAGGATTCCACGTCGACCACCGGGTAACCGCCCTGGAGGATCCAGGTATCCATGATCTCCCCGACAGGCTCGCCTGTCACCTCCTCGAGCGCCGCCCACAGGTCCGCCGTCTCGGTGTTCGAGAACGCGTGCCGCTGGAGGTACAGCGAGATGCCCTTGCGGAAGCGATCCTCGGTGAGGTAGAGCTCGAGCATCCTCAGCACCGACGATCCCTTCTCGTAGGTGAGCACGTCGAACATCGCGTCCGCCTCCTCTGGCGAGACGACGGGGAACTCGATGGGGCGGGTCGATGCGAGGGCGTCCGTTTCCTGGCTCCGTGCGCGGTCGGACGCGAACACGAGCCAGAAGTCCCACTCGGGGCGGAACGCCGCGGTGCACTTCGTCTCTGCGAACGTCGCGAACGCCTCGTTGAGCCAGATGCCGTTCCACCACTTCATCGTGACGAGATCGCCGAACCACATGTGGGCGATCTCATGCGCGATGACGGACGCCACCCGTGCGAGTTCGACCTGGGTTGCGATCGCGGTGTCCACCAGGAGGGCGGTCTCGCGGTACGTGATGCAGCCGAGGTTCTCCATCGCGCCGAAGCCGAAGTCGGGTATCGCGACCATGTCGAGCTTGTCCCCCGGGTATGGCACGTCGTAGTAGGTTGCGAAATAGTCGAGCGCGAACGCACCTGCCTCGAGGGCGAAGGCTGTGAGGTGGAGCTTCCCGGGTGGCGTGATGATGCGCAGCGGGATGCCATTGACCTCGACAGGCTCCGTCGCTTCGAGGTCCCCGACGACGAATGCGACGAGGTACGTGGACATCACGATCGTCTCCGCAAACCCGATGCGAACCCTTCCGTCCTCCAGCGTCTCCCTGCTGACTTCGCTCGTGTTGGATACGGCGGTCATGCCGCCGGGTATGACGAGGGACAAGGAGAACGTCGCTTTGAGGTCGGGCTCGTCCCAACATGGGAAAGCGCGGCGAGCGTCGGTTGCCTCGAACTGGGTCGTCGCGAGTATCTGTTCGTTGCCATCGACGTCGGTGTAGGTCGATCGATAGAAGCCACGGAGCTGATCGTTGAGGATGCCGGTGAAGCTGATCCGCACGGTCGCCGTGCCGGCGTCGAGGCGCTGCCCTGAGGTGAGCGTCAGCCTCTCTGTCGCCTCGTCGAGCACGGGGGATGCGGCCGTCGTCTCTGACCCCTGGCTGAACTCGGCACTCTCGATCTCGAGTTCGATCGCGTTGAGCACTATCTCGGTCGTCGGCACCGTCACATCGACGTCGATCTCGACCGAACCACTGAAGGTCGCCGCGTCCAGGTCTGGAACCATCTCGATGCGATATCGGTGCGGTACCACGGTTCGTGGCAGGCGGTAGTCGGCTTCGGTGGCCATGCAACTCCTCAAGCTGGCAGCGAACCGCATGATATGCGGACTCCCCACCGTGACACCGATCAGCTACATTTGTGCGATGTGTAGATCCATTCACCGCCTTCGAGACGGCACCGAGATCGACGATACGTCGGCTATGGAGGAGGCAGCCCGCCAGTACGTGCGGAAGGTCTCAGGGTTCTCGAAGCCCGCCATTCACAACCAGGAGGTCTTCGACAGGGCGGTCGCCGAGATCACGGATGCGACGGAGCGGCTGATGGCCTCCCTCGTGATCGGTTCCCGCTCGGCGCCGTGATCCGCAGTGTGTCGGACACCCCGAACCGGGTGGATCTCAGGATCACCGGTTCTCGACATCACCCGTCGTGATGTCCCCGACCGTCTCACCAAGGATGATCTGATCGATGGTGCGGGTAACGAGCTCGTAGGACACAGGCCCTGAGACCTTGGCGACGACGATGCCGTCCCGATCGACGAAGAAGGTCTCGGGAAGGCCGAGAACGCCCCACTCGAATGCGGTAGCGGACGACTCGTCGACCGTGTAGGTGGTGGCATCGCTCCGACCGAGCTCATCGAGGAACGCCTCGGCGCGTTCGGGTGAATCCTGGTAGTTGACCGCCACGAAGGTCGACGCAAAGTCTGCGTAGGCGTCGGCGGCCGCCGTGAGGGCTGCATGTTCGGCGCGACAGGGGGCGCACCACGATGCCCAGAAGTTCACGACCACGATGTCTCCTGCGAAGTCACCGACCGAGGCCGTTCCCGATCCGTCCTGAAGGGCGATCGGGGACACCGGGGCTGGCTGACCGATGAGGGGGGATGACGTGAGGGACGGATCGGATCCGAACCGGCTCGCAAACACGACCGCGAGGATCATGAATCCGACTGATGCGACCACGACCGCCCACACCACCCGGCTGCCACCGGATCCTCGCTCGGTGGGTGTCACGATCCGGCCGTGACCTGGTCGAGGAGGATCGTTGCGTTGTCCTTGATCTCGGAAGGGACGTCGTCGCTCCCGATGATGTTGACCAGGAACACGACGGCCTCCTCCGTGCGTCCGAGCGTCGCATACACGTTTGCGATGAACCACTGCGCAGGCAGATAGTCGGGATCGCGTTCGAGCGCGGCCTCGAGGTACCCGACAGCTACGTCCGGTCGGTTCGAGAGATAGGTCATCCAACCGATGTTTGCGAGCGCTTCGGGATGTGACTCGCGGTCGAGCACCTCGAAGTAGTGGTCGAGTGCCTTGTCGAACGTGCCGGCTTCGAAGTACCGCCGTGCAAGCGCAAGGCGCATGCCGACAACGTCGGGATTGGACGCAACAACCTGCTCCATCTGCTCATCGGTGATCGTTGCAAGGTCGATCGGCGCTCCTCCCGAGAGCACATCACCCGCGACACCCTCCGCACCGGCGGTGTCCCTCGCATCGAGTGAGATGACTGCGAACACCGCGACCGCGACGATGGCGATGCCCACGATCGCCACACCGGTCAAGGCACGACCCGACAGGCGCCTCCGGCCGGGAGGGTCGACGTCCTCGTCTCCACCGCCGTCGACAGGCTCGGACGCTTCGACCGTTCGTTCGAGGTCGGCGATCTGGGCGCGGTACCGGATGGCGAGGACGCGTGCGGCTTCCTCGTCGATGTCACCGTCTGCGAGCTGCTGGTCGAGTTCAGCCAGCTCCTCGGTGATCAGCGCGATCTGTTCGAGGCGTCGCGAAGCATCGGTCACGGTGTGTTCACCTCCCGACGCGCCGCCGACGACCTCATGGAGAGAATCGCAGCAGCGCCCGCGACAAGGATCGCAAGGGGCGCCAGCCACAACAGGAACGACCAGCGGTTCGTCGAGCCGTCGAGGACGAACGACGGTCCGAAGCGTTCAGCGAACTCGTCGAGGATCTCGCGGTCCGAGTAGCCGTCGTCGACCCTCTCGGCGATCAGCGCCCGGTAATCGGCGGCGACACCGGATCCGGATTCGGCGAGGGACTCGCCGTTGCAGAACGGACACTTGATCAACGCTGAGAGGGCATCGACGCGCTCGGCCGCCGTCTGCTCCGCTGCCGGGCTCGACATGATCCCCACGACGACCACGGTGATCGCAGCGAGCGAGACGGCGATCGCGACGAGGGAACGGGCACGCTCAGACATCTGCCGCACCCTGTTTCGATCCGATCGTCGGGGCCTGCACCGGGACCGTCCTCGACGGCCTTGGCACCATGGCGAAGAGCCCGCCTGCCACGACGACGAAGCCACCCGCCCACAGCATCCACTGGAACGGGAAGATGAACACGTTGAGGTTCACGGAACTCGCGGTGCCTCCGGCGATCCCGAGGTACACGTCATCGATCGGGCCCGTCCACACCGAGGGTGTGCCGATCGGCTGGGACGTTCCGGGATATGCGTTGATTCGTGGCTCGAGCACCTTGCGCACCTCCGAGCACGAACGGTCGAGGACGGCGATGCGAACGCCCGTCACCTCCCGATTGGGTTCGCTCACGGCGAACGGCTCGATGTACGAGAAGCAGTAGGACCCGACGACGGCTGTTCCTCCCCGTTCGATCATGACCGTTTCACGTATGGCGAGACCGTTCGTCGTCGCGAGGCTGATCGCAATCAGGGCGACCCCGATGTGGGCGATCTGGCCTCCCCAGTACCCCGGATCGTTCCGGAGGACCTTGCGGGCGGCCACACCTAACCCCTCGGGTCGGGACGATGCCGTCGCGACGAACCGAAGGACGATCGCAGCGGCGACGAAGACGGCGAGCCCGATGGAGATGATGACCGCGACCGACTTCACCCCGAGCACGACCAAAAGAGCTGCCGCAACCGATCCTGCTGCGATCGGGGTACGGAGTCGCCGCCACATCACATCGCGGGACGCGACGCGCCACGGCGCGACTGCGCCGAAACCGATGAACAGGAGGAGGAGGAGGGACAGCGGTACGGCGGCCCGGTCGAAGAAGGGTCTGCCTACGGCGACCTCGTCGCCCGTGAACGACTCGACGATCAGCGGATACATGGTTCCGAAGAGCACCGCGAACGTGAACACGGTCAGGAGCAGGTTGTTGGCGAGGATGTACCCCTCACGGGACGACAACGAATCGAGCCTCGGTGCCTGTGAGACGTCGCGTGCCCTCCAGGCGAAGAGTCCGAGCGACCCGATCACGACGACCGCCAGGAAGCCGAGGAGCACAGGCCCGATGCTCGATTGGGTGAAGGCGTGTACCGAGGCGATGATGCCCGAACGGGTGAGGAACGTGCCGAGGATGGTCAGCGAGAAGGTCGCGATCACGAGGACGAAGTTCCACGCCTGGAGCATCCCTCGCCGTCGCTGGACGACAGCGGAGTGGAGGAAGGCCGTTGCGGTGAGCCACGGGAGGAGGGCCGCGTTCTCGACGGGATCCCATGCCCAATATCCACCCCAACCGAGCACCTCGTAGCTCCACCAACCGCCGAGCACGATCCCGAAGGTGAGGAACACCCACGCCGTGAGCGTCCAGCGATGCGAGCGATCGAGCCAATCGCGTCCGACGTCGCCGCGGACGAGGGCGGCGATCGCGAAGGCGAACGGAACCGTCATGCCCACGTAGCCGACGTACAGCATCGGGGGGTGGATGGCCATGAGGATGTGGTTCTGGAGGAGGGGGTTGGGCCCACGGCCATCGATCGGCGCGACCACATCCGCGAGCGGCCACCAGGAGGTCTCTGCGCAAAAGCCCGCAACGGCGTCCGTGCAGACGGCGAATGGGTTCCCGACCGTCGCCATCAGGCCGAACCAGAACACCGAAACCGCACCCATCACGGCAAGAGCGACCACACCGAGGTGGTCCGTGTCGGAGAGCCTTCGCCACACGAGGAACGTGAAGAGCGCAAGCATGAGACCCCACAAGACGATCGAACCCTCGAGGGCAGCCCACCCGGCAGCGAGCAGGAACACCATCGGTGTGGTCGTCGCCGTGTTGTTTGCGACATACGCGATCGAGAACTCGTGGGTGACGATCGCCGTCTCGAGGAGGACGAACGTGGCGAACGCGCTGACGGCGAAGACGCCGACGGGAATGGTGAGCGCCGACCGCTGACCGCCCTTGGCGTTGATCGCACCGATGACGACGATCGAGACGGCCGCTCCGAGGGCGACGAGGATGGCGAGCGTTCCGAGGGTTGCGATCACGCTGTCGAACAGGCGTGCTTGTCCTCGTCGTAGTCCTCGTAGTCGGTGCGATATTGCTCGTCGTGCTTGACGAGCATCGTGTCCGACTCGAAGGCGTCGCCTGTCCATTCACCTTCGAGGACCACGCCGATGCCCTCTTGGAAGAGTTGGGGTGGGACCCCGGTATGGATGACGGTCACCGAGACGTCGCAGTCCTCGACGGAGAACGTGACTGTGGCGTCCCCCGCCACGACGGTGCCAGGCACCACCCTGCCGCCGAGGCGAAGTCGCTCCTCACCGCCGTCACGGGCGAGGACCTCCGAGGGCGTGTTGAAGTAGACGAGCGCCGAGCTCAAGTTCACCATGAGCACCACGAGGACGCCGACGAGCAACACAGCCGGTATCACGAACTTGGCGTACCGCTTCACGATTCGTCACCGAGCCTGCGCCGTACCCGTGTGATGCGAACGGCGATAGAGGTGACGTAGAGGACGAGGGTGACATAGGCGAACCCGTATGCGAGGAGGACCCAGTTCCACTGCTCCGCGGTCCTCACTCGGCACCTCCCTCGAGCGATGGTGCCGTGACCGCCTCAGCCGCGATGACCGAGTCATCCTCCTGCTCGGAGACGAGCGCCGCGTCCTCGAGCACGGCGAGCTCGATGCGTTTGAACATCATGGCGACGTACATGACGGTGAAGGCGACGACGGCGATGAGCAGCGTGACGAGCATCGATGTGTCCATGTCGATCGGATCGGGTGCGAGCAGGGTCGGTGGCTGGTGGAGGGTGCGCCACCAGACGACCGAGAAGTGGACGAGAGGAACCTGGACGACCGCGAGCACGCCGAGGATCGCCGAGCGCCTCGCACGGTTCTCGAGGTCATCCGTGGTTCGGCGAAGCGCCAAGTACCCGAGATACACGAAGAACATGATCGCGGTGAGGGTCAGGCGGGCGTCCCAGGTCCACCACACTCCCCACGTCGGCTTCGCCCAGATCATGCCCAGCCCGATCGCAAGACCGGTGAACATGACGCCGATCTCGGCAGATGCGAGCGCCCTGCGGTCCCACGCGAGGTCCCGTTTGAGGAGGTACATCGCGGAGGCGCCCATCGTCACGAAGAAGGCGAGGTATGCAAGCCACGCGGCGGGAACGTGGACATACATGATCCGAGAGAGCTGGCCCTGGATGGCATCCGGTCCGACGGTCATCGAGGCGACGAAGGTCACGAGACCTGCGATTGCCATGACGATCCACGGCCACGTCGTGGGCTGCTGCCGGTCGGTCATCCGGTCTCCTGGAGAGGTCGGGCGGTGAGCACCCCTGCAATCGCCAGCACGAGGACGGTGACGATCATCATCAGCATCCACGCAAGGCTACTGCCGCCGAACTGTAAGGCCTCCAGCGCCTGCGTCGCCCCGATGAGCAGCGGAACGGAAAGCGGTGCGACGACGAGGGGGACCAACGCAGTGGCGTTTGAGCCACTCGATACGATGCCGGCAGCCAGCGTCCCGAGCAGGGCGAGACCGGCCCCCACGACGAGGAAGGTGACCGGCAACACGAAGATGCCTTCGACCTGCACGTCGTACAGGACGAGTGTCACCATGCCCACGACCGCCTGGAACACGAGGAGGAGCACGAAGCTCGCCGCTGCCCTTCCCACATAGACCGCGGCGGGGTCGAGGCCCGTGAGGGCTAGCTGGTCCCGCTGTGCGGGGGTCTCCGCGTTCGTCTGGCGGATCGAGATGAGGACCCCGAAGAGCATCACGACGACCCAGAACAGGCCGGGTCCGAGTCGTTGGAGCATGGGCGTGTCGGTGCCGATCGCGAGGGGGATCAACAGAAGAGCAATCGCTCCGAAGGGAATCGTGACCCATACGACTTCGCCCGAGCGCCGCTCCCGCACGAGGTCACGACGGGCGATCGTCACCACCTGGTTCCAGAATCCGGTCACGCGATCGTGCCTCCGATGATCTCGACGGAACGCGTGGCGATCCCGGCAACCCGCTCCCTGTCGTGGGACACGAGGATCGCGCCTCCTCCCCTCTCAACCGTACGTGTCACGAGGGCATCGACGAGCTCGATCGCATCCGCGTCGAGCGCCGAGTGCGGCTCGTCGAGGAGCAGGAGATCGGGCCTCGTCATGAGGACCCTCGCAAACTCCGCCCTGCGCTGCATTCCGTGGCTGCACCGGTCGGTGATGCGGTCGAACGCCCCGAGGAGTCCCACGGCGCCCAGCGCGTCACGGGCTTGGCCCCGGTCGATACCGCGTGCATCTGCGACGAAGGCCAGGTTCTCTCCGAGGGTCATCTCCGGATACAGTCCGGGGACGTGGCCGATGTAGCCGATCCTCGTGCGCACCTCGTACCGGTCCTCGGATCCGATTCGAGCACCGAGCACCGAGCCGCGCCCCGACGCGGGCCGAATCAGCGTCGCGACGAGGCGGAGCAGCGTCGTCTTTCCCGCACCGTTCGATCCGAAGACACCGAGGGATTCACCGGGTGGAACCACGAGGTCCACGTCCTTGAGGATGTGGAGCGATCCCGCACGCACGGACACGCCGTCGAGCTCGATGAGGGGCGCGGATGCGTTCACGGCCGGGAGTGTACGGAGGGGCCACTCGCTGTCCATGCCCGGAATACCCAGAGGGTCGGTAGCGTTCCGGATGCAACGAACGCAAGTAGTTGGAGTACGAAGGCCATGGCGACCATTGACATCACGAAGGACACGATCCACGACACGATCGAGGACAACGACATCGTCCTCATCGACTTCTGGGCGGAATGGTGCGGTCCGTGTCGCATGTTCGGCCCGACGTACGAGAAGGTTTCGGAGCGACATGTCGACGGCGACCTGAAGATCGCCTTCGCCAAGGTCGACACCGAGGTCGAACAGGAGCTCGCTGCCAGTTTCGGCATCCGCTCGATCCCGACCCTCGTCGCTTTCAGGGACCAGATCGGTGTCTTCAGCCAGCCGGGAGCCCTTCCCGAGGAGGCACTCGAGGATCTGATCGGCCAGATCAAGGCACTCGACATGGACGCGATCCGCGAGGAGATCGCCCAAGAAGAGGACGCCGCAAGCGAGCACGCGGGCGCCTGACCCAAGCCGCCCCTTCGATCACAACGGACGCCCCCGGCACGGGCGGCGTCCGACGCGTCACGGGGTTCGACGGCTCACTTGATCCGGCGCACGATTGGGGCGAGCACGCGTTGCGCTTCATCGAGGTTGTCCCTGTGGACGACGACCTCGATCGAGAACGATCCGAGGATTCCGGGATCAGTCACGACCGTCGAGGGGATCCCCGCATCGGCGAGGGCTCCCCACGCCTCGTCAGCGATTGCACGATCCGTGAAGACGGCTGCTGCCACCGAGTCGCCGAGGATGCCCATCAACCGGCCGCGCCGCCGGTGAAGTTCCACGACGCGAGCCGCATCGACGGTGCATGGACGAGGAGGGGCCCGAACTCAGAGTCGGCGAACCGGGCGTCGTTCCCGATGCCGAGGACCTTCTCGGGTCCGAGCGCCCCGACGAACGATTGCGTGAACCTCATGTTCGACACAGGATCCGTGATGCGGCCGTTCTCGATCATGAACGTCCCGTTCCTCGTGAGGCCCGTCACGACGAGCGTCTTCGGATCGAGCACACGGCAGTAGTTGAACGTCGAAACGTAGATGCCCCTCTCGACACCCCCGATGAGGTCGTCGACGTCCGTCTCCCCGCCGCCCACGAACATGTTCATGGCGAACGGGCCCCACACCTCGGATCCTGGCGCCGCGTGTCCGGTCGATTCGACTCCCGCCTTGGCGGCGGTCCGTCGATTGTGGACGAGACCTGCGGTGGTTCCGGCCCTCACCAGGTCCACCCTGCCTTTGGGGGTGCCCTCGGTGTCGAACCCGACGTAGAGCGCCCTCGGATCCGTCGCGTCGTCCCACAGGTTCACGGACGCGTCGAACTGCTGCGTGCCGATATCGACGAACGACATGCCCTCCTGGGCGACCTTTGCGTTGAAGCCGTAGACGTCGACGAAGACGGCGATCGTGGCGAGGCACTCCGGCGACAGCACGACCTCGTACTCCCCCGGCTTCGCGTCGAACGCGTCGACGCTGTCCCTGGCACGCTTGGCGGCACCAGCGCCGGTTTCGTGGGCCTCGAGGGCCGACAGCGACCGTCCCGCCGTGTGGCCCGAGCCCGCCGAACGATCGGTCTGGTGGATGCCATCGAGGACTGCTGTGGTGTAGCGGGCGGTGACGGACCTCCCCTCGGTGTTTGCATAGGCGTGGTCCTTGGCGACGGTCTCGCAGTATCCGGCTGCCAGGAGGCCTCCTCCCGCATCGACGAACGCCTTGACGACCTCTGCCCTGTCCGTCGGGTCGGCCGACGCGGTCGCCTCGTCCCAGTGATCGACGTCCTTGCCGGTCACGGGTCCCCCGAAGCCCGGCCAGTCCCTGTCGATGGGTTGCTGGCCTGCCACCTCGAGCGTGGCGTCGACGAAGCGCGAGAGCGCGTCCGGGTCCGGAACGGTCGACGTGCTCGTCGCCACCCTGCCATCCGCAGTGGCGACCCTCAACATGACCTCGCTCACGTCCTCGGATACGTTCTGGTGGATGAAGGAGTTCGCGAACCGCGTGAGGGAGGAGGTGCCGACACCTACGAGCACCTCGGCGTCGGCGCGATCGGAGACGAGGTCGAGGACGAGCTCTGCGAGGTCGGTGTGTCGTGTCATCCCCTCACCCCCACGCGTACGTTTGCGAACCTGCCTGGCGACGCGCTGTGTCCCGTGTGCGCCACCTGCATCGGCTGTCCCTTCCCGCAGTTCGGCGTGCCCCAATGGATCCACTCCCTCTCGCCGGCCAGCCGGTCGAGCGAGCCCCAGAACTGCGGCGTGATGCCCGTGTATGTCGGATTCTTCAGCATTCGCCCGAACTCACCGTCCTTGATCTCCCATGCGATCTCGCAGCCGAACTGGAAGTTGAGCCGCTTGTCGTCGATCGACCACGAGCGGTTCGTCGCCATGTACACACCGTCGTCCGTGTCGGCGACGATGTCCGCAAGCGTTCCGGTACCGGGGAGCAGCCCGACGTTGGTCATGCGGACCATCGGGAGGCGGTTGTACCCGTCCCCGCGAACCATGCCACCTGGTGGCAGCCCGGCGATCGCGGCGGAGTCGCGGCCCGACAGGACCCCGACCCATAGGCCTTCCCTGACGATGTCGACCCGCTGGGCGGGTGTCCCCTCGTCGTCGTACCCGAACGATCCGAGGGCACCGGGCAACGTGGCGTCGGCGGTGATGTTCATCAGGTCAGACCCGTACCTGTGCTCGTTGAGTCTGGCGAGCTCGAGATGGCTCGTTCCCGCAAACGCCGCCTCCCATCCGAGGATCCTGTCGAGCTCGATTGCGTGGCCGACAGACTCGTGGATCTGGAGTGCGAGTTGTGAACCCTCGAGGATGAGGTTCGTCTCGCGCTCTTCCATCTCGGGCGCACTGAGGAGCGCAACGGCCTCCTCCGCGATGCGTGCGGCGTGATCGTCGTAGTTCCACGAGCGGATGATCTCGTACCCGCCTGTCTCGTACTGGCCGAAGCTCTGCGGGTAGGACCGGCGTTGCGTCTCGGCTTCACCGATGGCCGTCGCGTCGTAGCCGCCGCCCGATTCCACGAGGTGTTGGTGGATCTTGTGGCCCTGGGACGACACGAACCACTTGTTCGTGTCCCAGAACTCGAGGGTGCCCGTTGCGATCGCCACCCCGTCGACGGCTCGCATCGTTCCCGTGACACCCACGAGCAGATCGACCTTGTCCGAGGTTGCGACCTTGAAAGGGTCCTCCACGACGGGGGTGGACCACGACGTCTGGTGGACGGGGACGTCTGCGAACTCCATGCGGGGCCCCGGCACGAGCGCGGATGCCTTCGCGATGGCCGATGCGCGCTCGCCCGCTGCGCGCACGGAGGCTGGAGCGAGGTCGGCCGTCGCGGCGAACCCCCACGACGATCCGATCAGCGCACGAACTCCGACGCCGGCGTGCTCGGAGCGGTCATAGTTCTCGAGGTTCTCGTTCTGGACGTTGATCGTCTCTGAGCGGGTCACGACGACACGGGCGTCGGCATATGTCGCCCCCGCGTCGAGTGCTCCCTGTACGGCAAGGCCTGCCTCTTCGAACACGTCTCGTGCCTCCATCGCTCGCAGTGGGCCAAGACTACGGTTTCACGGCCCGCTGTGCCTCAGAGGGACACGCCGAGGGTGGATGCGACCTCGGCTACGAGCTCGACCGTTCGGCCGTCCGATGCCAGGAGGATCGAGCCATCCGATCCGGCGGCGAGGACACGCACGTCAACCCCTTCGGCGATGCCTTGCGATGCGAGGAAGGATGCGAACGATCCGTCGACCTCCACGATGCGAACCGTCGACCCTGTCGGCACGTCGCCCAGTTCCCTGACGGCCCGTTCGACGGATCCTCCCACCCCCGCGGGAATCGCCTTGCCCTTGGGTCCGAACAGGGGGTCGCCGAGGAAACTGCTCAACCGATCGGCGATCTCGCCTGGCGTCACATGCTCCATCTCGCACGCAACCTCGTCGGCCCTGTCTGCGGAGAGTCCGAGGTGCTCGACGAGGAACACGGACCACAGCCGTCGGCTTCGAAGCACTGCGTTTGCGCGACGCTCCCCATCGGCAGTCAGGCTCACTCCCTTGTACGGCGTGTAGGTGACCAGCCCCAGCGTCTCGAGCTTCTTCACCATCTGGTTCGCCGACACCGACGAGACATCGAGCGCTCGTGCGACCGACGACAGGGCAACGGGCGGTCCCTCCCCGTCCTCGACGGCCCGAGCGACCGTGATGAGGTACATCTCCTCGGCTTCGCTCGTGATGTGGTTCTGCACGTCCATGAGGGCCAAGCCTACCGAGCGGCTCAACCACCAGAAGGGAGCGGGATGGGACTTCCCTGAACGACTGAGTCCGGCACCGTTGCCGTGATGTCGACGGTGATCGCGGTCGGCGAGTTCACCGATGAGAGCGGCTCACCCGCCCGCACGAGCGACGCTGAGCCCGTGAACCCGTACAGGGGGGGCGGCACCTGTGCGCCGAAGAACCCAGGTGTCTGCAGGTGCGCTGATGCGAGCCGCGTGGGATCGATCATGTCGGAACCCGGGTCGTCGGTCCCCTCGAACGTGACGATGACATCGACCATCGCGACGGCATCGCCCAGGGTCGACCACGCGACCCAACCCCACCCGTCGGCGATCGTCAGCTCGTCGATGACGACAACCCTGCCGTTCCCGAAGTCGATCATCATCCCTCCGAGGACTTGCGGCACGCTCGCGTCGAGCTCGAGGGTGAGCGTGTGGGATGTCGTTTCGCCCGAGGCGAGGTAGGGAATGATCTCGGGTTCCCGGAGGGAGGCTTGCGGGGGGAAGTCCACGGTCACGTTCCCGAGCGAACCGATGATCTCGTACTGGCGAACCATGGGATTGGCGTCGGCGGTATCGCCGTCGTCGAGGACCCAGTAGGCAACATGGAGTGGCTCCACCTCGGCGGGGTCGAGGGTCCCGGCGACGGCTGTGGACACGGCGACCGTGATGGCATGTGCCGATGTATCGACCGACACGACCCGCGCACCGATCTCGTCGGTGATCGCGACGAAGCCATCCGGAACCTCCGTGGCCTGGACGGGAACGGCCTGCGTCGTCGTCGTTGACTCGTCGACCAGTACTTCGTCCTCCACGGGACCGGCGACAACCGCGTATACGACGAACGCGCCCACGAGGAACGCTCCCAACGCCGCCGCGACCACCGCAGGCACCCACGGCAGCTCGGAGTCCCCTTCCCCGCTCCTCCCTGCACCGTCGTCGGGATCGGGGTCGTACGGGGAGCGCAACAGGTCGCGATAGTCCGGGTTCGGGTCGTCGCTCATCGCAGGCCTTCCAGGGACACAGCGAACTCCCCGGACAACGGAACCCACACGGCGGCCTCCATGACGAGGGGGATGTCCGCAGGGATCCCGCCACCTACCCATGTGAGGTTGAATCGGGGCCGACCTTCGGCCTCCCGGACGGCTGAACGCCATCCGGGGCCGTCGCCGTCGATGAAGACCGCGTCGAACACCAAGGGATCGAAGGAGACGCCCACCTGGACGATCGTCGACGTTCCCTGATCAGAGACGTTGAGGAGCTCCACGGTGACGCCTTCGGCGATCTCGCGGCGTGGTTCGTCCTGTGAGAGGGTGAAGGGGACGTCGAGCGGGAACAGGGCAACTGCGTCGGTGATTCGAACATCCGTGATGTCGCTGAGCGAGAAGCCCTCCTCGACATCGAAGCGCGCGACGCGCGTCGTCGGGTTCGCAGGGCCACCCGGGAAGGAACCCCCCTCGGTGTCGATGGACCAACCACGCGGATAGACATGGTCGAGATCCCCGATCTCGGTTCCCCCCACCGAAACAAAGAAGGCCATCCACGACTCGACCCCAGCGTGAGGTGCAAGCGTCACGAGGTCGTAGCCGATCGCGACGGACGAGCCCGACGAGTCGAGGGTGGTCGGCACGAGCGCGGCAGAGCCAATGATCGTCTCGGTCGGGCTGACCTGGAACGTGACGGGGTCCTGAGGCTGCGACGTCGTGGTGACAGACGGAGGCAGCGACGTCGCTCCCTCGGCCGTTCGTACCTCACGGATGACCCGCACTCCGATGCTGCCTGCGGCAAACGCGCCGAGTGCGAACGCGACGACGATGAGAAGGATCGCTCTCGGTTTCACGCTGCCTCCGGCGTCACAGAGCCCCTGGAGCAACGGATGGTAGGTGCGACTCCGGTCTGTCGTCGTGAGGCGATCTAGGCTGGCGGCTCCGCGCGATCGTCAGGAGAGGAGCCGATGCAGGCGCATGACCTCGTAGGGAGCTGGAGACTCGTCGATTGGACGGTCAGGCTCAACGGTGGACGCGAGACGCGCCCCTTCGGTGGCAAGGCGACCGGGGTCATCACCTACACGGACGAGGGCCGGATGGTGGCGACGCTCATGAGGGCGAACCGTCCGGAGATCGGAACGCGCAGCTTCAACGAGGCGACCGCCATGGAGCGAGCATCGGCGGCCGCCGGGTACCTGTCGTATGCGGGGACGTACGAGATCGTCGGTGATCAGGTCCACCACCACGTCGACCTCAGCCTCTTCCCCGATTGGGTGGGCGGCACACAGGTGAGGCACATCGGTTGGATCACGAACGACGACGGAACGGTGGACCTCGAACTGTCCGACCTCGGAGTCGGGAATGACAGGGACGCGACGATCCACCTGCGGTGGCATCGGATACACGAGCAAAGGGGCTGAGGTGGAGACCCTCGAGGACTGGACACGCGCCGCAGGCGACATCGACCCACGACGCGACCTCCTCATTGGAGGAACGTGGCGCGAGGCGGCCACCGGGAGGAGGTTCCAGACGGTCAATCCCGCGACCGGCGAAGTGATCACAGAGGTTGCCGAAGCCGACGAAGCCGATGTCGACGCGGCGGTCGGCGCCGCGAGGACCGCATTCGACGACAACGCATGGTCGCGAAGGTCCCCACGGGAGCGAGGCGAGGTACTCATGCGCCTTGCCGACCTCATCGAGGCCAATGCGACCGAGCTCCAGCTCCTCGAGACGCTCGACGTCGGAAAGCCGGTCCGCTACTCGAGGAGGGTCGACGTCGAGCAGGCGATGATGACGTACCGCTGGTATGGGGAGGCCTCCGACAAGCTGTACGACGACATCGCTCCGACAGGACCGGACGCACTTGGCCTCATCACCAGGGAGCCGGTTGGCGTCGTGGGCGCCGTCACACCGTGGAACTTCCCGCTCATGATCAGCTCATGGAAGCTCGCACCCGCCCTCATGGCGGGCAACAGCGTCGTGCACAAGCCTGCCGAACAGTCACCCCTCAGCGCACTGAGGATCGGTGAACTGGCCCTCGAGGCCGGTATCCCCCCGGGGGTACTCAACGTCGTCCCCGGCTTCGGTGAGACCGCAGGCAGGGCGCTCGGGGTACACCCCGATGTCGACGCCGTTGCCTTCACGGGCTCCACGGCGGTCGGCAAGCGTTTCCTGACCTACTCAGGCACCTCCAACATGAAGCGTGTGTCGGCAGAGACCGGAGGGAAAACGCCGAACATCATCTTTGCGGATGCGCCCGATCTCGATTTCGCGATCTCGGCCGTCGGTTTCTCGATCTTCTGGAACACAGGCGAGATGTGCATCGCGGGTTCCCGGCTCATGGTCGAACGACCGATCTACGACGAGGTCGTCGAGCGGGTCGCCGCTGGTTCCGCATCATGGATGCCGGGAGATCCCCTCGACCCAGCGACCAAGGCAGGGCCGATCGTCAGCGAGCAGCAACTGTCGAGGGTCATGGGGTACATCGAGCGGGGCGCCGAGGAGGGTGCCACGTTGGTCGCGGGCGGAGCCCGGACCCGCACGGAAACGGGAGGGTACTTCGTCGAGCCGACGGTCTTCGCCGACGTGTCGAACGACATGACGATCGCTCGCGAGGAGATCTTCGGGCCCGTCCTCGCCATCATCCCGTTCGACGACAACGACCATGCGCTCGCGATCGCGAACGACACCTCCTATGGCTTGTCGGCCGCCATCTGGACGTCCAACCTCGGACGGGCCCACACACTCGCACGGGACCTCCGGGCCGGGACCGTGTGGGTGAACAACTTCGACACGTCCGGCATCGTCGCCCCCTTCGGCGGCTACAAGGAGTCGGGGTTCGGCGGCAAGGACAAGTCGCTCCAGGCGATCGACAAGTACACGCAGACCAAGACCACGTGGATCAACCTCGGAAGGGGCGGTATCTGAACCGCGCCGAACGGCCCGGCTTCAGTCCGGTTCGGTGTGGACGAAGCCCCTATGGAGCCACACGAGGGGGTCCTCAACACCGTCGGCCGACATCTCCGCAGGCCCGAATGCCTCCTCGACCGCACCGTAGATGACCCAGTGGTCGCCCATCTCCGTCCGTTCGATGATTCGGCACACCATCGCCTCGAAGGCCCCATCGAGGATCGGACCCGAACCCTCGACCTCGTGCCATCCCACGGTCCCGAATCGGTCGGCTCCCCTCGTTGCGAACAGCATGGCCACGTCGCCGGTGCCGCGGGGCATGATGTTCACGGTGAAGGCATGACCGTCGAGGAAGTGTCCGAGCGTCGACGCCTTCTTGTCGATGCACACGAGGACGATCGGGGGCTCGGCAGACACCGATGTGAACGCCGACACGGTCAGGCCCGCAGGGCCGTCATCGCCAGGGATGGTCACGATCGTGACCGTCTGGGCGACGCGGGCCATGAGATCCTTGAAGGTCCTCGAATCGACCGCCATGCGCAGTATCTCCTCGTCGTGGCGGGAGCGTACCGGTGCGAGGGCGTCCGGTTCGCGGACCCTCCGACGGTATCGTGCGGCCACAGCGGCGGATCAGCGGTGAGAGCGGCACGATCATGAGAGGGACACTGTGAAGGACCGGATCGAGATCGTCGAGGTGGGCCCGCGCGACGGCCTCCAGAACGAGGCGACCATGCTCACCACGGAGGAGAAACTGCTCCTCATCGACCATCTCGTGGCATCGGGTGTCCGTCGCATCGAGGTCGTCTCATTCGCCCACCCGGGCCACGTCCCCCAGATGGCCGATGCCGAGGCGGTCATGGCGGGGATCGACCGATCCCCCGATGTCTCGTATATCGGCCTGGTGATGAACGAGCGCGGTTGGCAGCGGGCGAGGACAACCGGTGTCGATGAGGTCAACATGCCGATCATGGCGACCGAGACGTTCAATCGAAAGAACCAGGGCGCCACCACCGAGGAGTCCCTCGATGTCCTCGCCTCGGTCGTGTCAGAGGCCGCAAGCGATCGTGTCCGTGTGTCTGCGGTGATCGGGGTTGCGTGGGGATGCCCGTTCGAGGGAGAGGTCCCGATTGGGCATGTGGTCGACGTGGCCGAGCGTGTCGCGGCGACGGGGGTCGACGAAATCGGCCTCGCGGACACGATCGGGGTCGGGGATCCCTGGTCGGTCGCCGAGCGGATCGAAGCAGTCCGCCAGGTCACAGGCGACATCCCCTTGCGGGTTCACTTCCACGACACCCGCAACACCGGCATCGCAAACGCATTCGCGGCCATCCAGAGCGGGATAACCGTCCTCGATGCATCCGTCGGTGGCATCGGTGGATGCCCATTCGCACCGGGCGCCACGGGGAACATCGCGACCGACGACCTCGTCTACATGCTCGATCGCGCAGGTTTCGAGCACGGCATCTCCCTGCCTTCGCTCATCGGCGTCTCCCATGAGCTCTCGACGATCCTCGGATCACCCGTGCCATCCGCCCAGGCGAGGGTTTCGGGGTTCCCCGGAGGCTCCCCATGATCACCCATGCCGTCGTCTTCCGCTTCCACGATTCGACATCCCCCGAGGCCGTGGACAGGCTCTCGAACGCGCTCGACACCCTCCCCATCGCCATCCCCGAGATCGTCACGTTGCACCACGGGAGGGACCTCGATCTCGTGGAGGGGAGCTGGGACTACGGCCTCGTCGCGACCTTCGCGTCGACGACCGACTACCAGGCCTACGGGAGTCACCCGGCCCACCTCGAGGTCATCAGCGACGCGGTGACCACCATCCTCGCCAACCTCGCACGGGTCCAATTCTCATCCCCGGTCGCGTCCTGAGTCGCGTCGAGAGCCTCAGGTCGGCACCGAGGCCGGGTGCACGAATACGCGATATACCGCCGCGGTGAGCAAGGCGGCGAACACCGGCCCGAGGGACCAGAACGCATCCACACCGCCGACCATCGCCGCCCACATGAGGATCGAGCCTACGGTGACCCTGGCCAGGCGCACCCGTTCCCTGTCGATCGCGGCATCGCCTGCGTCGCACAGGGACGAGACCTGGATCCGGCGAGCGGAAACAAGCATCGCAGCGCCGGCTGCTGCGGCCAGGACGTACGCCGTCTGTGTGACATCGAAGGAGAGGTCGCCCGTTCCCCAGAACCGCCACGCTGCGAGACCGAGGCCTGCAACCACGCTGATGCCGTAGGCAACCGCCGTGATCCTCCGAAGCGGCCCGACCTCCGGCGCGGCCCAGACCCACGCACCCGCGGCAAGACCCACGATCCACAGTGCGGGATCCGAGGCTGCGAGGAACCCGACACCGACGAGGACAGGGATGTCAAATGCCTTGAGGGAGGCACCCACTGTCCCTGCGACGAGGCGGATCGCGATCAGGGCGATGCCAACGGCGATCGCCGACGGAACGACGAACACGGTGAAGATGAGGCTGATCACCATCGAAACCGTCGCCATCGATGGCAGATCCGGTTCCAGCTCGCGTCCGAGCGCCCACCCGAGGAACACCGCCACGGCGGCGAACACGGCACCGATCAGGGTCAGGTCGTCGCGGACGAAGGAGAGCCCTGCCATCACCACGAAGGCGACCACGCCGCCACCGACGGCGATCCGATTCGACGTGAGCCCCGGATCCAGGTTTCGCCCAAGGCCCGTGATGCTCGAGTAACCGGTGTTCGGGTGGCCAGCCATGTCGGGAAGCTAGCGCCCTCGCGAGGGCACTAGAGGGACGACAGGAACTGGATGACGCGTTGGCGGTCCGCGGCCGTGAGTGCCACGAAGGCATCACGGGACGCCATCCCCTCGCCACCGTGCCACAGGACCGCCTCCTCGATCGTCCTCGCACGCCCGTCGTGCAGGAACCCCGCGTTCGCGTTGACCGACCGCACCAGGCCGAGCCCCCAGAGCGGGGCGGTCCGCCACTCGCTCGGTCCGGCCAGGCTGTCCGTTCGGCCATCTGACAGTCCGGATCCCATGTCATGGAGGAGCAGGTCGGTGTACGGGTAGATCGTCTGATTCGCCAGCGCGTCGATCGGATGCTCCCCCGTCTCCCAACGAGCGACGTGGCACACGGCGCACCCGATCTCGGTGAAGGTCGCCTCGCCCTCAGTGACGCCCCCGTCACCGGCGGACGGGCGACCCGGCACGGCGAGCGTGCTGGCGTAGACGACGACATCAGCGAAGCGACTGGCCGAGATTTCGGGAGAGCCACCGCTCGCCGCTGCGGCGCACGCAGCCTGGGGAACCGGGCAGTTCTCGTCCGGGAGGGCCGGCGATGTCACACCGAGGTCGAGCAGGTATGCGATCGCCGTCTGATCCGCGATCGTGGCGATGTTCGCTTTGTGCCCGAACCGTCCGATGGCCACCTCGCCGCCGAGGGTGGTGACAACGTGGACCCTTCCCGAGACACCGTCTCCATCGCGATCGTCGGGGTCGGCGAGGGCGCGGATCGCGGATTCGGGAATCGCCTCGAGGAGTCCGAGGCCGATGAGGGCGGGTCCGACCCGCACACCGGTTGCGACGAGTCCGTCGAGCGAACCGAACTGCTCGCCGTCGACATCGATGATGGGCGCACGGAGCGAGTACGGCGTGCCATCGGGATAGGCACCGGGCAGCTCCCGCCACGACACCTGCAGCTGCGCCTCTGCGGGTACGCCTTCGATCGCCGCCGACTGGAGCTGGAATCCGTACGCGTCGAGCCGTGGCACCATCTCGTCTCCGCCGGCAAAACGCAGGATCGGTCGACTCGCAGATCCGGGCGTTGCGGGCGCATCGGACCTCCCGTCCGCCGGATGGCACGCCGCACACGACGATGCGAGGTAGGTCGGACCGAGCCCGTCCCGTTCATCCCCACTGTCACCGGCGGGAACCCACGCTTCGGTGAAAAACGCGTCTCCGATCCGAAAACGTGCGACATGCTCGGCATCGAGGTTCGCCGCGGGCTGGCTGAATGCGCCGGGTCCGTAGTTCGTCACGGTGCCCTCGCCTCCCGGAAACGCCGCACCGACGCCGTAGTCACCGAACGAGGCGCCCGAGCACGCCCCGATGGCGAGGGCAATGGCGAACCCGGCTACGGGAAGTTTGGCGATGCGGGTGCGCCGAGTCACGGGGGCATCGTAACGATCCGTTGGTGGGGCGGACCTGCGAGCGAAAGAACACTGTGAGCGTGGTCCTCCCGGGACTACGCTGCGTGGCTGGACCAGGTACCTGGAGGCTTCGATGGGCAAGCGCACCAGTCAGACGGCATCGCCGGGCGAGCCCCGCGCCCGCCTCAAGCGAGGCTCGCTCCTCGGCGGCATGATCCGCCTCCTCGCCATCTTGGGCGTGATCATCCTCGCCCTCTTCCTCGTGGTCGCGTGGTACTACTCGGGAGAGATCGAGTCAGGCGCACTCGAGCCGCCCACGAGTGAGCCCGCAAGCCTCGATTGGGAGGTCATCGCGTCGGACCCCTCGACCGTGACACTGCTCGGGTCGTCTTCGACTGATCAGGCCGGAGAGGAGGGCCTCAGCGCCCTGCTCTGGGAGAACGGCTACGCACGCTCCGGCGGGCTCATCTCGTCGACAGAGACGGGGCAAGGGCTCGAGGACCGCCGGTCGCTCGAGTCTGGTCAGCCCGTACCGCCCGTCGGGACCGACGCGAAAGTCGACGTCTATTACTGGCAGGGCCCGGACGACATCGGCGTCGAGGTCGAGATGGTCACGTATCGGTCGGACATCGGGTCGTTCCCGGCCTGGTACATCCCCGGAACCTCCGACACCTGGGCAATCGTCGTCCACGGCAAGGGGGGCACGCTCGAGGAGGCACTGCGAATCGTCCCTGTCCTCAGGGAGCAGGGATATCCCATCCTGGTGATCAACTACCGCAACGATGTCGGTCAGCCGAGGGATCCATCCGGGTACCACACCTACGGACAGACGGATTGGTCAGACGTCGCAGGGGCGGTTCGGTACGCGAACGAGAATGGCGCCGTCGACCACATCCTCGTCGGATACTCGTACGCAGGATCCATGATCGCGAGCTACCTGACACAATCGCCGCTCAGGAACTTCACCCGCGCCGTGATCCTCGATTCCCCTGTGCTGAGCTTCACCGACTCCGTCGACTACCGCGCCTCGCTCACCGAGCTTCCGCTCCTTCCGGTCAAGCTCCCACAGGTGCTCACCAGTGCCGCGAAGTGGATCTCGACCTGGCGATTCGACGTCGACTGGGCGGCGACCGACTATCTGGACCAGACGAACAACATCCACGCGCCGATGCTGATCTTCCACGGCACCGAGGACGTGGCGGTTCCCCACTCGACCAGCGCCGAGATGGCTTCACTTCGGCCTGACATCGTCACCCTGGTGACGACGGCGGCCGGGCACACACGCTCGTGGAACCTTGCGCCGGAGGCCTACGAGGCTGCGATCACGGAGTTCCTCGGGTCCATCGACTGACGGACCCGATCCAGAGGTCTGCGACATTCGTCCCGGTCCGTCCGGTCTCCACGAGGTCCCCGGACGCCTGCAGGGCACGGTGCGAGTCGAACGTCGCAACGGCGCCTCCGGGGTCCACGTCGTGGGCGCGCATCCTCGAGATGGAGGCGGCGTCGACGATCGCACCGGCGGCCGTCGTCGGCCCGTCCCTCCCGTCCGTCGCGAAGGCTCCGAAGGTGCCGACGGTGCCGTCGAGCACCCCGGCTGCGAGCAGCGCCGCATGCTGGTTCCGGCCCCCGACGCCGGATCCCCGTACCTCGAGCGTCGATTCACCAGCAGCCACCACGACCCGTCCGTTCGCCATCCGTGCGACGAACCGTTCCAACTCCTCCGGAACACTCCCTGCCAGCGGTTCCTCCACGAGATCGACGACGGCGCCACCTGCTTCGAGCTCCGCCGCCGCCGCCGCTGCAGCGGTACGAGGCGATCCGACGACGACCACGATCCCTTCCCGCTCCGTGGCGGTCCTCGGGCGGCCGCGTTCGATGGCCCCACGAACCGAATCCGGAACCTCGAGGCCACTGTGCGCGAGGATCCGGCCGGCGCGGCTCCCGAGGTCGCTCGGGATGGACGGTCCCGACGCAACCGCCGAAGCTGGGCCGTGGGGCAGATCGCTCAGGACGAGCGTGACGACGCGCCGTGCCGCAGTGAAGTCGAGGATGCCTCCTGCTTTGATGGCGCTCACTGCCGCCCTCACCTCGTTCATGTCCTCGATCGCAAGTCCGCTCGTGACGAGCGACGCGTTGAGCACGGAGACATCGTCCCTGGTGACGCCCGGAACGGGCACCTCGACGAGCGCCGAGCCACCACCGGATACACAGAAGATGACAAGGTCATCCGCACCAACGGTCGAGAGGAACCGGACGAGCTCGGCACCGGCTTCGCAGCTCGCCTCGCCGGGAACCGGGTGGTCCCCGATGATGACCCGAAGAGGGCTCGACGAAGGACGGTCCGTGACGACCACACCTCGCGCTGCTCCCGTCACCGAGCACGCCGCCTCGGCCATCCCGACAGCTGCCTTGCCGATACCGACGACGACCACGTCGCTCGGACGCACGTCGTAGCCGACGCCGCCATCGCCGTGTCCGATCACGATGGTGCCGGACCGTTCCGAGAGATGATCCCGAATCAGGGAAGCAGGATCGCATGCCTTCACGCCTGCGAGAAAGGCGGACAGGAGTGCCTGGCGTTCCACGCCTTCGGTCCTCCCTGATAGGTCGTCGTCGTGGCCACATGAACGATACGCCGAGGGACTCGGTCGACGGAGCCGCGGCTCGATCAACGAGGAGGCGACGCGCAGGACGCCCGGTCGACCGACACGGGCGTCCTGCGGTGCGTCGATGTGACCTCGCCGGACGTCAGGCGCCCTTTCCTCCTTCGGTTGCCCCGCTGCGGCGCTCATGCCACATCTGAGCGACCCGTGCGAGCTCCTCGCGCGTGATCTGTCCGTCGCTCGCGACATCCGCCCACGGGCCGTCCGGATCGTTGAACGGATGGTCGTCGCCGAGCTGTGCGAGCTCGTCCGAGTCGATCACACCGTCCTCGAGGAAGCCTCTGATGAGCTCGCGATCGGCTCGCCTCTCCGCGCGACGCTCCTGACGATCGGCTCGCCTCTCCTCTCGGAGCTCGCGACGCTCCGTCCACCATTCCGTGTGGGCGGCGAGGAGTCGCTCGCGCACCTCGTCCGCCTGGGTCTGCGTGAGGACGCCGTCCGTCACCAGGCCGTCGAGTACCTCGACGAGTGGCCCGACAGTGTCCGTCATGTCCGCGGTCGGCACCTGCGCCACCTGCGCATCCGCCGGCGCATCAGCCAGTGTCGATGCGATGAACGCTCCTGCCACAAGCACTCCGGCTGCGGCGAGCGATGCGAGGATCGTCTTCATGGTTGGCTCCTTTCACCCTTCGCACCTCGAGCATCGCGCACGCGCATGGGCGCAGCCTGAGGGCGGGATGAGAGACGAATGAGACTCACTCGCGGGTGAGCGGGATGGTGAAGCCGACTTCGGCACCGTGGCGATCCGTGCGGTTCGCAGCGAACACAGAGCCTCCGTGGTCGATCGCAACTTGTTCGACGATGGAGAGCCCGAGGCCAGAACCCGGGTTGGTGCGTGCGCGATCCGACCGGTAGAAGCGTTCGAAGACGTGAGGGAGGTCCGCGGCATCGAAGCCGGGGCCCTCGTCGAGAACTGTCACTCTGCCAGCCTCCACGACGACCTCGATCGTTCCGCCCGCCGGCGACCACGTCTCTGCGTTCGCCAGGAGATTCACGACGGCCCGCTCGAGGGCATCACGTCGACCCATCACCGTCGAGTCGTCGCTCGTCAGGTCGATCGGCCGGTCCGTGCGACGACGGACCCGCTCGATCGCCGACCCGACGACGTCGTCGAGTGCGACCCGTGCCAGCGGACCCTGCTCGCGACCCTCGGTAGCGAGGTCGACGATCTCGACCACCAGGGAGCTGAGTTCCTCGACCTCTGCATTCGCTGCGGCGATCATCGCGAACCTCTCCTCCTCTCCTACTTCGTGGCGCTGGAGGACTTCGAGGTTGGTACGAAGCGCAGTGAGCGGGGTACGGAGCTCGTGGCCCGCGTCACGGACCAACCTGACCTGTTGGGCCTTGGACTCCTCCAGCTGTTCCAGAAGCCGATTGAATGCCCGTGCGAGTGAGGCCACCTCGTCGTCCCCATCCGTTGCGAGCCGATCACCCATCCCACCCGATGCCGAGATCGCCCCAATCGACTCCTCGAGGCTCTCGATCGGCCTGACGGCAGTTCGCGACACCAGGGCTCCCAGAGCGATGGCGAGGCCGATACCCGCAATCGCTCCGACGAGGAGCATTCCTGAGAACCGACGAAGGGTCTGGTCTGCTTCCGTGAGGGGGCGTGCGACCTGTGCGACGGCGCCGGTCCCGGGTCGAACGATCGCAGCCACCCGCAGGTGCACGTCATCGACCCAGATGGATCGGAGCTCTGCGACCCCGACGCCGATCTCCTCAGGCACCGGTTGCGGGAGTTGGAGGGCGTCGGTGCCGACGTTGATCGTCGATCCGCCGGGGAGGATGATCTGGTAGTAGACCGCGTCGAACTCACCTACACGACCCGGACTGAGGAGGGCGCCGACCCTGCTACCACCTGGTCGGAACAGGTTGGCGGGGAAGTCCCTCTCCGGAGCGCTCTCGATGATCGAGGCTCGCGCGAGCAGGCTCTGATCGATCGGGTCGAGGACCTGCTGGCGCGCCGCGACGAACGAGCCAAGGATGACGACCACGACGGTGACACCGACCGCCACGGCTGTGGCGACGGTGATTCGCCTGCGAATCGTCATGATTCTGCTCGCAGCACGTACCCGACGCCGCGCACGGTGTGGATGATGCGGGGTTCGCCACCGGCCTCCGTCTTGCGCCGGAGGTACCCGATGTACACGTCGAGCGAGTTCGACGTCGTCTGGAAGTCGATTCCCCAGATCTCCTCGTAGAGGGTGTCACGGTCGATGACGATGCCCGGCGCCCTCGCCAACACGACGAGGAGATCGAATTCGGTCTTCGTCAGTTGGAGGTCTCGTTCCCCCCTCGTCGCCGTTCGGGCACCGGGGTCGATCGTGAGATCGCCGAACCCGATCACGGACGAAACGTCCCCTCCTGCCCGCCTGAGCAGGGCGCGGACCCGTGCGAGGAGCTCGTCGAGCGCGAAGGGCTTCGTCAGGTAATCGTCGGCTCCGGCATCGAGGCCCTCGACCCTGTCGCCCACCGCCACCTTCGCGGTGAGCATGAGGATCGGAACGGTGTTTCCGGATGCCCGGATGCGCCTGCACGTCTCGATTCCGTCGAGGTGGGGCATCATGACGTCAAGCACGACGAGATCGATGTCGTTGGCGCGGATCGAGGACAACGCCACGGCGCCGTCGGTGGCGGTTTCGATGTCATACCCCTCGAACGAAAGGGCGCGTTGAAGGGCCTCACGCACGGAGGCGTCGTCCTCGACGACGAGAATCCGGGAAGGGGCAGCGTTCATCGGCCCCATCGTACGGTTGGCACCTGAGAGAGCCGTGAAGGCTTCGTGAGAGGGGCATGAGGGATCGGCTCGACACGGTGCCGTTACGCTCCCCATCCGTGAGCTGGTCCATCGAAGAACGCACCGTCATCGTGACAGGCGGCAACTCCGGAATCGGACGGGCGACGGCCACCGCCCTCGGTCATGCGGGCGCCCACGTTGTCATCACAGCCCGCGATCCCGAGCGCGGAACGACGGCAGCCGCTCAGATCTCTGCGGAATCGGGCGGCCGCGTCGATGCGATGCTCCTCGACCTCGAGGATCGGGGGTCGATTCGTTCCTTCGCAGAGCAGTTCGCGAACTCGAAGGCCGACCTCGCCGTCCTGGTGAACAACGCGGGCGGGATCTTCGGGCGCAGGGAACTCACCTCCGATGGCGTGGAACGCACATTCGCGACGAACCACCTCGGTCCGTTCCTGCTGACGCACCTCCTGACCCCCATGCTCATCTCCTGCTCGCCGAGCCGCGTTGTCAACGTCGCATCGTCAGGGCACGGGTATGCACGCGAGGGGATCCCATTCGACGACCTGACCTGGGAAGGCCGCTACTCGATGAGGGGTGCGTACGGGGTCTCGAAGCTCGCGAACATCCTCCATGCGAGGGAGTACGACCGCAGGCATCGACCGGACGGGGTCTCCGGCTATTCGATGCACCCCGGCCTGGTGCGCACATCGATCGGCAGGGACGGTGATTCACTGATCGCCTCGATCGCGTGGCGGCTCACGTCGTGGCGGCAGCGTTCGCCCGCTGAGGGCGCCGACACGGTCACATGGCTCGCGACCGCCGACCCGGATCCGGAGCCACATGGCGGTTACTTCGAGGATGGCGCCGAGGCCCGCTCCACACGCCACGCCCGCGACGACCACCAGGCGGAACGGCTCTGGAGGGTGAGCGAGGCACTCCTCGGGCTTTCGGGGCCATCCACATGACACCGGACGGGACCGAGGACGACACACCGATCCCGTCGAGGACTGCTCCACCACTGTGGAAGCGGGCGGTCTCGGTCGCGATCACGGTGGCCGTCCTCGTGATCGTCTTCGGGTTCGTCGTTCCACAGTTCTCCGACTACCGATCGATCCTGGACGTGCTCATCGACGTCAGCCCCGGTGCGTGGATCTTCCTGTCGATCGTGTCGATCGCCTTCCTCGTCGCCTATCCGATCGTGCTCATGTCCGTCCTCGACACGCTGCGATTCCGGGAGGCCTTCGTCAACCACATGACCGGAACGGCCGTCACCAACTCCCTCCCTTCAGGAGGGGCCATCGCCATCGGGCTCAACTATGCCATGTACCTGTCATGGGGCTTCACACCGCACTCCGTCTCGGCCGGGCTCCTGGCAGCTGGTGTTTGGGATTGGTACGTTCGCATCGCCCTTCCCGTGCTCGCGGTCGTAGCCATCGCCGTGGCGGGCGACGCACTTGGATGGATGTGGTTCGTCAGCGTCGGCGGCGCCGTGTGGGTTGCCTTCTCGATCTGGCTCGTCGTGACCCTCCTGCGATCGGGGTCGGCCGCCGAGCGCATCGCCGGGTGGCTCGATCGCTTGGTCGCTCGAGTCGCACGCATCGTGCGCAAGGATCCGCCCGACACCCACTCGGCGGTCATGCAGTTCCGCACGGACCTGACCAGCGTGATCTCGACGAGGGCACTGCCCCTCACGACCGCGACCGTCGGCAACCATGTCGCCATGGCCGGCCTGTACACCGCATCGATCTACGCCGTCGGGATCACGACCGATGACATCCCGCTTCCCTGGGTCATCCTTTCGTTCGCACTCGGGCGGTTCCTCGTGATGATCCCGGTCAGCCCTGGCGGCCTCGGCCTCGTTGACCTCGGTTGGATAGGGCTACTCACCCTCGGTTGGCAGACGACAAATCCCGGCGAACCGGTGGATGCCGCCCTGATCGCGGCGGGTGTCCTGCTGTTCCGTGCCCTGAGCCTGCTCCCGCCCATTCCCATCGGCATGGCATCGTGGATCTTCTGGCGGTCGAACCGATCGTGGAGGCAGGAGTGGAAGGAACGCCGTCGCGGCGAGACCACCGTGGTGTGATCAGGCAATCCTGATCAGAGCGGCCAGCCCCCATTGATCTCGATGTCGAGTACCGCCTGGACAACGAGCGAAAGAAGGAGCCATGCTCCCCATCCGAAGGCCATGGTGGCGATGGCCTTGGCTGTCGAGAAGTCCATGCCCTCCCTGATCGCGATCACCGCTGCAACGAGGGCCCAGATCGCGCCGACGAGCCCGAGCCATGGGACCACACCGATCGCAAGCGGCGCGTACGAGAACCCGATGACCCTCACCATCTCGCCGAAATCGGACGTGCCGCCGAGGCGACTCCCGATGAACAGGGCGATGGCTGACCACACGAGCCACCCGATGACCCCGGTGACCGCGCCCGCAAACGCACCCGCGACGATGTTCACCTCGGTCGCGAAGGCTGCGCCGATGCCACCGAGCGCCGTTGCGAGAACGACAACGATCGCGGCAGCACCGTTGAGGGATGTATCTGCCTCAGCCTCGTTGTAGAACTCGACGTCGAGCATCGAGGCGCGGATCACCCGCTCGATCGGTTCTGGGATGCCGGTCATCACCCCCCGAGTATCGCGGGGTTACCACGCAACGAGGGCGCCCTGTCGTGCGCGGTCAGGCGAGTCCGGCTCGCCACTGAGCGATCGCCTGGCCGATCTCGTCCGGTGAATCCTCCTGGATGAAGTGGATACCCGCGACCGTGACTTCCCGCTGGTTCGGGAATCCTCGCGCTACCTCGCGCTGGCGCCCAACGAGGATGCTGCCCGGTTCGGCGTTGATGAAGAGCTTCGGAATCGTGGTCTCCGAAAGCCATGCCGAGTACCCGGCCACGATGTCGTGGACGTCCTTTGGAATGCCGTCGATCGGGATCTGCCTCGGCCACGTGAGTGTCGGGCGACGCTGCTCGCCGGGTTCGACGAAGGGCGCCCTGTAGGTGGCCATCTCCCCGCCAGTCAGCTCCCGGAGGATGGAGGCCGGCAGGATGCGCTCGACGAACAGGTTCTTCTCGAGCACCAGCGCCTCCCCGGCGTCGCTGCGCAAAGCTTGGAAGATGGAGCGGGCCGCCTCCGGCCAGTCGTCCCACGTCACTGGCGTCACGAGGGCTTCCATGTATGCCATGCCGACGATCCGATCGGCGTGCCGGTGCGCCCAATCGAACCCGAGGCCGCTGCCCCAGTCGTGGACGACGAGGGTCACCCGATCCCCGAGGTCGAGTGCGTCGAGCAGGCCATCGAGGTAGTGCCGGTGCTCGACGAACGTGTACGAGTCGGCACCGGAATCGGGGAGCTTGTCGGAGTCGCCCATGCCGATCAGGTCGGGAGCGACGCATCGGTATCGATCGGCGAGATGTGGGATGACCTTGCGCCACAGGTACGACGACGTTGGATTGCCGTGGAGGAAGATGATGGGTTCGCCATCCCCGACCTCGACGAAGGCCATGGTTCGGCCATGCACGGTTGTCGTGTGCTTCATCCTCGACTCCCCCGGACTGCATCCTAACCGGGCGACCCCATCGCTGAGGGTCCCGGATCGGGCACTAGTCACCGTGTCGTCCCGAGGAACCCTTCTTGGCATCTCGTCAGCGCGCGATACATTGGGGCGTGGGCTTGGAACAAACGGGAGGCGCGGACTTCTCTGAAGGGAAACACATGTCCACGCACGAAACGGCCGAGCAGATCCCACGGCACGAGGATTTTGCAAACCTCGCCGAGGTCATCGAGCTGCCGATCAACACCGCACCGTCGTTCTATCAACGCAACAGCGGCGCACTCCCGAAGTCCGGCAACGGCATGCGCGACGCGCACCGCCGCACCCAGCTGCCGACGCCCAACAACAGCGACGCGACCTCGGTAAAGGACCGTCTGCTCGGCCTCTTCAACCGTTGAGTCCCACCCGGCGCATCGCTCAAGTTCCGCACCGATCGCGCCGATAAAGCGGCCATGAAGATGTTCAAGCGCAACACTTCCGATGAGCGCCGCGAGGATCGTGACTACGACGAAGCGGTGAACGACCGGATGAAGTCCGTCCTCAACCGTTCGACGACCCACGACGACGCCGCCCTCGTCGAACAGCGCATCCGCAACATGTCGTACGGGACCAACAAGCGCTGAGCCGAGCGATCATCCGGATTCGATGACGAGCCGCAGGGCTCGTTTTCCGCGCCCGGAAGGCGTCCATCCTGTATCGTGTCGATCGGGGCACACATGGAGGCAGGGATGGAACTCTCCGCTCGAAAGATCCAGGATCGACGGTTCACGACATCGCTTCGCGGTTACGACCGCACCGAGGTCGACGCCTTCCTCGATGACGCCGCCGCATACGTCTCTGGACTCGAGGAGCAGCTCGCCATCGCCGGCAGGAAGGCGGACAAGGCGAACGCCGAGCTCGACGCCCTCAGGGCTTCCATCGACGCCGAACTCGAAGAGGCTCGCAGGGCTCGGGCGACCATCATCGACGAGGCCCGCGCCGAGGCTGCTGCCATGACCGCGGCCGCAGGTCTT
Source organism: Acidimicrobiia bacterium (assembly GCA_035461905.1). Lineage (GTDB taxonomy): Bacteria > Actinomycetota > Acidimicrobiia > Spongiisociales > UBA5794 > SZUA-442. The sequence goes on along the minus strand of DATHUV010000143.1, from coordinate 55,251 downwards.
GGTGAAGGTTCCGACGCATCGCGATCCGCTGCCGCGATCATCGCCGAGGCTGAGGCGAAGGCGAAGCTCCGCACCGACGAGGTTGTGCAGATCACCGAGCGTGCTCGGACCGAGGCCGATCGCATCGTCGGTGAGGCCGAGGACATCGCACGTCGTCGCGAGGCCGAGGCCGATCGTGTCCTCGAGGCCGCTCGTACCGAGGCGAAGCAGATCCGAGCCGAATCCGACCGGTACCGCAGGGAGATGGAGGGCCACCTCGCCGACGTACGGAGGATCCTCCTCGCAGCGGGGCCCGAAGGTTCCCAAGCCGACAGCGCCAGGGTGATCCTGAGCAGCGGGGAGGAACTCACGGTCGACCTCACCGCCGATGCCAAGGACAGATCGACCGCTCCGGGGACGCCCGGCTAGCGCCGACCGGTCACGAGCCGCCGAGGCCCTTCATCACGAACGTGTGTGCGTCATGGGCGAGCGCTGACCGGTCGAATCTCCCCGACTCGTTGAACCACCCGCCCACCGTGTTGAGGATCGACAACACGTAGACGGCCGCGAGCCTCGGGTCGCTGTGCATCGGGAAGAACCCCTCTGCAACGCCCTGTGCGATCACGTCGACGAAGACCTGCTCGTAGCGGTCGCGGGCGCGAGCAACGCGACCGCGTTCCTCCTCGTCGAGGAAGCTCGTCTCGAACAGGTACGTCCGTGCCTCGGGACGATGGTCGAGAACGACGTCGATGTGTGCCGCGATCAGCAGTCGAAGAGTCTCTGGTGGGTCGGCACCGGCATCGACCGCTCCGGCTGCAGCAGCGTCGAAGAACCCTGCGCCACGTTCGATCACGGCGACGAGGAGCTCCTGCTTCCCGCCCACGTGGGCGTAGATCGACGAGCCCAGGATCCCGAGGTCGTCTCCGAGATCCCGCATCGAGGTCCCGTGATACCCGTGGGTGGCGAAACGCCGCCCCGCCCCGGTGACGATGTCATCGCGTGTGAGGCGGCTCATACGTCGTAGGTGAGCTCGACGACATCGGACACGGGATGGGACTGGCATGTCAGGATGTGGCCACCCGCCACCTCTTCGCCGTTGAGGCTCCAGTTCCTGTCCATCCGGACCTCGCCCTCGATCACCCTCGCCCGACACGACGCACAAGCCCCGCTCCGGCACGAGAACGGCCCTTCCGGCCTAACGGACAACACGTGGTCGAGGATCGGTGCTCCGTCCGGGTCGATGACGACCGTCGATGTGCGCCCGTGGAGCGTGAAGCGCACGGTGGAACCCACCACGTCGTCCATTGCGATCACCGGAGGGCCGTCCCCTGCATAGAACAACTCGTCGTGTACGACGTCCGATGGAACGCCTCGATCCTCGAGCACCTGACGAGCGTCCTCGACCATGCCGCGAGGACCGCACAGGAACCACGAGTCGACCGTCTCGGGATCCACGACGGTGGAGAAGAGCTGCCCGAGCTTCTCTGCGTCGATGCGGCCCTCGAACAGGGGGACGATGTGCGACTCCCGACTCAAGACGTGCATCACCATGAAACGGTCCGGATACGCACCCTTGAGGGCGTCGATCTCGTCGAGGAACATCACCGATCGCCCTTCGCGGTTCCCGTAAATGAGGGTGAATAGGGCCTCAGGCTCATCCCTGAGCGTCGAAGCGATGATCGAGAGCACCGGCGTGATTCCGCTCCCCGCAACGATCGCAGCGTATGAACGCACGCCGTTGTTCGAGGGGGCATGCATGAACTCACCCGTCGGCGGAGTCGCTTCGATGACGGCGCCCGGTTCGAGCTTGCTGTTCGCCCAGGTCGAGAAGGCACCACCCCGCAGGAGTTTGATGCCCACCCGGAGGTCCGCGTCCCCCGAAGGCGAGCAGATCGAGTAGCTCCTGCGGACGTCGACACCGTCGAGGGAGGTCCGGAGGATCATGTGCTGACCGGGCACGTGGGCGTACATGGGCCGGAGGTCGTCCGGGACGTCGAACGTGACGCACACCGCCTCGTCGGTCAGCCGATCGATCGCACGCACCGTGAGCGGATGGAACTCGACGGCTTCCATCAGATCGCCTTGAACTGGTCGAAGGGCTCGCCGCACGATGTGCACACGAGCATGCGCTTGCAGGCCGTTGATGAGTACTCCGAGATGATGCGCGAGGTGGCTTCGGAGCAATTCGGGCACAAGACCTCGTCGACGATCCCGATGACGGAACCCGGCGGCGCGATGCCGAAACCTGCGAGCTTCGCCTTGGCCTCCTCCGTCATCCACTCCGTCGTCCATGCCGGGGTGAATGTCATCTCGACGGACGCGTCGAACCCCTCCGACGCCAGCACCGTCACGATGTCCTCTGCGATGACGTCCATCGCAGGGCATCCCGAATACGTCGGGGTGATCGTCACGACGACGCGGCCGTCGAAACCCACGTCGACGCCACGCAGGATGCCGATGTCGGCGATCGTGAGGACGGGGATCTCGGGATCGGTGACCTGATCGAGCAACCGACGGGCGGTCTCGGCGACGTCGACGGTGGCCGTCACCATGACAACCCCGGGTGGGAACGCTGCATCCACTGCAACTGGGCGAGGAGGTGTCCGAGATACTCGGTGTGCATCCCTGTCCTGCCTCCCGATGTCTGGAAGGCGTCGGCGCTGCGGGCGAGGGTCGCTTCCTCGAAGACGGCATCGACGGTCCGCTCCCACTCCGTTCGCAGATCTGACGATCGTGGCGCCACTCCTGCATCGGCGAGCTCGGCTTCCACGTCATCGGTCGCGCACAGCTCAGAAGTGAACCGCCACAGTCCGTCGATCGACTCCTGGACGCGCCGGTGGCTCTCAGGCGTGCCGTCACCGAGGCGGATCATCCACGAGGACGACCGGCGGAGGTGATAGGTCGCTTCCTTGAGGCCCTTGGCTGCGATGCCTGCGAGCTGGTCGTGCGTCGACGCGCTCAGCCGCAGCCACAGGGGGACCTGATAGGCATCGAAGAAGAACTGGCGGGTGGTGAGGTAGCCGAAGTCGACGTTCGGCTGCTCCACGAGCAGCACGTTCGTGAATTCGCGCTCGGAACGGAACATGGCGAAGTCGTCCTCGCTGCGGCCGTCTCCCTCTACCTCCCCGGCAAGGGTGTAGAGATGCCGTGCCATCCCGACGTGGTCGAGGCCGGTGTTGGCGATCGCAAGGTCCTCCTCGAGCTCGGGCGCGTGCGAGATGTACTCACCGAGGCGCTGTCCGATGACGAGGTTGTCGTCCGCCAACCGGACGAGATAGGTGCCAAGTGCCGTCGAGGTCGTAACCGTGTTCACAGTTGCCCGACCTCAGCGGGGATCTCGTAGAAGGTCGGATGCCGGTACGGCTTGTCCTCGAACGGAGCGAACATCGAGTCCGGGTCATCGGATGCGTGGATCTCGGTCGAGGGCACGACCCAGACGCTGACCCCCTCGGCTCGCCTCGTGTAGCCGTCTCGTGCGTTCTGGATCGCCGTCTCCGCATCGGGGGCGTGGAGCGAACCGACGTGGGTGTGGCTGAGGCCGCGCCGTGCGCGCACGAACACCTCCCACAGGGGCCACCCGTGATCCTTGTGTGTGCCGGTGGGCACCTTGACCGGCTCGTCGCCGGGTGCGACGGGAACGTCGTAACTCATGCGACCCCCTCCAATCGGGCACTCGACTTCGCCGCATACGCCGTTGCCGCCTCGCGCACCCATGCGCCGTCGTTCCACGCCTTCGTCTTGTGGGCGATCCGCTCACGGTTGAGGCGACCATCGCCCTTGATCGTCGCCCAGAACTCGTCCCAGTCGATCTCGCCGATGCGCCAGTGCCCTGCCTCCTCATCGAACCGCAGGTCCGGATCGGGGATTACGCATCCGAGGTAATGCGCCTGTGGCACCGTCTGGTCGATGAACATCTGACGAAGGTCATCGTTGGTGATGCGCTTGACCTTCCATGCCATCGACTGCTCGGTGTGTGAGGACTCGGAGTCGTGTGGACCGAACATCATCAGCGCCGGCCACCACCATCGATCGATCGCGTCCTGGGCCATCGCCTTCTGCTCGTCGGTTCCGTTGGCGAGGGCCATCATGATCGAGTAGCCCTGCCGGGCGTGGAAGCTCTCCTCCTTGCAGATCTTGACCATCGCACGCGAATAGGGCCCATAGGACGTCCCCTGCAGCACGATCTGGTTGACGATGGCCGCGCCGTCGACGAGCCAGCCGATCGCGCCCATGTCAGCCCACGACAGCGTCGGGTAGTTGAAGATCGACGAGTACTTCTGCTCGCCGTCATGGAGGAGGTCCTGCAACTCGTCGCGCGACACGCCGAGCGTCTCGGCTGCCGAGTAGAGGTACAGACCGTGGCCCGCCTCGTCCTGGACCTTCGCCATGAGGATCGCCTTGCGCAGGAGCGTCGGCGCGCGCGTGATCCAGTTCGCTTCGGGTTGCATGCCGATGACCTCGCTGTGCGCATGCTGTGCCATCTGGCGTATCAAGGTCGCTCGGTAACCGTCCGGCATCCAGTCGCGCGGCTCCACCTTCTCGTCGGCGGCGATGATCGCGTCGAATGCCTCTTGTCGTGTCACGTTGTCCACGTGCCTCCTCTCCTCGAGGCAGGAGGATATCAAACGAACGTTCGTTTGTAAACGGTGTGGTTGAATGACGGTCGTGCCCCCGTCAGGGGACGAGGATCTGGTGCAGCCGGCGGGTCGCGATGAAGCCTGCGGACACGTCGAGGATCCCGTCCCTCGACAGCCACCGGTGCCACCGTTCGATCCGGGGCATGACCCGATCGTTGGCATCGATGAAGGCGTCGATCGAGCCGTCTGCCTCGGACAGGATCGCCGAGACGACTTCACGTCGGAGGATCTGGAGGTCGTCACGCAGTGCAGCGATGGCCAAGCGATCGAAGGCTGTGGTGCCGGGCAGGAGACGGATCTGGCGCTCGACCCAGCCGATCATGAACTCCTGGCTCGCCTGCGTGTAGATCTCGGCAACCTCCATGACGTCGCGATCGAACCGGTTTGCGAGATCGACGATGTCAGGACCGCGCCGCAGCACTCGCTGATAGGCATGCCGAACCGCAAGGTCGGCCGGTACGCCCTGTGCGACGAGGTCTGAGGCGACACGCTCATACGGCTCGCGCCACTCTTCGGGACCGAGGTTCGGGAATCCGTCCGAGAGTCGTGCGAATTCTTCCTTCGCAGCAGCGACCTCCTCGTCGATGCTCGATGTCTGGTCCTGCATGAGGTACCACCGGGACACGAGCGTCACGAGCAGGTCGATGTCCTGGAGCATCATCCGGGCCGTCTCGGGGCGCACCGACGCACCGAGCTCCTCGATGGAATGCCATCGGCTCTGGGCGTCCGTGACGGCCCTGGCTATTCGGTAGGCACGCACGATCATCGCAGCGGATGACCCCGACACGGTGCGCATCCTCGAGTAGTACGTACTGCCCTGGGAGTTGAGCACCTGGTTCGCGACGATCGTTGAGATCAGCTCGCGACGGAGGGGGTGCTGGAGGATCAGATGCTCGAAGCGCTCGACGATACGCGGAGGGAAGTACGCGAGGAGATCGGGAACGAAGTGCTTGTCGTCAGGGAGCGTCGAGACCCTGAGGTGCTCGGTCAGGCTCATCTTCGCGTAGGCGAGGAGAACCGCGATCTCGGGGCGTGACATGCCCTTGCCCTCGCGCGATCGCTGGGTCATTTCCTCGGTGCTCGGGAGGAACTCGATGTCCCTCGTCAGCAGTCCCTCGCGTTCGAGGCGGTCCGTCAGCTCGATGTACGCCTCGATCGTCCGTCGGGAGTTCTCTGCCTCCTGGGAGATCATCTGCGCCTGGAGGAAGTTGTCGTACAGGATGGCGCTGACGACGTCGTCGGATACGGACTCGATGATCTCGTCGCGCTCGGATCTGGTGATCTCCCCGGCTTCTTGAGCCATCCGCAGCAGGATCTTGAGGTTCACCTCCCTGTCCGACGCGTGGACGCCGCCGGAGTTGTCGATGAAGTCCGTGAAGATGCGCCCACCGTGGTTGTCGAATTCGATACGACCGAGCTGTGTGAATCCGAGGTTGCCGCCCTCCCCCACGACACGGCACCTGAGGTCCCGTGCGTCGACCCTCACGGCGTCGTTCGATCGGTCCTGCACCTCGGCGTTCGTCTCTGACCTCGACTTCACGTACGTACCGATGCCCCCATTCCACAACAGGTCGACGGGTGCCATGAGGATCATGCGAATCAGCCCGCTGGGTGTCGCGAACTCGGCATCCGTCCCAAGGACCTTTCGCATCTCGGGCGTGAGGTCGATCCGCTTCACCGACCGAGGAAACACACCACCACCATTCGAGATGACGGTCGGGTCATAGTCCTGCCATGACGACCGTCCGAGGCCGGCGATGCGACTGCGCTCGATCCAGGCCGCCGCAGGGTCCGGATCCGGATCGATGAAGATGTGGCGATGGTCGAAGGCGGCAACGAGCCGGAGATGCTTGGACAGCAACATGCCGTTGCCGAATACATCTCCCGACATGTCACCGATCCCAACGGCCGTGACCTCGTCGGCATCGACGTCCACACCGAGGTCGAAGAAGTGGCGACGAACGGATTCCCACGCACCGCGTGCGGTGATGCCGAGCGCTTTGTGGTCGTAGCCGGCAGAGCCACCTGAGGCGAAGGCGTCGTCGAGCCAGAACCCGTAGTCGGCAGCCAACGCGTTGGCCGTGTCCGAGAACGACGCGGTTCCCTTGTCCGCGGCCACGACGAGGTACGGATCGTCATCGTCGTGGCGCACGACGTCATCGGGGCCAACGATCGAGTCGCCGACTCGGTTGTCGGTGACGTCGAGGAGGCCGCGGATGAATGTCTCGTAGCCGGCACGCACCTCGTCGTACGTCGGCCCCCCTGCGTCGGCGTGGCGCTTCATGACGAAACCGCCCTTGGCGCCCGTCGGCACGATGACGGCGTTCTTCGTCATCTGCGCCTTCATCAGCCCGAGCACCTCTGTCCGGTAGTCCTCCCGCCTGTCGGACCAACGGATACCTCCCCTTGCGACCATCCCTCCCCGAAGGTGAACACCTTCGACGTCGCGGCTCGAGACGTAGATCTCAAAGAGTGGCGCGGGCTCCGGCATGTCCGGAATGATCCCGGACCGGAACTTGAGGGACAGGGAGGTGCGGCCTGGGACCCGATAGTTCGTTCGCTCGGTCGCCCGGATCAGGTCGAGGAACCCGCGCAGGATGCGATCCTCATCGAGCGACGACACCTCGTTGAGGGCGTTGAGGATGGAGGTCACGATCGCCTGCTCCACGTCGGGGTCGTTGTCGGAGGAGAAGCGCGCCTGGAACAGCCTGACGATCATTTCGGCGACCTCCGGGTGGGCGGAGAGGGTGTCGTCGACGTACCCGACCGAGAACGCCGGTGTCACCAACCTCCAGTAGGCCCGGTACGCGCGAAGGACGGTCAGGTCGTCATGGTCGAGCGTGCTGGAGATGAGGAGACGGTGGAGGCTGTCGGACTCGGCTTCGCCCCGAAGCACCGCTTCGAGGGCCGCTTCGATGCGTGGTCCGTCCGTTTCGACATCGAGAAGCCCGCCGTCCCTGGTGAGGACACCGAAGTCGTGGATGAAGGTCCCTTGCTCGTTCTTCAGCCTCGTCGGGACTTCCTCGACGACGGCGAGCCCGAGATGCTCGATCAGCGGCATCATCGCGGAGAGGTTCAGCTTGCCCGAGGACCGGTACACCGTGATTCTCGACAAGCGGTCGGTCGCGTCCGGGGCATTCGAAAGGGCCTCGTTCTGGACCCCGACGGCGACCTCCTGCCCCGCCTTCATGAGGCGGTCGAGTTTGAGGATGTCACCTGCGGCGATCTCGATGGGCATGGAGGTCTTGTAGTAACTGGGGAACAGCCCTGCCCACGCGACGCCCAGGCGCTTCGCGGTGCCCTCATCGACCCGCGACATGAGCTCCTCGACGACCCTGTCGTCCCAATTTCGCGCCATGGCGATGACGGTCCTCTCGAGCTCTGCGACGTCGACGTCGATCGGCGCCCCCTCCTCGACCCAGACGCTGAAGTGGATCCGAGCGTCGCCGGACTCACCGAGGGCAAGTCGGTAGTCGATGGCATGGCCACCGAAGGTCCTGAGGAACAGGTCCTGGAGCTGCTTCCTCAGGTCAGCGTTGAAGCGGTCCCGCGGAAGCGTCACCAGCGTCCCGACGTACCTGCTGAGAGCATCGCGACGCACGAACAGCCGAACGGTTGACGCCTCCTCGGTCTCGACGAGGTCTCCGAGAACCTCGGTCAGCGCATCGACGTTCATAGCGAACAGATCGTCCTTCGGGAACGACTCGAACACCTGCACGAGGGACTTGTAGTCGTGGGAGCCCTCGATCACGTCCTGGTCGACGAGCACCTGGGCGAGCTTGCGTCTCAGCACGGGAATCTCGGATGCCGGCGTCATGTATGCCTTCGACGTGAACAGGCCGAGGAGCCTGAGCTCGGCGACCATGACGCCGTCCTCGTTGATCTGTCGCATCCCGATGTAGTCCATTCGTGCGTCGCGATGCACCGACGCGTGGCGGTTCGTCTTCGAGATGACGAGCAGGGAACCCCCGGTGTAGCGGTCCCGAAGGTGCGGCGGGAGCTCGTCGAGGGGGACGGGTGGAAGCTCCTCACCGTCAGGTGAGAGGATCCCGAGCCCGCTCTCGGGTATTGCCGAGACGAGCTTGCCCCGATCCGATTCGGTGATCCGATAGGTTCTATACCCGAGGAACACGAAGTTGTCGTCGAGCAGCCATTCGAGGAACGCGACGGTCTCCGCGACCTCCTCGTAGTCATAGAAGTGGACACTCGCCTTCGCGACACCCTCCATTTCGGCGACCTTTTCGCGCATCGGATCGAAATCCCGAACAGCGCATTCGACGTCCCTGAGCGCGTTGTGGATGGCTTCTTTGAGCTGTGCCTCCTCGTCCGGTTCCAGGACACGCGACAGCTCGACGTGCTGGATCGACTCGCGATGTGCGCTCCCCCTGGCGGCGGACAGAGCGGTGATTCGTCCATCGGTATTGCGAACCGTCCCGACCACGGGGTGGAGATGGCGCTCGATGCCGGCGTCCATGCGGCCAACCGCCATCGTGATGGAGTCCACGAGGAACGGGCTGTCGTCCGCTACGACCTGGACCACGGAACCGTGGATCTCGTAACCGCATTCTGCGAGCGTCGGCCTGAAGACACGCACGGCGGTCTCGCCCTTCCTGCGCTCGTCGATGAACGACAACAAGTCGACGACTTCTGCCATGAGCTGGTCCGGGGTGAGGTCGGGAACGTCAGCATCAGGAAGACGTTTGAGGTACAGCGTCGCGAACGTTCGCAACATGTCGCGATACTCGGGCGGGTCCTCCGCCTCGATCAGGTCGAGCAGCTGATCTACCAGCGATGAGTGGGAAGTCTCGGCACTCTCGGTTCCGACCATGATCGCGAGGCTAGACGGCTGTGCGCAGGGATGGAGGCGTTTCCCATGGATCAGATCGGTGGATCCAGGCTTCGGTATCATCTCGCGGATCGAGGAGGATCATGGCGAACCCAACCCTGAGCAAGCAGTTCGGCGAGTACGCGGCAGTGACAGACGCATCGCTGGCCACCGCTCCGGCGTCTCCCTTCGTCTCGGACACCGAGACCATGACGATCAGCGGCACTGCGGCACGCACGGGTGTGCTGCTCGCGCTGGTGATCGCCGCAGGAGCGTGGGGATGGGGTCTCGTCGACCCCGCTGCGGGGGAGGTGTCCATACCTGGCTGGTGGCTCCTCCTGGTGCTGGGTGCGTTCGTACTCGCGATCGTCACCGCATTCAGGCCGAAGCTCGCGATTGTCACCGGCCCGATCTATGCCGTTGCGATGGGAGCTCTCGTCGGCACGATCAGCCACATCTACGACGCCGAGTTCGAGGGGATCGTGCTCCAGGCGATCATGGCCACGGTGGCGGTCTTCCTCGGCATGCTCGTGCTGTTCGTGACCCGCACCATCCGTGTCACAAATCGCCTCCGCGGCGTCGTCATCGGGGCGACGGTCGGCATCGCGCTCTTCTACCTCGCAAGCATCCTGCTTTCGCTCTTTGGCGTCGGCGTGCCGCTCGTGTGGGACAGCGGCCCGGTCGGGATCCTCTTCAGCGCATTCGTCGTGGTGATTGCTGCCTTCAATCTCATGCTCGACTTCGACATGATCGAACGCGGCGTGCAAGCAGGGGCACCCAGGAGCCTCGAGTGGTACGGGGCGTTCGGCCTCATGGTGACGATCATCTGGATGTACATCGAGATCCTCCGCCTGATCAGCAAGGTGCGCAACTGACCCCATCTCTGTCGCCTGGTGTGCGGTCGGGCGGTAGCGGGTCGGGGACTACGGTCGGCGGGTACCAGGCCCACGGTGGGTAGCGTCGAACCGTGAGCACCCTCGCCGCCCTCGTCGTCATGTGGACCCTCGGATGGTTGGCCGTTGCCAGGGTCACGATCCGCAGGCTCCTCCTCGGCCCGACGCTCCCTTCGTGGACGTGGCGAACCGAGTGGGCGGTTGCCTTCGCTCGCGAGGTCATCTCGGTGGCAGCAAGGAAGCGGGACGACAAGCGCCTGTTCCAGTGGGGGCTGCGAGCCTCCATCCCGGTACCCCTGAACCTGCTCAAGCGAGTCGACGTCCGCAGGGTCAAGGTCGGTACGATCGTGGCCGATCGCTACCTGCCGACCGACGTGTTCGTCGCGAGAACGACGATCCTCTACTTCCACGGCGGCGGGTACGCGTTCGGGAATCCAGGAACCCACCGCCAGTTCATCGCGAGGCTCGTCCATGCGATCCAGACGGGAGCGATCGCCCCGCGCTACCGCTTGGCTCCCCTGTACCGATTCCCTGCCGCGGTCGATGATGCGATCGAGTCCTACGAGGCCCTCATCGCCGCCGGCATCGATCCCAAGTCGATCGTCGTGGCGGGCGACTCGGCCGGCGGCGGCCTCGCCGTCGCTCTGCTTCACCGGATCCGTGCGACGGGCGCGCCGATGCCTGCGGGAGCCATGCTGTTCTCGCCGTACCTCGACCTCGAGCACGGCGACTACACGATCGCGACCAACGCCCGGACCGACTATCTGCCCGTTTCGGAGCTCTCGACACCGAACCATTGGTACGCGACCACCGATGAGTTGAGGATCCCCGAGGTGTCACCGATCCACGCTGATCTGACGGGATTCCCACCGATGCTGGTGTTCGCGGGTGGCGCCGAGATGCTCCTCGGGGACAGCCTCAGGTTCGCGGAGAACGCCAGACGAGACGGCGTCGATCTGACGCTCGTGGTCGAGCCCGAGATGATGCACGTGTGGCCGGCGTTCGTCGACTGGGAACCGGCGAGCCGGCGGTGCCTCGACGCCTCGCGGTCGTGGTTCGATGACCTCCTCGGCGACCTTCGCCGCTGAGCCACGCCGGCGGTACGACGCGGCGACCTCACGCACGTGCCCCTCCTTGCCACTCGGATTGGTCGACCTCGAGCGGCTGTCAGGAGGGAACGTGAACCGCACCGAGAGAGCGAAAGACCTTTTCGGACGGAATGTTCCCGTCGGTGATGTAGAGGACGACGCGGTCGTGGCCATCATCGGCGAGCTGCGAGAGGGCATGTGTGATCACGAACCGTGCCAGTCCCCGGTTCTTGTGTGACGGGAGGGTCATCACGTAGCCGATGAAGGGTCGACCATGCGACATGGAAACGAGGACGGCGGAGATGATCTCTCCGTCCTCTTCAACGACGTAGGACCTGTCGAGCAGCGCGTCATCATCATCGATGAACGATCGGACCTCCTCCATGGCGTCCTCGATGCCCTCGTCGTCGTAGTCGATGGTGCCGACGTACGCATCGAGCATGAGCCTGGCGAGGCCGTCGAGATCGGCCGGGGCAACGGTTCTGACTCGGAGGTCACCGTTTGACGCGACACTTGGAACTGGATCCGATAGGTCGATCTCGTATCGCAGCTTGTCAGGCACGGGAGCAGCATATCTGATGACGGTGGTCGACCCCGGGTCATGCGTGGGGCGCTCGTCCCGTACTCCTGACCCCGGCGCATCAGCGGGTCGGGCACCCTCAGGCGCGGCTGATCACTCCCACAGCGCCGAGAGCCTCTCGATGACGTCCGTTCCCTGCCCGGACCATGCAGCTGACTCGGATCGGGAGGGTGCGCCGAACGAAGCCGTCTCGAAGAGACCGGAGGCGGCGTCGAGGAATCGGCTTGCGAGCGCATACGTGTGCGCTCCGTTCATCGACCGGCGATGGTGGTAGAAGCGCTGTGGCACCGTCACGGCGAGATGATCCTTCGCCCGTGTCAACGCGACATACAGGAGACGCCGTTCCTCCTCGAGACCGCCGGGCTCGCCGAGCGCCATGTCCGATGGGATGTTGCCGTCGGCAGCGTGGATCACGGTGACCGCGCTCCACTCACCACCTTTGGCGGAGTGGATGGTCGAGAGCACGAGGTAGTCGTCGTCGAGGTGGGGAGCGTCGGCGTATCCGCTGGAGCTCGCCGGGGGATCGAGGGTGATCTCGGCGAGGAACCGGGAGCGGTCGGGGTAGCCCGCCCCGAGCGCGGCGAGGTGCTCGATGTCGGCCATTCGGGCCGCAGCGTCCTCGTACGAGATGGGGAACACCGCAGCGCAGAACGGAGTGAGGGCGTCGATCTGCTCCGCCGGCGAGGGCTCTGAGCCCGTTCCGCGCGCATCGGTGAGTCCCGTACGGAGCAGGCCGATCACCTCGCGTGTCTCGAGCGACACCGGAACGTCGTAGGTCAGGAACGCGTCGAGTATCGAGAGGTCGTCGGCGGAGGCCGCCACCTCTCCGAGGTGCGTCATGATCTTCGTAGCGGTCGCTGGCCCGACTCCGGGCATCGAGAGAAGAACGCGGTTCCATGCGAGCTCGTCCCGCGGATTGTCGATGATCCGCAGCATCGCCAGCAGGTCCTTCACGTGTGCGGACTCCATGAACGTCAGGCCGCCGAACTTCACGAACGGGATGTGCCTTCGACCGAGTTCGAGCTCCAGCCCACCCGAGTGGTGGCCGGTCCGGAAGAGGACGGCCTGATCCCTGAGCGCGATGCCCCGCTCCCGTAGCTCGAGCACCCTGTCGCAAACCCAGTCGGCCTGGGCCGCCTCGTCGAAGCACGTGATGAGCTCGGGGTATGCGCCGATGGGACGCTCCGTCCACAACTCCTTGTCGAATGCCGTCTCGGAAGCGGCGATGATCGCGTTCGACACGTCGAGGATCTGGGGAGTCGAGCGATAGTTGCGCTCGAGGCTGACGACCGTGGCGCCGGGGTAGCGATCCGCGAAGCCGAGGATGTTCTCCACCCTCGCCGCCCGGAACGAGTAGATGGATTGCGCATCGTCCCCTACCACCGAGAGGTTCCCCTCGGCACCGCAGAGGTCGAAGAGGATGTCTGCCTGGATCTGATTCGTGTCCTGATACTCGTCGACGAGGACGTGATCGAAGTCGGACCGGACGGCTTCGCCGGCCCCCGACGCCATGAGCCCACGCCAATACACGAGCAGGTCGTCGTAGTCGACGACGTTGGTCGCCTGCTTGCGCCTCGTGAACTCGCGGAAGATCTCCTTGAGGTCGTCCCCGTGTTCCGAGCACCACGGGAAACGTTCCTCGAGCGTGTCGCCCAGCGGCGTCTGTGCGTTGACAACGCGCGAGTAGATGGACGCGATCGTCTCCTTTCGCGGGAACCGCACCCGCGACCGTCCATGACCGAGATCCGTGCGAACCATGCCGAAGAGCGATTCGACGTCCGCTCGGTCGAGGACCGTGAACCCCTCGTCGAGCCCGACAGCCCTTCCGTACCTTCGAAGGAGGCGATGCGCCGTGGCATGGAACGTCCCTCCCCACACCGGCGAGGCGTCGGCACCATCGACTGCGGCGTCTGCGCGCCGAACCATCTCTGCGGCCGCACGGCGCGTGAATGTCAGGAGCATGATGCGCTCGGCGGGTGTACCCGTCTCGATGAGGTGGGCGACCCGAGCGGCAAGGGTCCGCGTCTTGCCGGTTCCGGCTCCGGCGACGATCAGGAGCGGACCCGGTCCGTGCAGGACAGCCGTGCGTTGGTCCTCGTTCAACCCCTCGAGATACGAGGGAGCCTCTGTCGATGTGTCGAACATGTGTTCGATCCTAGCCGCTGGCTCCGGGATTGCGCGGGATCGTCACCCCCCCAACCGGTCGCTTCAGGACCGGGATGCCGTTGTCCGGAATGTGTCATACCGGGCTGAGATCATGAGGCATGCTCGGATTGAGAAACACCGCGGATGGTCAGGCCGGGATCGACCCTGTTTCGGTCGACTCGGTATCGATGGACACTGATTTGGTTGATGCTGTTTCGGTTGATGCTGTTTCGGTTGATCCTGTTTCGGTTGATCCGTGGGAGGTGCCGTTCGGGTCGGGTGGCCCGGAGGTGGCATGGGTTGACACCCCTGTGTCGGCACTGCCACCGCATCCGACACCGATCCAACTGGACCTACCAGCGCCTCCCCAACGGGCAACCCCAATGGACCACCAAACCGGACGAACCTACACCACACGAAACCGATCACCCTGAACGCTCCGGCGACGCTGGGAATAGTCGGTCCCGTGACAGGGCACTAGTGTCGACGAACGTGCGTGATGAACGCGAGATCATGACGTGGGAAGCCTTCGGACGGGCGAGCAGGGAGCTGGCCCAGATGATCGCGGACGACGGGTTCAGGCCCGACATGATCCTTTCGATCGCCCGCGGCGGGCTCCTCATCGGCGGGGCACTCGGGTATGCGCTGTCCGTCAAGAACACCTACACGATGAACGTCGAGTTCTACATCGGAGTCGACCAACGCCTCGAGGTGCCCCGAATCCTTCCGCCGGCACCCGACTTCGTGGATCTCCACGACAAGAGCATCCTCATCGCCGATGACGTCGCGGACACGGGGCACACACTCGAGAGCGTGAGCCGATTCTGCGAGGGCAAGGTGGCCGAGGTGCGCACGGCCGTCATCTACCAGAAACCCCATTCGGTCGTGAAATGCGACTACGTCTGGCGCCGTACCCATCTGTGGATCAACTTCCCCTGGAGCGACCGGCCGCCGGTTGCAGAGCCGGAGAGGGGCGTCGACGAAGCCTGACGAACGTCACGCCTCGAACGACACGGGTCCGCGGTTCTCGGGTTTGAGCCCGTGCTTGTCGGCGTAGAACCCCCTCGCCGTGTCCATCCACGCATCAGGGTCCCCCGCGACGCGCACCGCAGGGCCGAGGCCGATCCGCTTGGTGGGTCCGTCGATGTACGCCATGACGACAGGGACGTCGACCGCATCGGCGATTCGCGCGAACCCTGTCCGCCACCGCGAGGTTCTCGCCCGGGTGCCCTCAGGTGCGAGAACGAGAACCATCGGCCCACCCTCATCGAATGCATGGACGGCAGCCCTCACGGAGTCACCTGGCGTAGCGGGATCGACGGGAATGCCTCCCATGTGCCGCAGGTACCAACCGAATGGCCCCACGAACAGGCCCCTGGCTCCGAGGAACCGGGCGTCGAGGTCGAAGTGCGACAGGGCCGCCAGGAACATGAAGAAGTCCCAGTTGGTCGTGTGGGGATACGCGACGACGATGAAGCGTGGCTCGTCAGGGAGTCCGCCCTCGAACGTCCATCCACGGATTCGCAGGTACCACGCGCTGAGTCGCCTCATTCCCACTCCCGGTCGCCGGATCCCGCCCCTTCCGTGGAGTAGTGTCCCACGAAGCCGTTGAAAGGAGCGCATCGTGTTCGACACGTCGACCATTCACGGAACCGGGGAAGGCATCCGCGCGCTCGTGGTGGAGCGCACAGTGGGGACCGATCCGCTGTCAGCATGGCGCGACTGGACATCGTCGGACTCGCTCACCGCGTGGTGGCCCGTACCGAGGACGAACATCGAACTGCGTGTCGGTGGACCCATCGAGTTGTTCTTCGACCCGGATGCGCCACCGGGGGCCCGGGGAAGCGAAGGGTGCCGCTTCCTGGCGTACGTGCCGGGAGAGATGGTTTCGTTCACCTGGAATGCGCCACCGCACTTGGCCCTTCGCCCGGTCAACACATGGGTGGTCATCACCTTCTCCGATGGTGGCGATGGCCACACCGACGTACGCCTCGTCCACACAGGCTTCCTCGATGGTGACGATTGGGACGCCTACCTCGCGTATTTCGAGAGCGCCTGGAGCCAGGTTCTCGACCTTCAGGTCGCCCACCACGCATGACCGAGGCCTGCGCGCCACGCGCTAGCGTCACATCACGAGTCGAACACACGAACCCGGAGGAACCATGTACGTCGTTCGCCGCATCTACACGACCAAACCAGGCGAGGCACGCCGCGCAGCGACCCTGATCAGCGACATAGGCAAGGCCTACGAGGCGGCGGGAACCCGCGGCCCCAGCCGTGTCTACTTCAACAGCGGCACGACGCCGGGGGCCCGCAACACGGTCGTGATGGAGTGGACGGACGACGCGCTCGTGACGCCATACCGGGACGACCGCGTTCGCGTGGAGGGACTCGAGGACGTGAGCGCCCAACTGCGCGACGTCACCATCGAGAGCGAGATCGAGTTCTGGGAGCTGATGACGGACGAGAAGAGGATCTGACCGCCCGGCAGAACCGGACGGCCAGATCCTTCGATTCCTCGTCTGCTGGCGGGACCGATCAGCCGAGTGTGGCCTGAGCCTCGATCTCGAGCTTGACCGTCTTGGAGACGAGCACGCCACCACCCTCGAGGGCGACGTTCCAGGTGAGTCCCCAGTCCTCACGAGCGACCTCGGTGGACGCCGAGAACGCGGCCTTCGCGTTGCCCCAGGGGTCATTCGTGATTCCCATGAAGTCGAAGTTGAGGGTCACGGGCTTCGTGACGTCCTTGATTGTGAGTTCTCCCGTGAGCTTCCAGGCAGCGCCCCTGCCCGATCCACTGGGCTCGACCTTGGTGGAAACGAACCGGATCTCCGGGTAGGTCTCGGCATCGAAGAAGTCGGCGGACTTGAGGTGTGCGTCGCGATCCTCGGTCCCCGATGTCACCGAAGCCACGTTGAGAACGACTTCGACCTTCGAGTCACGGGGATCTTCTGCGACCACGATCGTGCCTGCGAGCTCCTGGAAGCCTCCGCGTACCTTTGTCACCATGAGGTGCCGTGCGATGAATTCGGCCTGCGTGTGCGTGGGATCGAGCGTCCACGTGCCGACTGCAGGCACTTCCTTGCCGTCCACCGACCGTGTGAGGGACATCGTGTCCGATGCTACGTCGTCCGTCATTACGTTGTCCGTTGTCATGGAAACCTCCATATTCGTTCCTGACTGCAACAGTTGCTGCATGCAACCATCAGGATAGTTGCATATTTCAACTATTTCGCCGTACCCTCTGCTCATGACGATTCGCATCCGATCGACCGAGACGACCGAGGCATGGAGGTCTCTCCTCGTCGCCCACTCGAGGGTCAACCATCGACTCGAGGCCGATCTCAGGGCCCGGGTCGGTATGAATCTCGGGTGGTACGAGGTGCTCCTCCAACTCGCCAGCGCCCCCGGTCAGCGCCTCCGCATGAACGAGATCGCAGACGGGATGATCCTGTCGCGCAGCGCTGCGACCCGGCTGGTGGACCGCCTCGAGCGCCACGGTCTGGTCGAGAGGGCGGTTTGTGACGCCGATCGGCGCGGCATGGAGGTTTCGCTCACCGACACGGGAAGGAGCCGCTTCGTCGAAGCAGGGAGGCTCCACCTTCGCGGCATCCAGGAGTACTTCGGAGACCACTGCACGCCCGACGAGCTCGAGACCCTCACCACCGTCCTGACCCGCGTCTCGGACGCGAACTGACGCCGCACAAATCCTTCGCGTCGAAGGAGAAACCTGTCGTTTCCTGTGTCCGTTCGTACACTCCGTGGTCGTCGCCAGGGACCGGAGAGCATGAATCGTTACCTCATCGCTGCAGCGGTTGCCGTCCCGCTCGTCGCGGTGCTGTTCGTCGGTGCGGGCTATGTCCATGACGAGATCGTCTCAGACGGCAATGTCAGCCGGGGCGTCGAGGCAGCGGGAATCGACCTTTCGCGCCTCCCTGCCGAGAAGGCCCTCACGGCGATGGCGGCATACGAGGAACGGCTCGTGTCCCAGCCCGTCGTGCTCGTCATAGACGGGAAGACGGTGGAACTCGACCCCGCAGACGTCGGCCTTGCCGTCGATGAGCAAGCCGTGGTCGACGAGGCCCTCACGCTCCGACGTGCCGACGGGATGCTGTCCAACTTCCGCGCATGGTTCGCCACGTGGTCGTCGACCGAGGAGATCGAGGTTCCCGTGTCGTTCGACCGTGACGCGCTCGCAGCGCTGCTCTCGGGCCTCTCCCGGACGGCGATAGGAAAACCGGCGTACGAGGGAGCCGTGCTCGTCGAGAACGGCGTTGCAGTACCCGAGTACCCGAGGCCGGGGCTCGTCATCGACGTCGACGCGTCGATTCCCCTCATCGCTTCCCAACTGGAAGTGCCCGAACGCTCCCCCGTCTCGCTCCCGCTCATTCCGCTCGATCCTGCAGTCACACGTGCCGATGTCGACGTCGCGGTTGCGAAGGCGAACAGGCTCATCGGCGAACCTGTCGTCCTGCGCAGGCCCGGCCAATCCGCCACGATGATGTTCACTCCAACGGGCTTGGCCTCTGCCCTCCGATCCGAGGTCGTCATCAACTCCCCCGCGACCCTCGACGTGTCCCTCGACGATGCCGTCCTGCGCGAGATCGCCTCCCGGACCGCAGACGAGTTCACCATCGCGCCGCGCGATGCGACCTTCTCATTCAACGACGTGACGAAGACCTTCACGGTCATACCGTCGGTCACGGGGCTGAAGGTCGATCTCGCGGCGGTGCCTGCTGCAGTGACGCGTGCTGCCCTCAGCAACGGGACGGCCGTGCTGCCGATGACGGAGGGGGAGGAAGCGGCCTTCACGACCGCGATGGCCGAAGCCATGGGACCGCTCGGTGAGGTCTCCACCTTCACGACGAACCATCCGTGCTGCGAGAACAGGGTGAGGAACATCCAACTGCTCGCCGACACGATCCGGGGTTCGATCGTGATGCCGGGCGAAACGTTCTCGATCAACGACACGGCGGGGCAGCGGACGCTCGCAAAGGGCTACGTCCGTGCAGGTGCGATCATCAACGGCCGTGTCGAGTGCTGCGACAACCCCGCCAACATCGGGGGCGGTACGAGCCAGTTCGCGACGACCTTCTACAACGCCGTGTTCTTCGGGTGCTACGAGGATGTGTTCCACCAGCCCCACAGCCTCTACATCTCTCGCTACCCATTCGTCAGGGAGGCAACGCTGGGGTACCCCGCTCCCGACGTGAAGTTCCGGAATGACTCCGACGCGATCGTCTACATCGACACGTCATACACACCGTCGTCGATCACCGTGACCTTCTACGGGAACAACGGAGGCAGGACCTGCGAATCGGAGCGGTCGGGGAACACGATCACGCGGGTCATGACGTGGCCAGATGGCAGGGTCACGACCCAGGATTGGACCTGGTTCTACAGGGAGCCCCGCGAGGACCCTCCCCCGACGACGACCACGACCGTGCCACCCACCACGACCACAGTGCCCGAGACGACGACCACGACGCAGCCGCCGACCACGACGACGACCACCGCTGAGCCGCCAACGACCACCACGACCACAGTGCCCGAGACGACGACCACGACGATGACGGAGCCCCCTCCGGATCCCGAACCTGACCCCTGATCGGCGCGAGCAAGAGGACCATCGGGCGCCGCGCCGCCTGCCCGTCCAGCCTCGCACGATGTCGACGATCCCTGGCCTGGGCCACTCGATAGCACACGGCGTCGGGAGGTTCGATGCGGCCGCGCTGATCGGTGACACGTTGGCGTTCTCGGAGCCCCGGATCTTCGAGGTCAAGGGGAAACGACCGATCTCCACGGTCATCCTCGTGGCAGGACCTTCCTGATCGCAGCTTCGTGTGGTCGAGTCAGTCAGTTTCGGCGCCGGCGTGTGCGAACCGGTTCGTGACCACGACATCAGCAACGACCTCGACGGCGCATATCAAACCCAGGAGGACGACGGTTGCCGCCGGACCCACTCCGATGAGCCCGACGAGGATCACGATCGGCAAGGCGTAGAGCCGGTTCCACGCAATCCGCGAACTGAGGTCCTCACCGGCACGTCGGATCGACGCATGCTCGATCGTTCCAATCGCCACAAAGGCGATGGCGACGCCCGCCACCAGGACCCATCGCTCGGGTGCCCCATAGTGGTGGTCGTGATCCGCTCCGATGATCGCGTGCTCGACCCCCACCCCGACCATGGCGATGCCAATGGCGAGGGGAAGGTGGGTGTAGATCCACACCGTTGGACGCCACGCCTTCGTCGCTCCACGACGCCGTACGACGAACCCGTCGAGGTTGTCGAAGTGGATCCACCAGATACCGGACGCGAGCAGGATTCCGGTGACCCCGGTGATGGTTGTCGCAACCTGCCATTCGACATGGCCCAGACCGACCGTGACGGCCACGATCGTTTCTCCGAGCACGAGGATCGTGAAGAGCCCGAACCGTTCCGGCAGGTGCGAGACATCGAGTGGGACCGAAGCCTGGTCCCTGCGCATGACGTACGGCGTCGCAACGTCGATCGCGAAGGCCACGCCCCACACCCAGAACCGCGCAGGCTCGGGCACGACGGTCGACACGAGCCAGAGCGAGGCGGCGGCTCCGAAACCGATGAGGTAGCCCCGCACGAGCTTCTTCGCCTCGTCGACGTGGCGATACACACGGACGTAGAGGATGAGGAGGATGATCCGCGCCGATGCGTACATCGCGGCGAACACGGTTGTCGAACCCGAGGACTCGGTCGAGACCGAGGCGGCGAGGAGGGCGAGGGTGACCATCTGGGTGGCGGCGAGCATCCGGTACACGAGATCGTCCGTGTCGAAGCGGTCGGCATAGAACGTGTGGCTCGCCCACAACCACCACACCAGGACGAAATACCCGGCGTACGACAACCAACCAGAGAATGAACTGTCCGCAAGGAGCCGGATCCCGAGCGCCGCCACCACCGCGACGAACACGAGGTCGTAGAAGAGCTCAAGCCAGGTTGCGGACCGCTCGCCCTCCTCCTCGATGGTCCGTAGCCGCGGTGGCCGGATCGCAGCGAGCCTCACAAAGGAACCTCGAGGCCCTGATGGACCGCATCGGTGGCCGGCCTGATCCGACGTGCACGCACGAGCATCGCGTCGACTGCCTCGTCGGTACGCGAGGGATCGAGGCTCGTGAGCAGGAGCTCTGATGCACCGATCGCATCCGTCAGCCTGATGGCGTCCTCGAACGTCGAGTGCCCCCAGCCGACGTGGGTCTCCATCTCCTCGGGGAGGTACTGCGAGTCGTGGATCACCACGTCGACTCCGACGAGGGCATCGCGTATCTCGGAATCGCGCGGCGAACCCGATTCATGGTCCGTCACGATCCCGACGCTGCGATTCGGGCCATCGACCCGGAACCCCAATGCTCCCTGTGGATGGTTCACCGGGAAGGCGGAGATCCGGATGCCGTCGAGGACGACAGGATCACCCATCTGCTCGAAGCGCAGGGCTGCATCCTCTGCAATCGAGACCGGGAAGAGCGGCGGCGAGATCGCCCTCGTCAGGATCGCCCTTGAGTCGCCTTGCGCCCAGAGTCGGACGTCGCAAGCTCCCTTCCACAACTCGTCGAGCATCGTGAGACCCTGGATGTGGTCCCAGTGGTAGTGGGACAGGAAGATGTCGACCGCCGGGGAAAGTTCGAGCCCGAGGGTTCGATGCGCAGCGAGTCCCGTTCCCGCATCGATGAACGCGACCGCCCGCTGATCGGCAACGATCGCGAACGAGGTCGTGTTGCCTCCATAGCGAACGTAGGAAGGGCCCGAAACGGGTATCGAACCGCGACCGCCGAGGATCACGATGCGTGCGTTGTCCAAGTCACTCCTCCGTCGACCGATGTGGGAGGCTAGCGGTTCACGCAATGCGAAGCCGTCGGAGGGTCGGTAGGCTCGAACGTACCCGTGGACGCGAGCGGAAGGAGGTCGTTGACATGGCGAAGCCCGTGATCCTCGCGGTCGATGACGACCCTCAAGTGCTCGCTGCCGTGCGGCGCGATCTGCGGACGCGGTACGCGGAGTCGTACCAGATCGTGGCTGCGCCGTCGGGCCAGGACGCTCTCGACGCCGTGCGGGAGATCGATGACGGAGGCCGCACCATTGCAGCGTTCGTCGTCGACCAACGGATGCCCAACATGACGGGTACCGAGTTCCTCGTCGAGGCACTGAAGACGTTCCCGAACGCGAAGCGGCTCCTGCTGACGGCGTACGCCGACACCGAGGCCGCGATCCAAGCGATCAACGACGTGGGCCTCGACCACTATCTCCTGAAACCCTGGGCGCCGCCCGAGGATCGGCTGTATCCGGTGCTCGACGATGTGCTCGACGACTGGCAGGCATCCGCCGAGCGGCCGTTCGAGGGCGTTCGTGTCTTCGGGACGACGTGGTCACCCACGACATTCGAGGTGAAGGCGTTCCTCGCCCGTAACGAGGTTGCCTACCAGTTCCTCGACATAGACCGCGACGCCGCAGCTGCCGAGCTCGCCGCCAAGCTCGCCGAGGGTCGTGCGGAACTGCCGATCGTCGTCACCGAGGACGATACGGTGTTCGTCAATCCTGACAAGGCGGTGTTGGCCGCAGCCGTCGGGATCCATGCAACCCCGGGATCCCCGTTCTACGACCTCGTGATCGTGGGAGGTGGTCCCGCAGGGCTCGCCGCTGCGGTATACGGAGCGTCCGAGGGGCTCACGACGGCGCTGATCGAACGCGAGGCAGCGGGTGGTCAGGCGGGAACGAGTTCCCGGATCGAGAACTACCTCGGGTTCCCGAGGGGTGTCAGCGGTGCCGACCTCGCTCGGAGGGCGATCGCCCAGGCGATACGCCTCGGCGCAGAGCTTGTGACCGCCGTCGAGGTCACAGGTGTCGGGGTCGAGGGGCCTGTCAAGCATGTGCGACTCTCCGACGGCTCCGAGCTGACATGCCGTGCACTCGTCGTCGCGTCGGGTATGACCGTGAAACGGCTCGGCGTCCCCGGATACGAGCGCTTCGAGGGTGCAGGCGTCTACTACGGTGCAGCGGCCACGGAGGCTGCCACGTATCGGGACAGGGATGTCTACGTGATCGGGGGCGCGAACTCCGCCGGGCAAGCCGCGGTGATGTTCTCGAAGACGAGCTCGCGCGTCACGATGGTGGTACGCGCAGCGTCGCTCGGGGAGCGCATGTCGCAGTATCTCGTCGACCAGATCGCGGGTGTCCCGAACATCGAGGTGCTCACGTCCACCGAGGTCGTCGAGGTGACAGGCAGCGACAGAGTCGAGTCCATCACCCTGCGAAACACGGAGACGCTCGTCACGGAACGTCGTGAGGCTTCCGCCCTGTTCATCTTCGTCGGCGCCGTGCCCCACTCGTCATTCCTCGAGGGTGTCATCGCGATGAATCCCAAAGGTTTCATCTACACGGGTCGGGACGTGCAGAGCTTCAGCGAGGACTGGAAGCTCAAGCGCGATCCGTTCGCGCTCGAGACGTCGGTTCCAGGGGTCTTCGCGGCAGGTGACGTACGTGAAGGCGCCGTTCGAAGGGTGGCGAGCGCCGTTGGTGAGGGATCGGTCGCCGTGACATTCGTGCACCGGTACCTGGATACGGTGTGACGTACGACCTGCGCACCGTGCCGTTGTTCTCCGGGCTCCCGGACGACGATCTCGCACGGCTGTCGGACGGCCTCGCGGAGCACCATCTCCCGACAGGTGAGACCCTGTTCGAGGAGGGCGATGAGGCCGACGTCGCATACGTCATCACGGGAGGAGAGATCGCGATCCTCAAGGAATCGGCGGGCCGAAGGGTTCGGATTGCGGTATCGGGCGTCGGGGACGTCGTCGGCGAGATGGCCCTCCTCACCGCGGAGCCACGAAACGCGACGGCGAAGGCCCTTACGGCGGTCGACCTCGTGTCCATCCCGAAGAAGTGCCTCGACGAGGTGCTCGCAATCAGCGTCGCAGCGAACCGTGCGCTCTTCGAAGTCTTCATCTCCCGCTGGCGCGAGCAGGAGGCCCGGGTGCGACAGTCCGAGCACATGGCACAGCTCGGTGTCCTGACAGCCGGGCTCGCACACGAGATGAACAACCCCGCAGCTGCGGTTACCCGCGGCTCAGAGAGCCTCCGAGGCGTGATCGACAGCCTCATCGAGCTCACGAGGCAGGTACCGCCTGATGTCGAGATTCCGACCCCTTCGGCCACAGGTGCGTCGCTCTCGACGATGGAGCGCTCGGATCGGGAGGAGGAGATCGAGGCGGAACTCGAGCGCCTCGGCGTCGAACGCCCGTGGGCATACGCGGGACCCCTCGTCGACGGGGGCTTCCTCCCCACCGATCTCGCCGATGTCGACCCCGCGCATGCCGACATCCTCGTGGCCGCGGCCTCCGCCACAGCAGAGTGTGTTTCGTTGCTGGCCGAGGTCTCTGAGGGATCCCAGCGCATGTCCTCGCTGGTCGCGGCGCTCAAGTCGTACTCGTTCCTCGATCAGGCCCCGATCCAGCAGGTCGACGTGGTCAAAGGCATCGAGGACACCCTGCTCATCCTGCGCTCCAAGACGAAGGACATCAACATCGTCCGTGAGTACGCACCGGACGTGCCACCGATCGTTGCATTCGGGAGCCAGCTCAACCAAGTGTGGACCAACCTCATCGACAACGCCGCAGACGCCATCGACGAGGCGGGCATCGACGACGGAACGATCGTGATCCGTGTGAAGGGCGGTGACGACACCGTGACGGTCGAGATCGAGAACAACGGGCCGGGTATTCCCGCAAGTGTCATCGACCGGATCTTCGAGGCATTCTTCACGACGAAGGAGCCGGGCCGAGGAACGGGTCTCGGCCTCGACACTGCGTACGGCATCGTCGTGACACAACACCGCGGCACGATCGACGTCCGATCCGTCGACGGCTCGACCGTCTTCACGGTCGTCCTCCCCCACGATCAGGCCTCAACGGCCTAGCACCGGGCTTTGAGGGCCCAGGTCCGAGGGCCACGATCGCCTGCGCGAGGGCCGTCATCACCATGTCCGGACGATCGGATCGCATCCCAAACGCATGAGGGGCCCCGATCGGGGCCCCTCATGGTGGCCAGTCCCATCGAGTGGGAGGGATCTGTGTCGTTGACCGACTCCGGGTCTCAGACGCCTGAGCGTCTGCGTTGTGCTTTCGATCCCTGCCGTCTCGGTGACCGGCCTCGTCCTGCGTCAACCGTCGCGCCGAATCCTGAGTTTGTCAATGAGGATTCGGAGGGGATACGAAGGGGATACGGAGGTGGGGCTCGGGTCGCGGCCTCAGCGCGGGACGAGCGCCCAGCGTGCCCTCGCATCCAGGCGTCGCTCGACGATGGAGGTCACCCATCCGGCGGCGTCCCGATACCCCTCGGTGTGGGCGAGGAAGTCGCGACGTCCACGCTCGCAGATCCCGTCGCCGGCGGCGCACACGTCGAGGGTGACCGTTCTCACATGGTCGGGAAGGGCGATGGCGCCGAAGGCTCCGGTCCGGAGGGTCGTCGGATCACCGAGGCGGAAGAGGCCGATCTGGGCGGGGTCCCTCGTCGGATCGGCGAGCAGGACGACCGTTGCGATGCGATGCGTCGGCACCGTACCTGCCAACGCGGTCTTGATCACCTGGGCACCCTGGGAGTAGCCGACGAGGACGATATCCGTCGATGGGCATGCGCGCGATACCCGCCCGATCGCCGCCCAGAGCTCGTTGACCCCGGCGCGGACGCTCGCGTCGTACTCACCGTTGATCAGGGCGAGTCCGAGTGAGTCGCTGATCGAGATCGCCGGGTAGTCGAGCGCCTCTGATGTCGCGGACAGCCCGACCGACGTGGACACAGCGACGATCGACTTGACGACCGGTTCCACCTGATCCCCGAAACCGTTCGATTGGCCCGATCCGCGAGCGCCGATGACGTGGATCATCGAGCACTCGGGCGTGATCGATGGCGCCGGTGCGATGAGGGCGACGATGAGGGAGATCGCTGCGAGCCACATACCGCGATCGTACGGTGGTGAGCCGGGTAGCGGACCGCACCGACGCCCGGAGCACGTCAGGGACCCTGGTCTCGTGTGCCATCATTCGCCGGTCCCGCACCGGCGTGGACGGCGACGCACGACGCGGGGGCACGACATGAACGACCGATCGCACGATCCCGGTCATCGAACTCGTGTGACCAGTTCGGTCCGGTTTCGCTTCTGTCACACCCCGGTGTGAGAATCGGGTCATGACCAGTCGATCCCACCCGAGCGCGATCCTCCGGTCGGCGTCGCTCGGCGGGTCGGACATCGGCCGATGCCTGACCCGAATCCATCACGATCGGTTCACGCCTGCGGTCCCTGTCGTCGACGAGGTTCGCGACCGGGCGATGTCGAAGGGAGTCGACTACGAAGCCCACGTCCTGGCAGAACTCGTGGAGGCCAGGACAGACGTCGTGCGAGTCGAGGTACGGGGTGAGCCTGGCCGTCTGGCCACACTGGAAGCCCTCGAGCGGGGAGCGCCGCTCATCCTCGGCGCACGATTGGAATCCGATGACCGGTCCCTCGTCGGGCTCCCCGACATCCTCATCCGCCTGGGAGATGGCTATGCGGCGGTCGACGTGAAGAACCACAAGGTGATAGGCGAGAACGGACCCGAGGGAACCGCTACTCCCCTCTCGTCGCTGGAGGCAATCGACGGCGATCCGGTTCGGTTCCGATCCTTCCGGCGACGGGACCTGCTCCAGGTCGCGCACTACTGGCATCTCCTCGAAGCCGCGGGGTACTCGACGGCTGCTCCGCTCGGTGGCGTGATCGGGACGGACCAGACGACCGTGTGCGTCTGGGTCGACCTCACCCAGGGGGATCCTCCAATCGCCGAGGAGTGCAGGACCTACGTGGCGAGCGCGCTGGCTGCGATCACCCACGGGCGGGATCGTCCCGACACGCCGTACGTGTCACCCTGGATGCGAGGCGAGTGCAGGAGCTGCGACTGGAATGCGACCTGCATGGCCGAGCTCGTGGCTGCCGACGATCCGACACTGCTGCGCGACGTCGATGCGGAGGTGCGTGCGAGCCTTCGAACGACCGGAATCAGCACCATCGCCGACATCGCCGACCTCGACCCGGGCGACGAGCGCATCCCGGGGGATGGCACGGTCTTCCAGGCCCGCGCTCGAACGACGGGACGGCTTCTGCGGTCGGATAGAGCGGGCGGCGCAATCGATCTCCCAAGTCCGCGCATCGAGGTCGACTTCGATATCGAGACGTTCGGCGGTCGCACGTATCTGGCGGGCCTGCTCGTGACGGAGTTCGGGGAGACGACCTACGAGCCGATTTGCGACTGGGGTGCGAGCGACGCCGGTGAACGATCGCTCCTCGAAGCACTGTTTGCTCGCTTCGGTGCCTGGGCGCACGACGATGTGGTCGTGTTCCACTGGACCGACTACGAACAGCGGATCCTGTCCGCCGCCGCTGCCGCGCACGGCCTCGACATCCCCGGGTACGGTACGGTCGACGATTGGTTCGCCGACGTCGCCGTCGATCTGTGCGCTTGGTCGCGTCATCACCTGGTGTCGCCGGATGGGTTCTCCCTCAAGACGATCGCCCCGTTGTGCGGGTTCTCGTGGCGTGATCGCGATCCCGGCGGTCTCCAGTCCGAGATCTGGTTCGAGCGGCTCGGCGCTGGCGAGACCGACATGCGGGACCGCCTCCTCGCATACAACGAGGACGACGTCCTCGCCCAGCTTGCCGTGCGCCGGTGGATCCGCCGCCATGACGGTGGCAGGGGCCCAGGGAGTGGCCTCCCCTCCGTCCGCGATTGGCCTCTCACCCTCGACTCCCTTACCAGCGACCTCGGCCGTCCCGGTTGACAGTGTCTAATGACATTAGATAAGCTCCTCCCGACAGCCGACGAGGGAGAGAAGTCTTGGCGTCCATCCGTACATCCATCGACGTTGAAGCACCAATCGAGGACGTGTGGCAGATCCTGACCGACCTCGAAGGTCACGCTGATTGGAACCCTTTCATCATCCACGCCGAGGG
This sequence comes from Acidimicrobiia bacterium, assembly GCA_035461905.1. Taxonomy (GTDB): domain Bacteria; phylum Actinomycetota; class Acidimicrobiia; order Spongiisociales; family UBA5794; genus SZUA-442. Next base: position 27,098 of record DATHUV010000143.1, on the reverse strand, counting down.
ATCCGTTGTGGAGGGCTCGACCATTGCGGTCACCCTCCAGATGACGGGATCGAAGCCATCACGATTTCAGCCCGTCATCACCGAAGCGACCGGACCGACCACCTTCGAGTGGCTCGGTTCGGTCGGCGTTCGAGGCGTCTTCGACGGTCGGCATCGGTTCGATCTGGAATCGACGGGATCAGGTACCCGGGTCACGCAGTCGGAGTCCTTCACGGGCCTACTCGCTCCGATCGTGGTCCCCATGATCCGAAAGCGAACCGAGTCGAGCTTCATCGCCATGAACGAGTCCCTCAGAACGAGGGCCGAGAGATCGACGGGCCGAACGGCCTGAGCGGGGGATCCATGGGACGACGAGCGGGGATCGGCTACGAGGACGTGGTCGCGTGTGCGACCCGCATCGCCGATCGTGATGGACTCGACGCAGCGACACCGAGTGCGGTGGCAGCGGATCTCGGCATCCGAACACCGTCCCTGTACTACCACGTCGAAGGCGCCGCGGGCCTCCGTCGTGCGCTGGCACTCCACAGCGCAGGGCTCCTCACCGAGTACTTCGAAGGTGCCGTTGACGGCGTCGAGGGAGCGGCACGCATCAGGGCGCTCGCCACGGCGTACCGCCGATTCGCGGTCGACCACCCCGGGCTCCACGCAGCCCTCCTCCCCGCTCCCGTGCCAGGGGAGGATGACGAACTCTATGAGGCCATGGCTGCCCCCGTCGCCATCGTGGCCTCCGGAGCTGCAGGTGACGGGCTCCCCGACGCCGAGGCCATCCACCTGATACGGGCCCTCCGGGCCATGCTCTTCGGTTTCGTCGAGCTCGAGGCGAGGGGTGGATTCGGACTCCCGGTCGACATCGACCAGAGCTTCGAGGTCGCCGTCGATCTCATGGTCGAGCGCATGACCTGAACGGATCGGATCCGCCGCACAGCAGCGTTCGTCGTGTCACACTCTCTACATCAGCGGAAGGGATCCATGGAGTACGAGACCATCATCGAGCCGTTCCGGATCCACACGGTCCAGGCCATCGATCTCCCTGATGCCGACCAGCGCGAGGCCGCTCTCGAGCGAAGCGGGTACAACCTCTTCGGCCTCCACGCCGACGAGGTCATCATCGATCTCCTCACCGACTCGGGCACGGGGGCGATGTCCTCCGAGCAGTGGGCGGGCATGATGCGCGGCGACGAGTCATATGCGGGATCGCGGTCCTTCTATCGCTTCGAGGAGGTCGTGAAGGGCCTCACGGGCTTCGACCACGTCATCCCGACCCACCAGGGACGCGCCGCTGAGAAGATCCTCTTCTCGGTCGCCGTCGACAGGGGCGACGTCGTCCCCAACAACACCCACTTCGACACCACCAGGGCGAACGTCGAGTACCGCGGAGCCGAGGCACGGGACCTCGTGATCCCCGAGGGCATGGACCCCTCTGCGATCGTTCCGTTCAAGGGCAACATGGATGTGGCTGCGCTCCGGGCGACCATATCCGACGTCGGACCCGACCGAGTGCCCCTCGTGATGGTCACCGTGACCAACAATTCCGGGGGTGGGCAGCCTGTCTCGATGGCCAATCTGCGAGCCGTGCGGGCAGTGTGCGACGAGTTCGGCATTCCGATGTTCCTCGACGCATGTCGGTTCGGCGAGAACGCCTGGTTCATCAAGATGCGCGAGGACGGCTACTCCGATCGCACACCCCGCGAGATCGCCAAGGAGATGTTCTCCCTCGCGGACGGGGCCACCATGTCCGCCAAGAAGGACGGGATGGCGAACATCGGCGGGTTCCTGGCGATGAACGACCCTTCCATGGCACAGAGTGCCCGAAACCTGCTGATCCTCACGGAAGGGTTCCCGACCTACGGCGGGCTTGCCGGCTACGACCTCGAGGCCGTCGCCATCGGACTCGAGGAGGTCCTCGATGAGAACTACCTCAGGTACAGGATCCGTTCAACGGAGTATCTGGCGAATCGAGTGCTCGGGGCAGGAGTACCGATCGTCCAGCCCCCAGGAGGGCATGCGGTGTACCTCGATGCGGCAGGCCTACTCCCCCACATTCCGAGCCATGAATACCCCGCGCAGTCACTCGCCGTCGACCTCTACCGCCGGGGAGGTGTCCGAGGTGTCGAGATCGGCACGGTCATGTTCGGACGCCCGGATCCGGCGGGTGGCCCGGACGCCCCGGGCGCGATGGAACTCGTGAGGCTCGCGATCCCGCGCCGGACGTACACGCAGAGCCACATCGACTACGTCGGCGAGGTCGTCATCGACGCCGCGTCGCACGCGACGTCCCTGCGCGGCTACCGCATCGTCGAGCAGGCGCCATGGCTCAGGCACTTCACGGCACGATTCGCGCCACTGTGACGCACTGAACTGGAGCGTGGCCCGGGCTCGCTTCTCTAGAGCCCGAGAAGCCTGCGTGTGCCCAATACGTCCAGGAAGAAGGAGTCATCCCTTGCTCCCTCCTCGAGGGTGCGATGGATTTCTGCAAGCTTCTGGGCGACCGGTGCCGGCGAAATGACGGCGACGACATGCGAGCCCCGGATCACAGAGATGGAGACATGCTCCGTCTCGACTCGCTCCAGCACCCCGGTTACATCCTGGATGAACGCCTCGATGTCGACGATTTCGTGACCTTCCATGTGCCCATCGTACGCCTCCGGGACCCCGGCGGTGCAGGTTCGACCCGGCCGTCGAGACACATGCGCTATCCGGACCGGCCGGTATCGTCCAGATCGACAGACGACCGATCACGCTTGGCGGCCGACCGAACCATCGAGGGGGCACGATGCGGAGACATCCGCTGCTTGCAGGGGCGCTATCCGCGCTCGTCCCCGGCCTCGGGCAGTGGTACGCAGGCGACCCGTATCGCGCCGCGATTGCCTTCTCGCCGAGCGTGCTGGTCCTCACGGCGCTGTACTCATTCTGGACGCGGGGCACGATCGGCATGGCGGAGCTCCTGGTCCAGCCCGGTTTCCTCACGGGAATCCTGTTCGCGAACGCGGCGATCCTCGTGTGGCGCATCGCTGCGTCCGTGGACGCATACGTGTTGGTCGCAAGGACGAGGGCGCGAACCCATGGAGCGGTGATCGCGCTCACGGCCATGCTCGCAGTGCTCGCCATCCCCCAACTCATGGGTTGGGTATATGGATCGCAGGCAATTTCCGCCCTCAACACCGTGTTCATGGCAAGCGGTGAGGAGATGGACGACCCCGGAACGACCACGCGGACGACCATCGTGGCGAGGAATTCGACCGGAGTACCGGATCCTGCCCTGATCGATATCCCCGAGGCAAAGCCGCGGTCGTCGCGGAACATGATCTTCAGGCCGGGAGTCGGGGATCCGGACGCGATCGCTGCGATCGGCGATATTCGCGCGCCAACGACCCCGGTTGCTCCGTTCGTTCCCTTCACAGAGCGCGTCGGCCTGGAACGCCTGACGATCCTGCTGGTTGGTGGAGACGCCGGACCAGGCCGAGACGGTCTGCGAACCGACTCGATGAACGTCGTGACAGTGGACCTCGAGACGGGCGCTGCAGCCATGTTCGGGCTGCCGAGGAATCTGAAGCTCGTTCCCCTCCCCCCGCACCTGCGAACGGCGTTCGTCGAGTACGAGGAGAGGGTGATCGAGCGGGACCTGACCGACGCCGACCTCGATGGCTTCCCCGACACCTGGGTCGACCTCGATGAGGACGGGATACCCGACGAACCCGAGTTCGAGAGTTGTGAATGCTTTCCCGCGATGCTCAACGAGGTCTACGGCCAGACACGGGACTGGACGACCACCTACGGGAAGGAGGTCGACCCTGGACTCGCAGCACTGAGGGACATCGTCAGCCACCTCCTCGACATCGAGATCGACTACTACTTCATGGTCGAGATGGCGGGATTCGTCAGGACGATCGACGCCATCGGGGGTGTCGACGTCTATGTCAAGGATCCGTACCACGTCAAGGTGTCGTCTCCCGAAGAAGGTCAACCGAAGGCCGAGATCCACGTCGAACCCGGCATGAACACGCTCAGCGGCCTCGAGGCACTGGCGTACACACGGTGGAGGATCGGCTCATCCGACTACTCACGCATGGGCCGTCAGCGTTGTGTCATCAAGGCAGCCGCGACCCAGGCCGACACGGTGACCCTCGTCAGGACCTTCCCCAAGCTGCTCCGACTCATGAAGGAGTACGTCACGACGGACATCCCCGTCACCTTCCTCCCGGATCTGGTGAGGATCGCCGGTACGATGGACTACCAGGACATCGCGACCGTCGGCCTCGTCCCACCGACGTACACCGCAGGCAGGACACCCGCCCACTATCCGATTCCCGATGTCGAGCGGATGCGGTGGAAGGTGCGCGACGTCGTCGAGAACGGCGTAGTGGCCCAGTCCAAGACGGGCGCATCCGAGTGCGACCCGCCACCCGAGGAATAGACCTGTTCGTGCTGCCGCACCGCGCTGTCCGTAGGTAGAACGCGCCCGCGGAGGACGTCAGCTGCGGGAGACCGGCCGCCAGCGGACCGCGGATCTAGTGTTCCCCTCGGCATGAGGAATCCATGACCAGCTATCTGGCGTACACGGAACGAATCGCCGATGCCACACCGCCAACGCGCAACCGCGTGGTCGACACCGTGCGAGCCGCTGCGATCGTCATCGTCGTCTACGGGCACTGGCTCGCCGCTTCGATCTGGCTGACGCCCGACGACGAGATCCGACTGATGAACTCGCTCGAATGGATCCCATATGCGGGCTGGGTGACATGGATCGTGCAGGTGATGCCGGTGTTCTTCCTCGTCGGTGGCTACTCCAACGGGCGCGCCCTTGCGTCCCGCGAATCGGGTGGCGTCGTCTACGCGGAGTGGGTGACGCAGCGGGTGCGAAGGCTGTACACACCCGTTATCCCGCTGCTGGTCGTGTGGACCGTGATGATCGTCGCACTGGGACCCTTCATCCCCGCCGATGTCGTACGCGCAGGGGCGATGTCAGCCACGGTCCCCCTGTGGTTCATCGCCGTGTACGTGTCGATCACCGCGCTGGCACCCCTGACGTTCCGGTGGTGGAGATCGTGGGGCCCGTGGTCATTCGCGACACTGTGCGCGATGGCCGTTGCGGTCGATCTCCTGCGCTTCGGTGCGAACGTGTCGGGTATCGGATGGGTGAACTTCCTCTTCGTGTGGGCGGGCGTCCATCAGCTCGGCTACTGGTGGGCTACGCGTGAGATCACAGGAACCGGTGTCCCACCCTCCACGGGAGCCGCCGTCGGCATCGGCTCTCTCGCCGCACTGGTCCTGGTCACCTGGATCGGTTGGTATCCAGTGGCCATGGTCGGGGTTCCCGGCTCGGAACTGACGAACATGACACCTCCCACGTTCGCCATCGCACTCCTGGGTTTCACCCAGGCCGGGATCATCTGGGCGGCGACCTCGCCGATCAGCCGCTTCGCACATCGTCGGCGCCCATGGCGAGCCGTCGTTGCGGTGTCCGGTGTGATCATGACGATCTACCTGTGGCACCTCACGGCGATGACCCTGGTCGCGTCGGTGTTCCTCTTCGCCTTCGACGGAGCTGCGTTTCGGATCGAGCCCGGTACGACGCGCTGGTGGTTCACCCGCGTGGTCTGGCTCGCCGTTCTGACGATCGTGACCCTGATCCTCGTTGCGATCTTCGCACGGTTCGAGTGGCGGGTACGCAGCACACCGGCACCGGCACACACCCACTCGGTGATCGTCGGCATCCTCCTGCTCGCCGGCGCTGCCGCTGCGGTCGCATACTTCGGGCTTGCCACGACCGACGCCACGGTCAACTGGATCATCCCGATCGCCGCATTCGCCGGTGCCGCGATCATGGGCGCATACCCCGTGAGGGGACGCAGGATCGATCCCGATCGTGAGAACGGTTCGACCTGAGACCGTCTCAGCTGGGGAGAACGTGCACGACAACGACGGCCGCGACGATCGCTGTGCTGTTGGTGCCGATGTGGGCCAGAACCGCCGCCACGATGCTGTTGGCGTACAGTCGGATCCAGACGAAGCCAAGCCCGGCGATGAAGGTGCTGACAACCGCACCGAGAAGCGCCAGACCCATCCCTGCTGCACCTGAGACCAGATCGCCCACAGGGTTGGCGGCGACCGCATCGAGGGCAGGCAACACGTGCCACACCCCGAACAGGAGCGACGACCAGAACGCCGCGGCGAGAGGCGTGTAGCGACGGGCGAGCATACCGAAGACCACCCCTCGGAACAGAACCTCCTCGTAGAGAGCAGTGCCGAGGGGGATGCGGACGAGGGCGTGGAACATCGACAACCACACCGAACTCTCGATGATGCGCTCGTCCCTGACGACCTCCCTTGCCGTTTCGGTTGTCATCGCCACGATGGTGATGACGATGACAACCCCGACGGCGATCGTGCCGACCTCGAGGCCGCGGCGGATGCGGTCGGGGCGCATCCCCATCGATGTCCACGTGGTGCCGGCCCTGCGGGCAACGAGGATGGCGACCCCCAATATCCCGAGGTTGAACGGGATGTACCAGGCCGGTGAGAGCACCTCGTTGACGATCACGTTCGCGTAGAGGGCGAGGGCGAGGATCACGGCGCTTTGCCCCAGATGGGCGTGGTGCGGGCTCGGCGGACGTCGGTTCCACATCTCGGGTCGCCACATCCGATCCCAGTCCCCGAGCGGCCAGGACCACGAGTGCTCCCGTCCCTGCGAGACGACGCCGCCGACCATGGTCGAAGGCTAGGTGTGACAACCGTTGACCGGCCCCCTTCGCGGGCGGGTCAGGGGCTCGTCGTCCACACGAGGGTGTCGGGGTGGAACTGGCTCCAGGCGAACCAGAACGCCTCATGGGCGGCAACGGGTGTCCCGTCGGTTCGCATCGCTCGAACACCGGATCCATCGGCGACGAGCTCGATGTCATTCCACACCACTGCTCCCCCGGCAGCGATCGTTGCCACTGCGGCTTCAACATCGAAAGCGATCGCCGTACCTTCGTAAATGACGCCGAGCACCTTGGCCTGGACGGGGAGCCGGTCATCGACATCCCCGATCGGGAAGATCGGCCCGTCGTCGTCGCGCCCACCGAGCGGGTCGAGGTCGTACGAGCGACCGATACCGCCGTCACGGGCGACGATCGTCGTGTCGGGGTGCGCGATCCTCCACTCCCCCCATGTCGAGGTCACCACCGAGGTCTGCGACAGTGTGACGCCAGCGTCAAGGAGTGGACCGGAGAGGGCTTCGCCGGTGAAGGTGTCGAGCACGGAGAAGGTGACGAGGTCGTACATCACCTTGTTCGACCGCGACAACAAACCGCTGGTCCGCAGGATCGGCTCAGCGACGCCGTCGGGTACCTCGTCGGTGAGATACGCCTGTGCTGATCCACAGAGGGTGCAGTACGGGATGCCGAGACGTCGTCCACCGAGGGTGTCGTTCACCATCTCGTGGACCTCCATGATGTTCTTCGGATACGCACGGGACTCCCCGTTGACGGTCACCCCGAACACGATCCGGTCGTCCGGGTACCAGTTCCCGCCACCGGCGTCGGTGACGGCCGGATCGTCGAGGGCAGGGATGCACCCGCGAACGCACCCCGTCGCGGTTCCGAGCGGGCGGTCGTCGATCAGGACACCTCCCCAGCTCACGAGCCGCCAGTCGATGAGCGCATCGCGATCGTCGAAGAACGCCTGCCACTTCGGTTCGACCCTCGTGAACAGCTGGGACTTCCACGAGGGGTAGCCCCCGAGGGCAGGGATGTCCCATGCGATGAGATGATCGGTCATCGACTGCCAGGAACTGCGCCCGAGCACCGGGTCGTCCTCCAGCGAGGCACCCGTGAGTTCCTCGAAGGCATCCACGAGCGCGGTTTCGACCTCGCCCCGTCCGACGAACCTGAGGATGTCGGACAGGAGCCACGCAGCGCGCGGATCACCCGAACCACCGATGCGTGTCAGGGTCTCGAAGTTGAACGAGACGTCGAGTCCTCGAATCAGAGCTTCGATGTCAGCAACGAGCGCAGGATTGGCCGGACCGGTGTCGACGGGCGGCGCTGGGGGGAAGACGTACCCGACCTGGTTCCTGGCCGATGCCCGCTCAGCCGGCGCCACAACGACCCCTTCACCCGGGGCGACACCACCAGGGGCGACACCATCGGAGTCCGCCACCGTCGACGAGGTCGGCACGAGGCCATCGAACTCGTAGCCGCTCGACGTGCATGCCACGCCGATCACGCCGACCGCTGCTGCAAGGAGGACGATTCGGTTTCGCACGGTCCCGACAACCTAGGCCCCGACACCCCGTATTCCGGTCGTGTTCACGGATTGGCAAGCAACACCCCGAGGATGTGGCCCGCTCAACGCTCGTGGACCACACGACCATCGACGAACGTCGCCTCCGTCCTCACCGACGAGAGGTCCGCAACGCTGAACGGGTCGTCAGATGCAACGACGAGGTCAGCCGCTTTGCCGATCTCGATGGTTCCGGTGCGGCCCTCGTCGTGGTTGACGAATGCCGTTCCACGGGTGAACGCAATGAGGGCCTCTTCGACCGTGATCGCCTCATCGGGGAGGAACGGCACCTGGTCCGGCTCCGATCGCCTCGAGACGGCGACCGCCATCTGGGCGAATGGGTCGGGAGTTGACACGGACCAGTCCGACCCTGCCGCAAGATGTGCGCCTGCATCGAGGAGGGACCGGAACGGATACTGCCACGATGCCCGGTCCGCGCCCAGCCTGGGAATCGTGAGGTCGACCATGGTCGCGTCGTGGCATGCCCACAGCGTCTGGGCGTTCGCCGCGACGCCGAGGGACGCGAATCGAGGTACGTCGACGGGATCGATGAGGTGGATGTGGGCGATATGGGGTCGCGAGCGCCGGACATCCTCGGGACGCCCGGCGGCGACGGCGTTGAGGGCGCTACGGATCGCGCAATCCCCGATCGCGTGGAAGTGGGGCTGGATCCCGGCGGCCATGATCCGGGGCACGATGCCTGAAAGGGTGTCGGCATCGAGGAACGTGATCCCGTGGCCACCGCTGTCGACGTAGGGAGCGCAGACCGCGCCCGTGCCGTTCTCGATGACGCCGTCCACCATCAGCTTGATCCCCCTGGGCCGGTAGCGCTGCGTCCCTTCGCCCGCCATTGCCATCAGTTCGCCGAGCTGCTCGGCACCTCGGTCCCGATTCCACCACAGGGAGCCGAACACGGATCCGATGAGGTCGCCGCGTCCGTCGAGTTCCCGGTACGCCGCGTGGTCGATTGGGCGTACCCATGCGTCCTGCCATGCCGTGACGCCGAACGACAAGAGGTAGTCCTGGGCAGCGATGATCGCCTCGAGCAGGTCGTCGAGGGTGTCCGGGGGTGTGTACCGATCGACCAGATCGACCGCTCCCTCCTGGAGGGTGCCGTTCGGGGTGCCATCGGGATCCCGCTCGATCCTTCCATGCGCAGGGTCCGGAGTCGATCCATCGATCCCCGCGAGCGCCAATGCCGCGGAGTTCACCCAGGCTGCATGACCCTCGCTCGAATGGAGGAGGACGGGTCGATCCGGGACGAGGCGGTCGAGGACCTCCTTGCGGGCGATGCCGCCTTCGAACGCGTTCATCGGCCACCCGCCTCCGAGGATCCAGGGCCTGTCTGGGTTCGCCTCGGCGTACGCGGCGATGGTCGCCTCATATCGGGAAGGTTCGATGTCGTGGAGTTCGCAGCGGATCATCGCCATGCCGCCGATGGGTGGATGGACGTGGGCGTCCTGGAAACCGGGGAGAAGCGCCCGACCGTCGAGGTCGAAGGCCTCGCCGGGTGGTGGCGGTCCGACGCCGAGGCCCGCAATCGTCGAACCGTCGATCGTTACCCAGTCGGGCGTGGAGCCGGTACCCGTCCATATCGGACCATTGGTGAACGTGACGGGCATCGAGCCACCCTACCCGTCGCCGCGTAGCTGACGTCCCGGCAGGGGGCGTCAGCTACACAGCGTCAAAGGACTCCGATTCAAGGACTCGCTCGCCTTGCTTGATGCTCACCACGATCCGGTCGGCCACTGCGTCGGGAGACATACCTGGAGGAAGATTCGGTGCTTCACCTGCGATCGCGCGGTCGACGAGGCCAGTCTCGGTGTGGGGCGGCCTGGCATCGATCACGGTGATGCCGATCCGTCGCAGCTCGCGGGTGAGGGCCACCGTCGCTGCGGACAGCCCGGCCTTCGCAGCCGAGTACGTTGCCATGCCGGCGGTCGGCATCGTTGCCACGATCCCGCTCAGGTTCACGATGAAGCCTCCGTCCATCCGCGGGATCGCGTAGCGGTAGAGGTGGAGGGGACCGGTGAGGTCGACGGCGATGACCTCGTCGATCACCTCCGGATCGGTGTCGGAGAGGAGTCCGAAGGCGACGACGCCTGCGGCGTTGACGATTCCGTCGAGTCGTCCGTGCGCAGCGATCGCTGCGTCCACCGGGGTGTGTGCGTCATGCGGATCGGAGAGATCGAAGACGGACGTCGCCGCACCCGGAATGCACGCGGCGACCGCATCGAGCCGCTCACGCGATCTGCCGGCGACCGTGATGAGCGCGCCCTCGTCAGCGAGGCGCCCGGCGATGCGGCTCCCGAGCGCACCAGAGCCACCGAGTACGAGGACGGACGAGGAGTGGAGGTCGATGGACGCCATGACACGTGTTCGCAGCCACGGGCCGTTTCGGATCTATCGGCTGGGGCCCCTGCCCGGAGACGCCGAGGCGAGGTCCGGAGACGCAATGGCCAGCGCCGCGTTGTCGGCACCTGCGCGCATAGCGGCATCGAGGTCTCCCTTTCCGAGCCACGCGACGGCGAAGCCCGCGAAGAACGCGTCTCCCGCACCGTTCGTATCGACGAAGTGCTCGACATGAGAGGCTGGGACATCGCACCATCCGTGATCCGGATCGATACCGGAGGCGCCACCTGCGCCATGCGTGACCACCACCGCACGCGATCCCGCCTCGATACGGGCCTCAGCGAACGACCTCCATCCCTCGAGCCGGACGGAGCTGAGGAATAGGTAATCGGCTGCCTCGATGAACTGGCGGTGATACCCGTCCACGCCGTCGTAGTCGTGTACGTCGACCCAGGTGTCGCACCCGAGTTGGTCGATTCTCGGGAGGAACGCCCGACAGTGATCGAGGATCGTCACGGACACGATGTCCGCACCTTCGAGGACCGCGTCTACGGGTGTCGGGTCGACCACATGGTTCAGGGATCCAGGGTTCTCGAAGATCGAGATGCGCTCGCCTGTGCGGTCCATGAGGTTGACGTGACGCGCGGTTCCGGCCGGGTCGATCTCTGTCATCAGGGTGACGCCTGCGGAATCCATGACATCCATGATCCGTCGACCGTTCTCGTCATCGCCCATGAGCGCCCACAGCGTGACGTTGACGCCGAGACCTGCGAGGTTCAGCGCCTTACCGGCTCCGGATGAGCCCACGGTCTGATGCGTGCGGATCGGGAAGACGGTATGAGGCGAGGCCTCGGGGAACCGATCGAGGTAGATCATCGTGTTCCATGCCACACCGCCCAACACCACTGCCCTGAGCCCGACCTGTCCTGTCACGGCGCAGCGACGTGATCTCGCCAGGAGTGGCCGGGTTCGTATCCGAGCACTGCTCGTGCCTTGTCGATCGCCAGGAGTGTTTCATTGCCCGCGACGGGTCGCCTCAGTTCCACGTCCGGGTACACCGCCTCGAGCAGCGAAGCACTCGGTGTGGTCATGCAGGTGTCGGCCGCGGCAACGAGGAAGGCCTCGTGTCCGGTCACGTCCCCGATGAGGGCGAGCCTTGCCGCTTGGGCGACGTCCCTCGCATCGACGTATCCCCAGAGGTTCCACGCCCGCGGGTGCGGGTCGTCCCAGAAGCTGGGGAACCGGTCGGTGTAGTCGACGGGGTTCATGATGTTCGAGATCCGGAGGGACACGTGGGCGGTGCCGCTCCAGCGTGCGAACTGCCCCGCGATCGACTCGCCCGCGATCTTCGACAGCGCGTAGTGGGACTCCGGGAGGAGGGGATGAGCCTCGTCGATCGGTGCGTACCTCGGCTGCTCACGCTCGAAGGGGAGCCCGATCAGCGTTTCGGAGGACGCCCAGACGACCCTCCGCAACTTCAGCTTCATCGCAGCGGTGAAGACGTTGTACGTCGACATCATGTTCGTTCGGAAGGTCTCGCCGTTGGGGACGATGTTGGGCGCTGGGATCGCCGCGAGGTGGACAACGGCATCGAATCCGTCGAGGGACTCGATCGTCTGGCCGAGGTCCGTGAGGTCCGCGATGAGAGTCGGCTGGTCCGGATCGCGGGACTCGGCGATGTCGATCGACCGCACCTCGAACCCGTGGTCACGCAGGTCCTCCACCACCGCGACACCCGCCTTGCCGCTTCCCCCGGTCACCGCCACACGTCGCACGGACACGTCAGCCACCTCGTTCTCGCTGCCCTCCCACGCTACCAGTGGACCGAACCGACGAATCGATCAGGTCGTGTCCGAGACGTCGACGATCATCGTCTGGAGGTCGGTGAAGTCGCCGATCGTTCCCCGCCCCCAGCCGGAGTCGGTTCCCGCGGCACCGCCGAAAGGTTGGAACGTCTCCCAGAAATCGGTGGAGTCGTTGATGATCACGGTCCCCGCCTTGATCCGGTCGGTGTACCAGAACGCCTTGCCGAGGGACCTCGTGAACACCGCGGCCTGGAGACCGAGCCGCGATGAGGAGGCGATCGCAACGGCGTGCTCGTCATCACGCGCGGTGAGTACCGGAAGGACGGGACCGAAGGACTCCTCGGTCGCGACGAGGGCTGTTTCGGAGACGCCATCGAGGAGGGTGAACTCGTAGTACAGGTCGGTCGGGTACCCGGGGGCACGTCGGCCACCCACGAGCAGGTCGGCACCGCGCTCGAGGGCGTCCGCCACGTGTCGATCCATCTTGGCCGCCGTGGCCTCGTTGTTGAGCGGCCCCATCGTGGTGGACTCGTCGAAGGGATCACCCAGCCTGACGGCTTTCGCGGCGGTGCGGGCGCGTTCGACGAACTCGTCATGGACGTCGTCCACCACGATGAGCTTCTCGGTCGCACAGCACACCTGCCCGGCGTTGTAGTACGCGCCGTAGACGGCGAGCTCGGCGGCAGCCGCGACATCGGCGTCGGCGGTGACGATCGTCGGTCCGTTGCCGGACATCTCCATGATCGAGCGTTTGATGCCCATGATCGCCAGGATCCGCTTCCCGGTCTCGGATGACCCTGTGAAGCCCACACCGTCGACGTGATAGGACGTGACGAGCTGCTCACCGATCGACGCCCCGCCCGGGATGATCGACACGAGACCCTTGGGGACGCCCGCTGCCTCGAACGCCTTGGCCAGTTCGAGCAGGGCCCAGGAGGTGAACTCGGGAGGCTTCGCCACGACGGCGTTCCCAGTTGCGAGTCCCGGACCGATGTACTCGAGGGGGATCGTGACGGGGAAGTTCCACGGGGTGATGGCCGCCCAGACACCGACGGGCCTCGGGAACGTGAACATGCGCTTGTTCCGATCCGACGTCGGTAGGACGGAGCCGTTCAGGCGCTTGACGTCCTCGGCGGCGTTGAGGAAGTACTGATTCGCCTCGGTGATGTCGTCGAGCGATTCGGCGTGGTACGGCTTGCCCTGCTCGAGGGTCTGGATTCGAGCGACCTCCTCGATGTTCTCGGACACGGCCGTTGCGACACGGTGCATGAGGTCGGCCCGCTCGATGGCGCTCCAGTGTCGGTACTCGTCCTGGGCCTCCCTGGCGGCGAGAAGTGCACGCTCGACGTCGGACGGGGACGCGATCGGGACGTTGGCGATGTGCTCCCCTGTCACCGGGGAGACCAGCTCGTGGTGGTCATCGCCCGTGCCTTGTGTCCACTCTCCTGCGATGTAGATCTCGAGATCCTGTGCTGCCACGTTATGCCCCCGTCGATGCGTCTCGGGCTCGCTCCAACATGGTGCGGAGCCTGGTCGAGTCGACATCATCGAGGGACGTGAAGCTGATGACGGACTTGCCCGCCTTCACCTTCCCGAGATCGGGACCGTACGTCTCGGCGATGTACCGGCCATCCTCGACGGCGGAGACGTAGAGGCTGATGTAGTTCTTCTGCATCGCAAGGCCGATGACGAACCATTCGACGCCCGACTTGTCGGAGCGCTGGGATTGGGTGCGGCCGTACCCGATGATCTCCTGGTCCGACCCTCCCCAGAACTTCCCCTCGTAGAGCTCCCTGGGGTGACCGGCCATCACGTCGGAGACCATCTCGTCCAGCGCCGCGATGTCCGCCCGATTGGCCTCCGGGAGCGATGCGATGAACCCGTCGACGTCTGTGCCATGGCGTTCCATCGGGTGCCTCCTCCTTCTCACGATCGAACGATTCGGAGCGTGCAACCCTACTCGGCCGCGCATGGCGAGCAGCCCGCGAGGGCGAAGCACCGTATGGTGTCGGGATGACGTCCGACCACGATGCGTACGGGACGATTGCACGAATCTACGATCGCATCCTCGAGCCCATCACCTCGCCGCTGCGGTCGCGGGCGCTCGACGTGGCTCCTCCGGCACCAGGGATGAGAGTGCTCGACGTGGGGTGCGGCACCGGAACCCAGCTCGAGCGATACGCCGAAGGAGGGGCGAACGTGACGGGCGTCGACCTCTCCCCTGCGATGCTCGCCGTAGCCGCCGAACGCCTCGGCGAAGGGGCCGACCTCATCTGCGAGGACGCGACGAGCCTCTCGTTCCCGGACGGTTCGTTCGATCTGGTGATCGCATCCCTCCTCCTGCACGAACTCGCGCCTGCGATGCGTTCGGGCGTCCTCGACGAGATGGTTCGTGTCACGGCACACGATGGCGCCATGTTGGTCATCGACTACCGCGCTGGTCCCCGGCGCATGCGGGGCCACGCGTGGCGGGCGTTCTCGGTGGTCCTCGAGCGCCTCGCTGGGCGCACGCACTACTCGAACTGGCGGCGCTACCTCGCAGAAGGTGGCCTCGACGAGGCGGTGACTCCGCCCATGACCGTGGATCGGATCCGGCTCGTCGCAGGAGGCAACCTCGCCATCTGGCTCATGTCCACGGGGTTGCCGACGGAATAGACTTCGCGCTGAGGCTGAGGATGATGGATCACCCGGTTGCGACACCATCGACCGTCCAGAGCCGGCCGCTGCACGGTCTTGCCGACGTGATGGCCGTGCAGCGGTTCCTCGCTGACATCTATGCCCGCACAGGAACGAGCCGGGCCTGGGAGGTTCGGCGGTGGGAAGGCAGGTTCTGGCACGACGACCCTGTGACTCTCGAAGCGCAGCTCGCGGAGCCCATGCAGGACATTCGGATCTGGGAGACGCCCGACGGTGACATCGTCGGCGTGGCCCATCCCGAAGACGGAGGTGACGTCCACCTGCAGGTCGACCCGGACCATGCCGACATCGAGTCCGAGATGCTCGAGTGGGCGGAACCCAACCTCCGAATGCAGATCGGGGGCGGTGCCACCAGGCTCACGACGTTCGTCGTTTCAGGGGACTTCCATCGGATCCAACTGCTCGAGGCCAGGGGCTACACGAGGGAGGCCTGGGAGTCGGTGCAGCGCTGGCGATCGCTCGATACGCCTCCACCGGAGCTGCCAGACGCCGAGGGCTATGCGATCCGGTCCGCCCGAGCGGGCGATCCCGACGACGCGCAGAGGCTCGCCGACCTCATCAACGCCGCCTTCGGCCATTCCTTCGACGCCAGTGTCCTGTTGCACTTCGAGCGAGCGCCATCGTTCGTTCCGGACCTCGTGATGATCGCAGAGGCACCGGACGGGACCTTCGCCGCCCATGCAGGGATCGTCATCGATCGACGCAACGCCTTGGCGATCGTCGAACCGGTGTGCACCCATCCCGACCACCGGCGCCGCGGCCTCGCCTCGGCGTGCATGGCAGAAGGCCTTCGTCGGGCGTGGGCGCTCGGCGCAACCAGGGCGACCGTGAGCACTGGATCGGACAACCCGTCCAACCTCGTGTACGGGCGCCTCGGATTCACCGAGATCGAGCGCATCGAGGCGTGGTCGCGAACGTGGCCCGCCTGACCGGTAGTCTGGCGCTGACCATGGATGACACGACAGCCGCACTGCGAGCACTACTCGAGGCACGCGAGTGGCATGCCGCCGACGACGAGACACGGAGGCTCCTGATCGAGGATGCAGACGTCGGCGGATTCATCGGCGTCGATGCGGACGAGGCCTCTCTCCTTCACTGTGATCTCCTGGTGGCCATCGACGATGCGTGGACGAGTGCGAGCGACGGCCACTTCGGCCTCGGCACGCAGCAACGAATCCTCGCAACGGAACTCAAGGACAGCCTCGCCACCAACGAGACCTGGCGCTCGTTCGGCCGCGAGGTCGGATGGGTACGCGGCAGGGAGTGGATCGAGGCAGGCGACCTCATCTACTCCCTCGACGCACCCAGGGGTCACCTCCCCTACATCCCCGGTATCGGAACCGTCGTCACCAC
This sequence comes from Acidimicrobiia bacterium, assembly GCA_035461905.1. Taxonomy (GTDB): domain Bacteria; phylum Actinomycetota; class Acidimicrobiia; order Spongiisociales; family UBA5794; genus SZUA-442. Next base: position 10,629 of record DATHUV010000143.1, on the reverse strand, counting down.
CGGCCGCGTGTACGAGGCGTTCCTCGCCTTTTACAACCGGGTCGCCGACTGCAAGGGCTGAGACCGGGACCGCAAGTCCGGTGGGAACCGGGGCGCGCCGATCTCGTCATCCCTCGAGCAACGGCGTACCGAACACTGAGGCTTCACGAAAGGGGCCGCCATGCGCATCGCCGTCACGGGAGCCACCGGATATATCGGTGGTCGCCTGGTGCCCCAGCTCCTCGCTGCCGGGCATGACGTGGTTTGTCTGGCGCGCACCCCGGCCAAGCTCGTCGACCGCCCATGGGCCGACAGGGTCGAGGTGGTCGCTGCCGACCTGGTGCGCAGTGAAGACCTCCACGAGTCGCTCGCCGGGTGCGACGTGGCGTACTACCTCGTCCACTCGATGGGAGGTGGCGAGGGATTCGAGGAGACGGACCACATCGCCGCCACCCGGTTCGCCGGGGCGGCGGGCACGGCGGGGGTCAAGCGGATCATCTACCTCGGCGGGCTGGGCATCGACGACGGATCCCTGTCACGGCACCTCTCGAGCCGCCATGACGTGGGAAAAGCATTGGCCTCCGGAGGTGTTCCGGTCTCGGAATTCCGCGCCGCCGTGATCATCGGATCAGGCTCGATGTCGTTCGAGATGCTCAGGCACCTCACGCAGGTCCTGCCTGCGATGACGACCCCCAAGTGGGTTCGCACACGCTGCCAGCCGATCGCGATCCGCGACGTGCTGTCCTACCTCGTTGCCGGCATCGACGATGATCCGCCCGGCCACACCATCTACGAGATCGGCGGGCCGGACGTGCTCACGTACGAGGACATGATGCAGACCTATGCATCGGTCGCAGGCCTCCCGAAGCGGCTGATCATCCCGGTCCCCGTGCTGTCCCCGGGTCTGTCGTCCCTGTGGATCGGGCTCGTCACCCCGCTGCCCGTCAACGTTGCACGCCCGCTCGTCGACTCGCTCAAGCACGAGGTCGTCGTGTCGGACAGGTCCGCATTGGATCGCTTCGACATCGAGCCGATCGACTTCCGAACCTCGGTGGAGCTTGCGGTCGACATCGCGGACGGGCTGAAGGCCCCGACGCGCTGGTCCGACGCCGAGGCGTCCCCTGCACGGCCGATGGGCGCCGATCCATCCTGGAGCGGAGGAACGCTGTTCGAGGACCGCAGGACGGTTCGCACCCATGCCGGTACCGATGACGTGTACTGGGCGTTCAGCCGCGTGGGCGGCGAGGTCGGGTACTACGGGTTCGGCTGGGCATGGGCACTGCGCGGCGTCATCGACACGCTGGTCGGCGGTATCGGGTTGCGTCGGGGCAGGCGGCATCCCACCGAGATACGCCCAGGGGATGCGATCGACTTCTGGCGCGTCGCCGACGTCACCGTGGGAAGCCGGCTCGAGCTCGCAGCCGAGATGAAGCTACCGGGTGATGCGTGGCTCATTTGGAGCGTCGCACCCACACCATCTGGGTCCGTGCTCCACCAGGAGGCGTTCTTCCGTCCGCGGGGCCTGCTCGGCCGCCTCTACTGGTACGCCCTCCTGCCATTCCACGGCCCGATCTTCGGTCGGATGCTTCGACACATCGCCGCCGCCGCCGAGGAGCGCCACTCCGGCCTTCTTGCGTAACTGGGTTCCACCCTGTGTGGAACCCAGTTACGCAAGAAGGGCCAGATAGCTGATCTCGATCTCCTCGATCGGGGGGGCCGGGACGGGACGGTACCTGGCACCCTTGCGCCACAGCTTGATCGCTTCCCAGTGGATGCCTCCGACGACCTTGAGGGTGAGGAGCGGGCTCGTGAAGAACTGCCTGATGAGATTGCGGGTCGTGAGTTCGGTCCTGTGACCCGTCTGGGTCGCGGTGAGGAGCCTCGCTCCCTCCTCGTCGAGGTACTCGATCACAATTCCGTACTCGTCCGTGGGTGGTGTGAGTGAGATCCGGTAGCGACCGATCTGGTCGAAGAACGGTGACACGTGCAGGGTCTTGTCGAACCCGTGTCGAGGCAGCTTGCCGCCGGCGAGGCCCTCGGGGATAACGGCAAGGTGCGAGTGGGCGTGACCGAACGTGTTGTGGACCTCGTACAGGACGGCGCGCAGCGTTCCGCCTGCGTCGTAGCCGAACCAGACCGTGATCGGGTTGAACGTGTAACCGAGGATGCGAGGGAAGACCAACATCCTCACCGGGCCGCCGTCGAGGTCGATGCCTGCACGTGTCAGGTGACCTTCGAACCATGTGCGAAGGTCAGACCCATCGCGGGGTCCATGGTCGCGGTCGTGGAACGACACGAGGTTCCACCTGTTGTGAGACAGCACAGGAATCGTCCTGGCGACATCGTCGATCTCGTCGAGATCGACCAGCAGCGACCACACCGCGTATCTCAGCTGATGCCCCATGGGCTGGAATCGTCGGTGTCGCACGACCGACTCGTAGATCGCAGAGGCGCTCACGCGAGTGCCCACTGCCTGGAGGGTGCTGCATGGACCGCAGCCGTCGACACCGGCACGACGTCGTCGTGCCACGGAGCGGGAGCACCGAGGGAAGCGGCAACCGTCAGCCCCGACTGGAGACCATCCTCGTGGAATCCGTACCCGAGGTGCGCACCCGCGAACCAGACCCTGTCCCGACCCTGGATGGAAGGAAACTCTCGCTGGGCGCGATCGGTGGCGACGTCGAACTGCGGGTGCATCGTCACCCAGCGGTCGAGGACCTTCGAGGGATCGACGCTTCCGCCGGGATTGAGCGTGACGATGACGTCGGTGTCGATGTCGAGGTTCTGGAGGAGGTTCATCCAGTAGCTCACCGAGACCGGACGTGACCCGTCGTCGCCGACGCGCTCGATGCCGTTCCACGACGACCACACCCGCCTGCGTCTCGGCATCGCGGAGACGTCGGTGTGGAGCACGACCTCGTTGTGGTCATACCGGAACGTCGACAGGACCCGACGCTCGTCCTCGGTGGCACCTCCGCCGAGGATGTCGAGCGTGACGTCGGCGTGGGTTGCGAACACGACGTGGTCGAACGTCTCGATGACACCGTGGACGTCCGTGACATCGACGCCGGCGCCGCCGCGCCGCACGGCGACGACTCCTCGGTCCGTGTGCACGGAGGTGACCTCCTTGATGGCCCGCTCCACATAGGCACGGGATCCACCTGTCACGGTCCGCCACTGTGGTCGGTCGATGATTCGGATGAGGCCATGGTTGTTCAAGAACCCGAGGAATGTGCGTGCGGGCATGTCCTGGGCGTTGTTGCGCGTGCCCGACCAGACAGCAGATGCCAGGGGCAGGAGGTAGTACGAGCCGAACCCGGCGGGGTACCCGCGATGGGCGAGGTACTCGGAGACGGTCATGTCGTCAGGGACAAGTCCTCGGTCGAGGCGGTCAGCCTCGGCCCGGAATCGGTTGATGCCGCGAACGACATCCCAGATGCGCCGGTCGAGGAGGGCTCCCGGCCGAGAGAACATCGCACTGGCCCTCCCTCCGTACTCGACCGTCCCGTCCTCGGATGACACGGCGAACGACATGTCGCTCGCCTCGGTTTCCACCCCGAGCGTGTCGAAGAACCGGACGAGGTTCGGGTAGTTCTTCTCGTTGTACACGATGAAGCCCGTGTCGACGGGAAGTGTCACACCGTCGACGTCGATATCGAGCGTTCGACTGTGGCCCCCCACCCGATCGCTCGCCTCGAAGAGGGCGACGTCGTGCACCTGGCTCAACGCCCACGAGGCGCCGATACCGGCGATACCTGAGCCAACGACTGCAATCCGCATCGAACGAGGACCTTTCACGAGGGGTACCTCGTCATACGGCATCGGGGGTCCGTGCGGATGAGCGATCGAAGGGCCCACTCGAAGCGCCGGCATCCGAGTACTCCTCCCGGTCCGTAGAGTCAGGGCATGAGCTTTCTCGATTCAGCACTCGACGCAACACTCGCCGGCTACTCCAAGATCGGCTTCTCCGCGCGGGGGCTCTCAGTGGATGAGCGGTTCCCCGGCGTCGACGGAAAGCACGTCATGGTCACCGGAGCGACCGGCGGTATCGGCCGAGCCACTGCCATGCGCCTCGCGGACAACGGCGCCGTCGTCCATGCGGTCGGCCGGAGTGTCGACAAACTCGACGCACTCGTGTCCGACGCCACCGGCACGGTCATCCCGTATCTGGCCGACCTGTCACTGATGGCGGACATCGGGCGCCTCGCCGACGACTACACCGCGTCGGGCCATCCGCTCCACGGCCTCGTGAACAACGTCGGGATCATGATCCACGAACGAACCGTCACCGCGGAGGACTGGGAGATCACGTACGCAACGAACCTCCTCGGGCAGTACGTCCTCACCCGCACCCTGCTTCCTGTCATGATCGGGTCGGCGCCAGCCAGGATCGTGATGGTCTCCTCAGGCGGCATGTACTCCCAGGGGCTCACCGTGAAGAACCTCCAATCGGACATGGGTGAGTACGACGGGACCGATGCCTACGCCCGCACCAAGCGCGGCCAGGTCGTTCTCGCCGAGGAGTGGGCGGACGAGCTCGACGGAACGGGCGTCACGGTGAACTCGATGCACCCAGGATGGGTGGACACCGCAGGGGTGCAGACGTCGCTCCCGACCTTCCGGAAGATCACGGGACCGTTCCTGCGCGACGAGGCGCAGGGCGCCGACACGATCGTCTGGCTAGTGGCCTCGGACGAGGCGGCGGACGCCTCTGGATCGTTCTGGCACGACCGCACCGAACGCCCGACCCACCGTCTGAAGAAAACGAAGGAAGACCCGTCCAAGCGACAGCGTTTCCTCGAGAAGATGGCGAGCGACGCTGCACCATACCTGAAGTCCCCCCAAACACATCCCCGACCGGACGATCAATCGGAGAACTGACATGCCAAAGCTGATCCGCACAATCACAACCGACGCTCCCATCGACGAGGTGTTCGCCTACCTCGCCGACTTCTCGAACGGCCCCGAATGGGATCCCGGCCAGGAGTCCTCCGTGGCGAGGGACGACACAGGGCCCCGCCTCGGTCAGACCTACGACGTGATGGTCCTGTGGGGTGACCGCAAGCTCCCCATGGTGTATGAGGTCACGGCGTACAAGCCGAACTACATGGTCACGCTCGTCGGCGACGGGTCCACGACCCATGCCGTGGACACGCTCGAGTTCGCCGAGGTCTCCGACGGCGGCACCGCAGTCACCTACACGGCTGACATCCGGCTCAAGGGCGTCCTCCGGCTCGCCGAGCCGTTCCTCGGATCGAAGTTCAAGGAGCTCGCTGACCACGCGGAGGCCGGGATTGCGGCACAGCTGAACCGGCTCGCGGCGACGGGCGAGGCAGGCTGACCTCGCGTCCGGCGCCCCGGCTCCTCGTCAGGCTCGGTGGCCGAGGAGGAAGGTGCCGACGTCGTCCGTGCGGAAGCTCGCAATCGCGGCGTACAGCGCCGTTCCGCCATGGCCGAGCACGATGAACGCCGCGAGCCAAGCGAACGCGACCCACAGCTTCGCCTCCCTGAGAACGACCCATCCCCAGATCAGCGCAACACCGACGTAGAGGTCGATGAGCGACATCCTGCCCCACGGCAGGTCGAGGAGCTGGGATCCTTCACCACTGAAGTCCCCGGTCGCCGCTGAAACACCGATCGCGATGAACATCACCACTGTCAGTGTGACGGTTGCGATCCTGATACCGATCATGTCGTCCTCGCCTTGTCTTTGTCGATGACGTGGTTCGATTCACTCGTCGTTGTCGGATGATGCGGTCGGGACGCCGAACCGCTCCTCGAGTACTCGCTCGAGCCTTCGCTCACCGACGCCTCCAACGAACCACCACAGTCCGAAGCCGAGTGCAGACACGGTCAATCCGATGACACCGACGAGGTAGACGGCGACGACCGCGGGCGACGCGTCCATGAGTGTGTCCCAGCCGAGAATGAACCCGAAGGCGTAGGACAACGCACCGACGAGGGTGTAGAAGATCGTGACGAACGAGAACCAGGTGAACTCCCCCGTGATCGGAATCGTCACGATCTTCGGAGTCCCCAGCTCGTACAGGTAGGCGGCCTCGAGTTCGGACGCGACATGGATCCGCTCACCGAGACGATCGTTGAGGTAGCCCTCGAGGTACCGCGCGTACCAGCGAGCGAACGTGAGGTATGACGAATCGAACGCCGTGGCGACGGCACCGATCAGCGCCACCACAGGGACCAGGAGGAAGGCCTCAGGGACCTGCCACCACCCGATCACCAACAGCGCCACCACGAGAACCGTCGTCACGTTGATGTCGAAGAAGAACCGCTTGTGATACATCGCCGTCATACCGCGCATTCGCGAGAGTTGCATCGCGGCGATCCGGGTCGTGTCATCCATGCACGCGAGCCTAATGGGGGTCGACCAGTCCGGATGAGTCGGCGACGTCAGGTGTCGCCATCGAGGTCGAGGATGGCGTTCGTCCACCTGCCACCTGCCTCGCTCGAGGTCACGGCAGCTTCGACGAATCGGACGCCGATCGCACCGTCGAGCTCGTTCGGGAACCACTGGGCAAGGGGATCGGGTGACGTTCCCGCCCGACGGGCCGCGATCACCTCAGCGGCGTCCGCATAGACGTTGGCGAAGGCTTCGAGGAACCCCTCGGGATGGCCGGCGACGATCCGTGAAGCACGCCGGGCAGGCGGGAGGGTGTCGGGGCCGTTCGGCGTGAAGAGGCGAACGGGACCGTCGAGGGGGCGAAAGACCAACTCCGTCGGGTGCTCCTGGCTCCACTCGAGGGTGCCGCCTGTGCCCGAGACACGGATCCGCAGGCAGTTCTCGACCCCCGCCGCAGTCTGGGTCACCCACATGGAGCCCCTCGCGCCATTTTCGAAGCGAAGCATCACTGCCCCGTAGTCGTCGACGAGTCGATCTGGTGCGACGTGGCCGAGTTCTGCCGCGACCTCGGTGACATCGAGGCGGGAGATGAAGCGCGCCAGATTGTGCGCGTGGGTGCCGATGTCGCCCATCACCAGCGAAGGTCCCCCGCGCACTGGGTCGTACCGCCACGGCAGGCCGTCCGCCGGATCAGGATCGTCCTCACGGGCCTTGCCGCCCTGGACGTACTCGACCTGAACCAGCCTGATGGTCCCGAGGAAACCATCCTCCACCATCGCCCGGGCCTGCCGTACGAGGGGATACCCGGTGTAGTTGTGGGTGAGGCAGAACACCCGTCCGGTCGTGCGAACCGTATGCACGACGTCCAGTGCCTCAGCGACGGTGTTGGTCATCGGCTTGTCGCAGATGACATCGAAGCCCCGTTCCAGCGCGGCGACGATGTACCGATGGTGGCTGTCGTTCGGCGTCATGATCGCAACAACGTCCACGCCGTCCGGCCGCACGGCCTCCGCCTCGAGGAGCTCGATGACATCACCGTATGCGCGTTCATCGGCAATGCCGAGGTCGGTGGCCGCCGATCGGGAACGATCGGGGTCGGACGAAAGGACGGCCGCCACCAGGTCGTACCGGCCGTCGAGCCGTGCCGCCGACCGGTGCATCGCACCGATGAAGCTGCCTGGTCCACCACCGATGACTGCGAGACGCAGTGGCCTCCCCAACGACTCCATCACCGGATTCGAATCCATGTGTCCATCCCCTCGATGACGGACTCTAGAGGTGGTGTCCGAGGCCGAGCCACAGGATCGTCTCACCTGGCCTCGACCGACTCCCTCCCTGGCGCCCTCCCGTCTCGCAAGCGGTGCCGACCGGTAGCCTCCGGCTGAGTGGACGACATGACGGAACGACAACGCACGCTCCGACCGACAGGCACCCGCTACTGGTGGGTGTCCACCCTCCTCCTCGGCGTGCTCGCGCTCACCGTTGTGAACATCGTCAGCACCATCAGCCGCATGGAGAGTCGGAACGCCCTCATGGCGCCCTTCCTCGAATGTGTCGAACAATCCGGCGGCACCTTCACCGAGCCCACTCAGTGGATGAAGGCGGGCGGACGTCCCATCGTCATCGACACGACCGACGTCAGCGCAGAGGACCTCGAGATCCACCGGGTGTGTTGGGAGCAGGTCCACTACACGGGGCCGTAGCATCACGAGCCCACCGGTGTCCGGTACCGAGCTCGCGATCGCGGAGGGCTCATCCCGGCGTCGGCCCCGTTCCGTATCAGGGGAATGGGTGTACCACGGGAGCTTGCATGACGACCATCGACCGAATCGACACCACGATCTCCACCTTCCTCCGACGGTGGTCCATCCCGACACTGCGGGTCTCGCTCGCCATCGTGTTCATCTGGTTCGGGGCGCTGAAGGTCTTCGACGTCACGCCGGTGACCGATCTGGTTGCCAGCACCGTCTACTGGTTCGACCCCGATTGGGTCGTGCCGGTCCTCGGTGCGTTCGAGATCCTCGTCGGGGTCGGCCTCCTGTTCAGGATCGCCCTGCGAGCCGTGTTGGCCCTCTTCGCCGCACAGATGGTGGGGACATTCCTCGTCCTCGTGCTCCTGCCCGAGGTTTCCTTCCAGGACGGCAACCCACTCCTCCTCACGGTCGAAGGCGAGTTCGTCGTGAAGAACCTCGTCCTCCTCTCGGCGGGAATGGTCGTCGGTGCGACCGTCCGCACCAGGGACGCCTTCGCCCTCCGGACCGAAACCGACGAGCGGCTTCCCGATCCCAGCTGACCCTCACCACCAAGCGGCTGGTGACCTTCGGAGGTCCATCTCTCCTGGACACCACCGAGCCGCCGACCACTTAAGGTGAACGCTAAGGATTCCACAAGAAAAAAGCTAAAGGTTTGATGGACATCGGATCCCATCGGTCGCTACCTTGAGCACCTCGCAGCGTCCATGACGCTGCGAACAACGGGAGAAAGATGGAGGAACCATGAAGCGAACGACCGCATGGTTCATGTTGGTGCTTGCACTTGCGATGGTTGCGTCAGCGTGCGCCGGAGACGATTCCGGCGACGATGAGGAGACGACGACCACCACAACCGAAGCGCCGGCTGAATCGACAACCACAACGACGCGCGCCCCGGACCCCGGGTTCGAAGGCCTCGTCCTCGATGCTGGAGGCTGTGACTACGGCGGCCGCGTCGAGAAGATCACGGCCACCGACGAGTTCACGGTCGAGTTCGACCTGTGTGGACCGCATCCGGCGTTCCTGTCACAGATCGCATTCAGCGTGTTCGGCATCCAGCCACAAGAGCACCTCGAGGCAACGGGTGGCTCGCCGCTCGACAATCCCATCGGTACCGGTCCGTACTCACTCCAGCAGTGGATCCGCGGCGACTCGGTCGTGTATGCGAGGAACGACAGCTACTACGGCACTGTCGCGCCACACCAGACGCTCGTTCTCAAATGGGCCACCGAGAGCGCAGGACGGCTCATCGAGCTCCAGAGCGGAAACGCTGACGGGATGACATTCCCCGCACCCGAGGACATCTCCGTCATCGAGGGGGATGCCAACCTGGTACTCCTGGACAAGCCGGAACCGAACATCTTCTACATGGGCTTCACGAACACGTTCGAGCCTTGGAACGATGTCAGGGTCCGCAAGGCCGTTGCACTCGCGATGGACCGCCAGAGGATCGTCGACACGTTCTACCCACCGGGCTCCGAGACCGCGTCGCACTTCACCCCCTGTTCCGTGGAGAACGGATGTGAGGGCGAGTCGTGGTGGGAGCAGGATGTCGCGGCGGCGCAGGCTCTCATGGCTGAGGCCGGCTACGCGGACGGGTTCGAAACCGCGATCTACTACCGGGACGTGACCCGCGGCTACCTGCCGACGCCGGGCAATGTCGCGGCCGATATCCAGGCACAGCTCATGGAAACGCTCAACATCGATGCCCAGGTCATCGTGCTCGAGTCCGGTGAGTTCATCCAGTCGTCCTCGGCAGGCGAGCTCGACGGCATCCACCTCCTCGGGTGGACCGGCGACTACCCGCATGTGACGAACTTCTTGGACTTCCACTTCGCGAACACGAACCTGCAGTTCGGCGACGCGCATCCGGAGATCTACGAGCCACTCGCCACCGCTTCGCAGACCGCGAGCGCCGCAGAGGCTGCTCCGCTCTACGAACAGGCGAACAATGCGATCAAGGAGCTCATCCCGATGGTCCCGATCGCCCATGGTGGCGCCGCATACGCAGCGCTGGCATCGGTCGAGGGTGCGTACGCTCCCCCATGGGGCGACAGCCAATTCAACCTTTGGGACAACGGAGGCGACACGATGGTGTTCGTTCAGGGCAACGAGCCCATCTCGTTGTACTGCGCGGACGAGACCGACGGTGAGTCGCTGCGCGCATGCTCCCAGATCGTTGAGTCGCTGTACTCATACGCACCGAACGGTGACGTGCAGCCACAGCTCGCGACCGAGTGCGTGCCGAATGACGACCTGTCCTTGTGGACGTGCTCCCTCCGTCAGGGTGTCACGTTCCATGACGGCTCGACGTTCGACGCGAACGACGTCGTCGCATCGTTCACGGCTGGACTCGATGCTTCGAGCCCATTGCACACCGGGAACAGCGGCGTGTTCGAGTACTACGACTACCTGTGGAACGGCCTCATCAACGCACCGGCATCAGACGGCTGATCAACGGTTGATGGATGGCTGATCAGTGGGGGAGGCGCTTGCGCCTCCCCCACTGTCTACGATCAAGGCACTGAATGCTCGGTT
>DATHUV010000142.1:0-7366 GCA_035461905.1 Acidimicrobiia bacterium | reverse complement strand
ACGGCGGGCGTGGCTGCTCCATGGGTGCAGATCGTCTCGATGCCGTACAAGGGCTCCACATACGAGACGATGAAGCAGGCCCGCGAAGTCATCAAGGACGAGAAACCGGACATCGTGAACATGAGCTTCGGCCTGCGGGCGAACACGAACCCCGGAGCAACACAGCGACAGTACGACAAGACGTTCCGGCGCGCCGAGCGATGGGCCGACACGGTTGCATTCGCTTCCGCAGGCAACGAAGGGGAGAACGTCGACGCCGGGGCCCGCTATCTGCCATGTGCAAGCAGCGAGGTCGTGTGTGTGGGAGGGATGGGGGTCGACACGACCGAGCGGGCCACCGGGTCGAACTACGGGACCCAGCGCGATAGCGGGTCGGTGGAGATCTACGGGCCGATGTGCACGTACGGGTACGCGGATCCCGCCGCGAACGACGGCCGCGCCAGCCAGGTCTGCGGCACGAGCTTCGCGAGCCCCTTCGTCGCAGGCGTTGCTGCGCTCCTGCGGGTCGCCGACCCCGGTATCTCCGCCGACGGAATCCGGTCAATCCTCTTCGACACGGCCCACGTCGGGGGACTGGGACCGTTGGTCACCGGCCACCTCCGACGCATCGATGCACACATGGCTGTCGCCGCTGCGCTCGGGGTCGTCTGGACCCCCCCGGTGGTCGAGATCGACACGGCATCCGGGGAGTTCCCGGTCGACGAGATCATCTCGCTGTCGGGCAGTGCGGCATCGTATGTCGGCGAGCCCCTGCCGCTCACCTGGTGGTCGAGCATCGACGGGCAGCTGAACGCCACCCCGCAGACGGCTTCCATCGGAGCGAACCTGAGTCCCGGTGAACACCTCATCCAGGCAACTGCGATCGACCGCCGAGGCCTCGGATCAACGGACGCCATCACCATCACGATCGAGAACGAACCGCCGATCGTGCAGATCATCAGCCCTGCGGACGGACATGAGCTGTACGAGGGCACGGCCCTTCACCTGTCCGCATACACACACGACCCTGACATCTTCATCAACGAGGCATTGGCCGACGAGCGGGTTCGCTGGCAGATCAAGCAAGGCTCGAACGTGGTGTGGGAGACCACCGGGCACGGCGCGTCGACAGCGCTCAACCCTGGCTCATACGAGATCGTCCTCACCGGAACCGATCTCCACGGTGTGACGCGATCGGACTCCGTCGAGATCCTCGTCAAGCAGCTCGAACCTGGCTGGCAGCCTCCGTCGGCGAGCATCACCAAACCGCCCGCGAACGTCTCGACCGGGATCGGGGGCGGCACGATGAACTTCGAACTCAGTGGCCTCGCCAGGGGGGTGGACGGCAACACGATCGCGGGAACTCGCTTCAAGTGGACGGCGACGGCCGACACCGGGTACACCTTCGACATCTGTGTCGGCAGCAGCTACCCGGGCCAGGGCAGCGGCGGAGGCTTTGCGATCATCACCACCTGCAAGGACACGAGCGTCGACCTCGGCATCGCTCCAGGAGCCGTTGGCAGGACTATCTGGACGATCCGGTTGACCGCAGTCGACTCCAAGGGCGTGTCCGTCGAGGCGATCCGGACGATCGAGTTGACGTTCGCGACCGGCTGACCCGGAGCAGATCCGCGACCGCGCCGGCACGTGCCCGAAGCCATGCAGTGATCGGCACGGAGTTCATGCGTGAGGACAATGACCTACGTCAGCACGATGATCGGGATGCCGAGGTCGAGGTCGGCCCATGCGCGATCGAGCGTGACGACGGTCGCGCCCATGTCGAGCGCCGTGCCGAGGCAGGCACGATCACCGATAGACAGCCCCATGGCCGACGTGAGGGATCGCAACTCGCCGGTGATGACGGCGTGAACCTCCGTGAACGAAACGATGTCGAGGTCGAGCCGGTCGACGGCCTCCACGACGATCGGTGAGGGCATCCCGACCGAGGTCAGTTTCCCAACGACTTCGGCGTGGTTGACGGCCGACACGGCCGCGCCATCGAGGTGGTCAAGGACAGATCGTGCCCTCGGCTCACCAAGGATGAGCCCGAGGATGGCCGAGGCGTCGAGGACGGTCACTCCGAGGCGGCCTCTGCCCTGCGTTCGGCGATCAACTCATCGACGAGTGAGCGCCCCTCCGGAACATACGCCGCCACGATCCGTTGGACCTCGGCGACCGCGACGGCCATCGTCTCGACGATCACCCTGCCGTCCTCGTATCGAAATAGAAGCTCGGTTGGTCCGTCGACCCCCATCTCCTTGCGGATCGCCGCGGGGATCACGACCCTCCCCTGGGTGTTCATCTTCGATGCATGTGTCGTCATGTGACAGGACTATCACACAGTGTCACCGAGTTCAAGTGTGTCACTCCACGCTACTTCGCCTTCCGACGAGGAGGTAGGCGTGCATCTCACCCTTCCCCTTCACCGTGATGACGCCCCTGTGCTCACACACGAAAGCGTCTCGGATCAGGTCGTGGGTGGCGGGGGTCATCTGGATCGCTCCGGGGATCCCTCCCGCCTCCATGCGGCTCGCGGTGTTGACCACGTCGCCCCACAGGTCGTACGCGAACTTGTGGGTGCCGACGATCCCTGCGACAACCGGGCCCGAGTTGATGCCGATCCGCATGCTGATGGTGTGCCCGTCAAACGTGTTCTGCGCCGTGTAGTCCCGGATGCGCAGGGCCAGATCGGCGATGGCATGCGCATGGTCGGGTCGGGGCCGGGGCACGCCTGAGGCGACCATGTAGGCGTCACCGACGGTCTTGATCTTCTCGAGTCCGAGTTCCTCGACGAACCCGTCGAACGTGGTGAATACCGAGTTGAGGAGGCCGACGAGTTCGGGAGGCGACAGCCGGGCGGACATCGGGGTGAAGTCGACCACGTCGGCGAACAGGACCGACGCGTGCTCGTAGTCGTCGGCGATCATCCCCGAATCCGCCTTGAGCCTCTTCGCGATCTCGTCGGGGAGGATGTTGTGAAGGAGGTCGTCGGATTGGGTCTGGAAGCGGTTCCGCTGGAGCACGAAGTACGCCATACCGAGGAACAGGAACACCGTGACGCCGATGATCGTGGCTGCGATACCTCCTTCGGTGCCCTCGACCACCTCGAGCGGTTCGATGACGTTCGGTAGCACGGCACCGAGGATCACCGTGGCACCGAACGCGATGGCCCACAAGACCGCATCCCTCAATCTCAGGACGATCAGGGCACCAACGACGGAGAGCATCCCGAACAGGATGATCAACTCCGACGCGACGAAGCCACCAAGGATGACAGTCTGGGCGAGTACCTCGAGCAGGAGGACCAGCAGGGCTGCATTGGCGATGCCGTAGAACCAGGCCGGCTTGCGCCACAGCACCGCCAGCAGGACCAGCCCGGCGAGTGAGGCGGCAACATCCACCCATGCCGCAGGCGACCCCTGGCCGAACTGATCCACCGCGGCAATCAACCGGGTCACACCACCGAGAACCAAGTACCCGACCACGATCCGCCGCTTGCCGCGACGCATGTCGGATTCGGTCGGTTCCGCGCCGATGGACAGGACGGATTCCCACCAGGTGCGGATGTGAGAGATCACTGGCACCGGCGGACACTACCCGGAGCTGCGTTCGGAGAAGGTCCGATCGTTGCCGATGCTCGACATGTCAGGTGACGACCATCGCGATGGCGACGAACTGTGCGAGGTACGCGGCGATCGTGAGTGCATGGAAGACCTCGTGGTACCCGAACCATGCGGGGTACGGGTCCGGTCGCTTGCGGGCATAGACGACGCCGCCGACCGTGTAGAGCAGGCCGCCCAGCGCCACGAGGCCCACCACGGCGACCCCGAAGTCACTCCAGATGGCAGGCAGGAAGAAGATCGCCACCCAACCGAGTGCCACGTACGAACCCACGGCCAGCCACCGCGGCGATCGCCGCCACCACACCCTGACCACCAACCCCACGATGGCGATGGTCCACACCAGTACCAGCATGACGGTGCCGGTGCGTCGATCGTCGAGGGCGGCAGCGAAAGGCGTGTAGCTGCCTGCGATGAACAGATAGATGTTTGCGTGGTCCAGCCTGTTGAGGAACGCGTTCGTGCGGGGACCGCCAGCCCCGAGGTGGTACGCCGCGCTGACACCGAACAGCAGCACGGTGGTCGCGACGTAGACGGCGACGGCGAGGCGCAGCCCGGCACTCGGAGTGACGACGAGCAGACCGAGGCCCATCACGAGGGCCAGCGGCGCCGCACAGAAGTGCAACCACCCCCTCAGCCGTGGCTTCAACCGCGCCTCGCCCCGCTGAGGAGTCGGTAGGTGACGCCCATCACTGTGCCATAGACGAGGTGGGCGGTGAGGTCCTGGATCAGGACGTCACGGTCGTACTCACCCATCGGCTTGTACACCCCGAGCTGGGGAAGGACGACGTAACTGGTCGACCATGCGACGACGCCCGTGAGCGGGCCGAGAAGCGACGTCGAGGTTCCCAAGGTGGTGGACGCCAGCCCGTGTGCCTTGCCCCACCCGATGCCCGTCATCCAGTGGACGACATTGTTCACCGTTCGAGCGGAGGAGTCGGGCAGCGTGACCCCGACCATGTCAGCGATCGCCTTGGCGGTACGGGCGGGCGCAGCGGCGTTCTCGTAGCCCTTCGTGCCCTCTGAGGTTTCCCAGGCGGTGAACGGCTGGGTGCCCCCGCCGGCTCGGTACCGGCGATACCACACCAGGTCCATCGCCAACGTGCCGAGTGTCCCTGCGGCCGCCCCCGCGAACCCGGCTCGAATGAGTCTCACCATGTTTCCCAGCGTATCGCAACCCACGAGGCGTTGGGACTCCCTCCGCCAGCTAGCGCAGAGCGCGTCCCTCGTCGATTGAATCCACGGCTTCCATCGGACGGCGACCGATCACGAGGTAGGTGGACCTGACTCCGACACCGCGCATCTCGATGGGTGGGCGCGATTCGAACTCGAACGCAGCCTCACTGAGCGCCCTCGTTTCCTCGCTGACGTGGACCCGTCCCGGGACTCCGTACGTTTCGAGTCTCGAAGCGAGGTTGACCGTGTCACCCCAGACGTCGTACGCGAACTTCCTCGTACCGATCACTCCGCCCGCTGCCGGACCCGAGTGGACCCCGACGCGAAGTTGCAGCTCTGAGAAGTACCTCGATGATGATGCACGCTCGACGAGGGCGAGGGCGAGATCGACGACTCGCACCGCGTGGTCGTCCATCGGCTCCGGGAGCCCGCCGACGGCCATGTACGAATCGCCGATCGTCTTTATCTTCTCGAGACCTCGCTCCGAGACGAGATCATCGAAGTTGGAGAACAGCTCTCCCAGCATCTCGATCACCTCGACGGCACTCATCCTCGCTGCCATAGGGGTGAACCCGACGATGTCGGCGAACATCACCGACACCGAGACGAAATCGTCGGCAATCGGCTGCTCCCCACTCCGCAGGCGCGCAGAGACCGAGGCTGGCAGCACGTTGAGAAGGAGACGCTCGGATTCACTCCGTTCAACTTCGAGACTTCGGGCCTGCTCCTCGATGACGAGCCTCTGGTGCCAGGACACCCTCCGGTTCCTCTCGATCAGACGCAGGCCGAGAAGGCTGGCCAGTGCGGCGATCAGGAAGAAGAAGACGTCAAGGAGCAGGCTTCCGGTGCCCCCGTACGTGGCTACGGCTACGCCGAGTCCGACTCCGATGACGAGTGTCCTCACGGAGGCGTGAACGAACCGGGTACGAGAGACGAACCCGAAGAGGAACAGCAGCATGATCGCAGCGATCGCATAGCCGGTGATGAAATCGGTGGACGCCCCGAGCGCAAGGATGACAAGGCCGTTGGCAGACGTCAGCAGCGAGGCCAGCGCATGCTGCCGGTTCATGGTGTTCGCCCACCCGGAGGCGAGGAAGCACGCAAGACCGACGAGTGCCATGGTGATGCCCACTGTCGTGGCCCTGCCTGGTGAAATGTCGGTACCCATCGGAACGAGCACGGCAGCAATGACCCAGATCACCACCGTCGCTCCTGTGATGATCCGATAGCCAGCCAGACCGGCGGTTCCTTCCTCGACCTGATATCGGTCCTCGAGATCGGCATCGAGAAAGCGAAGCGTGAAGTGCTGGAGGGCCCCCCGATCGATCATCGCGGTCATGATTCACACCTCACCGATCGGGTACGCACGAGTCACAGGATGATCGTCGTGTGACTCTCCAACTGCAACCACGATCACGACCAGGAAGGTCCTCCCTTCAAGCCGTTCGTCCTCCTTCACGATTGGAGCCCGATCAGTGATGGTCGGCGGCCTTCTGCCTACGAGCTGGGGTTCAGGGCCTCAGACGGTCAGCTCACGTGGGAGACATCAAGACTCTCGGGGGACGGGCGAACGAAGTGAGCCAGGGGGGTCCACGAGCTGCGAGCACGCAGCGGGAACCGGGCCGAGGCGTGAGTCTTCGGACAGGGATCCCCCTGCATCGTCGCTTCGCTCCTCTGCCGTCCCCACGGAACCGATTCGAGGCAGAAACGCGGCTGTTGCGGGTAGCTGTGACCGGGACGAGTACGGTGGACGGGTGGCGAACACCGACGACCTCGAGCGAGAGAGTCCCCTTGCAAGGGCAAGGTCGGCGTACACCGAGCGGCGCTGGACCGATGCCTACACGGCCTTCACCGAAGCCGATACAGCTGATCCGCTCGGGGCGACCGACCTCGAGCTGTTCGCTACTTCGGCGTACATGCTCGGGAAGGTCCCTGAGATGCTCGCGACCCAAGAGCGAGCCCATCACGCCTACGTCGCCGAGGGGGACGATCTTCGTGCGGCCCGGGCGGCACTGTGGCTGGCCTCCAACCTGGCAAGTCGTGGGAAGATCCCACAGGCCAGCGGATGGGTGGAGGCTTCCGAACGCCTCCTTCAAACGGCTCCAGAGGATTGCGTCGAGCGTGGGTACCTCCTACTGCCGCGAGCCCTGCGCCATGTGGTGGCCGGTGAGTTCGAGGACGTGGCGACGCTCAGCTCCAAGGCCGCGGACATCGGAAGGCGGTTCGACGATCCCGACCTCACGGCCCTCGCATCCCAAACCCAGGGCCGGGCCCTGCTCCGCCTGTCGAGGACCGCAGAGGGGCTGCGCCTCCTCGACGAGGTCATGGTGTCGGCGACGAGCGCCCGGATGAACCCCATGGTCACAGGCATCGTGTACTGCAGCGTCCTAGAGGGCTGCTACGAGACACACGCGATCAGGCGCGCCGCAACGTGGACGCGATCGCTGACCGACTGGTGCGGCGACCAGCCGGATCTCGTGGCCTTCACCGACCAGTGTTTCGCCCATCGCTCGGAGATCCTCCGCCTCCAGGGGGCGTGGACGGAGGCCGCGGCGGAGGCAAAGCGGGCCGGTGAAGCCGGGGCCCGGTTC